>NZ_BAAJLS010000006.1:0-224323 GCF_057539655.1 Alteromonas sp. 4NH20-0056 | reverse complement strand
ACTTCCATATTTACACTCTGGTTATTCAGCGTAATAACTGTGGGTGTCTATAGAAGTGTTGTGGGTGTCTATAGAAGTGTTCATTTTTATACTTTTGAGTGTCAATAGAAGTGGATGAAGATATCTCACAGTAGCGGAATGGATTTCACTTACATTATTTAAAACAATCACTTAACTTATCAGTGAAATAATAAAGTATTAATTATCATACTTAGTTATTACTCTATATGTTTGTCGTTTTACTTTTTCGTTGTTTAATCTGCGCGAACAAACAACCAACGATGAAGAGAGTTTAACCATGTTGAAGATCGTTAAAACATCACTTTTTATTACTGCGTCGTGCTTGGCATTTTCTAACACCACTCAAGCAGCCGACGTTAACGAAGCCCTTGCAAATATTTGTACAATTGTACAAGCTGACGATAAAGGCGAACTTAGAAAGAAAATGCGTAGTGTGCAATCAGACTATAATCTAAAGCTTCATGACTATTACGGCGGTATTAGTTGTAACGGTCTGAGCTTGATACGCACTGCCTTGTCAAACAACGCTGTAGAAGTCGGCACCTTGTTAGTAAAGAAAATGCCGAGCAAAGACCTTCAAACACCTGAAGCAGATGGTAAAACCCTTCAGGCATGGATAGCTGAACAAGGGCTCGAATCTAACCCTATCGCTGCTGAGTTAAACAGCAGGATTTAAGTGTCTTATTTCACACTCCATGTGATACCTTTTCAACATGGTTGCGGTTCATAACCGCGCTGGTGGCCCCTAACGGGGCCATTTTTATTTGGCTTCAACAAATGTTCTTATACATTTTGCCGCCCAGCTAGCTTGTTCACGGTGTACCCAGTGAGTAGCGGTATCATGATAGTGAATGCTCAAATCCTCTACATAATCAGATAAATCATCTAGTATATTTTCTTCAAACGCCACATCATTTCTTCCCCACAATACCATTGTCGGGATTTTAATGTGGATAGAAGGAACGCGAAGTGATGACAAAGCGCTTTCGCTCGCTTTTGCTTTCGGCGGTAACTGAGGCATCAGACGATAATAATTTAACATAGCCGAAAGATTACTCGTATTCTTCCAGCTGTTTAACAGCATTTCAGCATAATCACTATGGGTGTCAAACAACTCTCTACCAAGCATATCCTTTAAAAGGGCAAAGTTTGACGCTATCAAAACCTTTTCAGCATCGTCAGAAACAAGACGGTGAATATAGTCACTTTTAAATCGTTGCTGTTCACTATTGATCAAGGCCCGAGTAAACGTAGAGGGATGCGCCGCATTAATAATAATAAGGCGAGAAAAAAGCGAAGACTTAAAAGCGGCAAGTGGCCAAGCGATCGCCCCACCCCAATCGTGACCGATTAACGTCACTTTTCGCCCCATGCACACGCTATCAATAAATGACGCCATTCTTTCGATAAGCGCGTTTACCTTGTATTCGTCTATGGGTGTCAATGGTTCAGATTTATGGTATCCAGGCAAGTCGGGCGCAATAATATCATAACCTAGAGGCAGTTCGGATATTAGGGGTTCCCAAGCATGTGCATTTTCAGGGAATCCGTGAAGGAATACTATAACGGGGTTATTTTTGCCCTTCCCTTTGCGACGTAGGTAGTGGATGTCTCGTCCATCAATAGAAATTGTATTTGATGTAATAAGAGTGTGATTTTCCATTAGGGTGCCTATTAACTAGGTAGATAAATGTAAAAACTGAAGGCAAAAAAAAGCCGGGCATTAGCCCGGCTTCTATATTTTTGCTTTTACTCTACAGCGAACATACTTTCTGGCATAGACATTAAGTTGTCTGCACCTGATTGCATCGCCGATACTAACGAACGAGTACGCGTTAATAGTCGGTCGAAGTAGAAGCCCGAGGTCAAAATCTTACTCTTGTAATATTCAGTCTCAGTGCTACCTGCATCAATCTGCTCTTGTGCTTTTACCGCCATACGAAGCCAGAAATAAGCCACAGTAACATAACCTGAATACATCAAGTAATCGACAGACGCTGCACCTATCTCGTCTGGGTTAGAGGCTGCTGCTTTACCAATATCCATGGTTACTTGCTGCCACTCATCAAGATGAGAATTAAGTGCATTAGTCCACGCACTAAACTGAGCGTTATCGCGTAGTGAATTACAATAATCACGTACTTCTTTAACGAAGACGTTAAGCAACTCGCCGTTAGAGCCCATTACTTTTCGGCCTAATAAATCTACAGCTTGTATACCCGTTGTGCCTTCGTACATAGTACAAATACGTGTATCACGCGCTAACTGCTCCATGCCCCATTCTTTAATGAAACCATGACCACCGTAAACCTGCATACCGTAGCTCGTAGATTCTTGAGCAGTTTCAGTTAAGAACGCTTTAACAATTGGTGTAAGAAACGCTAATTTCGATTCCGCAACTTGCTTAGCTTGTTCATCATCACTGTACATAGTCACGTCAACCATTTGCATACAGTATGCGGCTAATGCTCTGTTGCCTTCAGAGAAGGCTTTTTGAGTAAGCAACATTCTACGCACGTCTGGATGAACGATGATTGGATCTGCCGGACCATCTGGATTCTTACGACCAGTAAGCGAACGGAATTGAACACGGTCTTTCGCGTAACGCAACGCACCTTGGAAAGACGCTTCTGACGCTGCCAAACCTTCAAGCCCTGTGCCGATACGTGCAGTATTCATGAAAGTGAACATGCAGTTTAAACCACGGTTTGGTGGCCCAATCAGATAGCCTTTAGCGCCGTCAAAGTTGATCACGCAAGTCGCACTCGCCTTGATACCCATCTTGTGTTCGATACTGCCACAAGCCACAGGGTTTCTATCAAGCTTTTCACCCGCTTCTGAAACGTTAAACTTAGGTACGACAAACAATGAAATACCTTTGGTGCCTTCTGGCGCATCAGGTAAACGTGCAAGTACAATATGCACGATGTTTTCTGACATATCGTGTTCACCCGCAGAGATGAAGATTTTTGTACCAGTTAGGCTATATGTGCCATCTTCTTGAGGCTCTGCGCGACATTTAAGCATACCTAGGTCTGAACCACAGTGTGATTCAGTTAAGCACATTGTTCCTGTCCACTCACCGCTGATAAGCTTAGGCAAGAACATATCTTGTTGTTGCTTGGTGCCATGTGCTTTTAATGTTTCCATACAACCTTGACTCAGGCCTGGATACATAGCCCAAGAGTGGTTTGCACCCGAAAACCATTCAGCGATGATAGACGCTAGTGAATACGGTAATGCTTGGCCACCGAATTCTTCTGGATGTGCCATACTTGGCCAACCGCCTTCAACATACGTTTGGTAAGCTTCTTTAAAACCTTTAGGCGTCGTTACTACGCCATCTTCCCACTTACAGCCTTCTTCATCACCCGATTGGTTGATGGGAGCCAGTGTATTTTCCGAAAATTTTGCCGCTTCAGCAAAAATCGCAGAAACCAGGTCTTCAGATGCTTCGTCAAAACCAAGTGCCTGATAATGCTTCTGATAATCTAATAGCTCATGTGTTACAAACATGGCGTCACGTTGTGGAGCTTTATAACCTTCCATACCAAATACCTATAGAACTTCGAATAAACCAGCAGCGCCCATGCCGCCGCCGATACACATGGTGCAAACTACAAATTTTGCACCGCGTCGTTTACCTTCGATGAGCGCATGGCCCACCATGCGAGCACCGCTCATGCCGTACGGATGACCAATAGAAATGGCTCCACCGTTTACGTTTAATAATTCGTCTGGGATACCTAATTTATCTCGGCAGTACAATACCTGAACCGCAAAAGCTTCATTTAGTTCCCACAGACCAATATCATCCATGGTTAACCCATGTTGTTTTAATAATTTTGGAATAGCAAAAACAGGGCCTATGCCCATTTCGTCAGGTTCACAACCTGCTACCGCAATACCGCGATAGATACCAAGAGGAGACGCATTACCTTTTGCAGCTGATGCTTCGTCCATAATAACAGTCGCACTTGCACCGTCTGATAATTGACTTGCATTACCCGCTGTAATACGTCCACCTTCTATTACTGGTTTAAGGGACTGTAAACCTTCAAGTGTCGTCTCAGGGCGATTACCCTCGTCTTTTGAAAGTGTAACTTCACGCTCAGACGTCTCACCTGTTTCTTTATTGAATAAGGTTTGCGTGGCCGTGATAGGTACAATTTCATCGTCAAACTTACCCGCCGCTTGCGCCGCTGCCGTGCGCATCTGGCTTTGATAACCATATTCATCTTGTACGTCACGATTGATATTGTAACGCTGACCGACTATTTCGGCGGTTTGCAACATCGGCATATAAATGTCTTTGTGCTTTGCAACCAGTTGAGGGTCGACAACGCGGTGCATATTCATATGTTTGTTTTGAACTAACGAGATAGAATCTAAACCGCCGGCAACCATAATATTGGTGTCGCCACTACGGATAGCGTTAGCCGCCGTAGCAATGGCGTACATACCAGAGCTACACTGTCTGTCTAGAGTCATTCCTGACACCGTAACAGGTAAACCTGCAGCAAGACCGGCTAGACGGCCGATGTTCATACTTCCACTGCCTTGTGTAAGTGCAGCGCCCATTATCACGTCATCAACACTTGAAGGGTCAATACCTGCACGTGCGACAGCGTTTTCAATAGCATGTCCGCCTAACGAAGGCGCGGGTAAATTGTTGAGTGCGCCTTTATAGGCACGACCAATTGGAGATCTCGCGGTACTTACAATTACTGCATCACGCATACAATTCTTTCCTTATGTTTGGCTTATTTTTTATAATTCTTGAAGCTGCCGCCTTCTTGCGCCAGCTTAACGAGTAGGTCACTTGGTTCTAGCCACATTTTACCGTAGTCGCCAAGCTGATCTCGATAAGCAGTTAATTTCTCGAGAATTGTGCTTAGACCGATTTCATCGGCATACTGCATCGGACCACCGCGGTACACAGGGAATCCGTATCCATAAACGTAAATTACGTCGATATCACTCGATTTTGCCGCGATACCTTCATCTAAAATGTGCGCCCCCTCGTTAATGAGGGTATACAACACACGCACCATTATTTCTTCATCGCTAATATCAGTGCGCTGAGGAACACCAAGACGCTCGGCCTCTTTTCGGGCAATGTCTAGCACTTCAGGATCTGGAATGGGAACGCGACTTCCTGCATCATAGTTATACGCACCACGGCCAGTTTTAAGACCATTTCGACCCATCTCAACAAGCCTATCCGCTACCGCACCATAAGCAGGGTCATGAGAGATAAACGCTTGGCGTGATTGGCGAACATAATAACCAATATCTAAACCGGCCATGTCACCCATTGTAAAGGGTCCCATAGGCATGCCGAAGTCAGTCAGAACTTTGTCTACTTGCTCTGGCGATGCGCCTTCTAGTAACAAGCGATTTGCTTCACGGCCGTAGGGCTCGATCATACGGTTACCTACGAAGCCAAAACATACGCCTACCAGCACAGCCACTTTCTTAATGCGCTTGGCCAGCTTCATACATGTTTTGATTACTTCAGCCGACGTCTTGTCTGCTTTCACTACTTCAAGTAAACGCATAACGTTGGCAGGTGAGAAGAAATGAAGACCTATAACATCTTCTGGGCGCGATGTTGATGTCGCAATTTCATCGATATCTAGCGTTGATGTATTTGACGCTAATATTGCGCCAGCCTTACAGACTCGGTCTAGTTCAGAAAACACCGCTTTCTTCACTTCCATTTTTTCAAAAACGGCTTCAATAACTAAGTCAACGTCAGATAAATCATCGTAGCTTGTTGTGCCCGACAATAACGCCATTCGGGTTTCAACTTGCTCTTGTGTCAGTTTGCCTTTCTTTGCAGAGTTCTCGTAGTTTTTACGTATTAACGCTAAACCTTTGTCTAGCGCTTCCTCTTTAAGCTCGAGCATAGTTACGGGAATACCAGCATTTGCAAAATTCATTGCAATGCCACCGCCCATTGTTCCTGCACCGATAATAGCCACCTTCTGTATTGTTCTCTCAGGGGTAGACTTATCAAAATCACTCACATGACCGGCTGCACGTTCAGCAAAAAAGAAGTGCTGCTGCGCTCGTGCTTGCGGTGTATTCATGCACTCCATGAATAAGCGGCCTTCATGCTTCAAGCCTTCGTCAAACGCTAACGTATAAGCACCATGAACCGCTTCAATACATTTAAGCGGTGCGAAAAAGCCTCGTGCTGCTTTCTTTGTTTGCGCCATGACTGCGTCGAATATAGCCTGAATTCCATCTGTCATTTCAAGCGCAATATCGCTAGTACGCTTAATAGCATTACTTGGCGATAGAGAAGCTAAATATTGCTTCGTATCGTCTAGAAGGTGTTCTGGTTTATCCGATATTTTATCGAATACTTTTGGTAATTTAAGGACAGAAGTTGGCTTTCCAGAAGCAATCATAGTGAGCGCTGTCTGTACGTCCGCTAGGCGAGGTAAACGCTGTGTTCCGCCAGCGCCTGGTAGAATACCCAAATTAACCTCAGGTAAGCCCACTTGGTTATCTGCAAAAGTAATACGGTGGTGACATGCCAATGCGACTTCTAAACCGCCGCCAAATGCAGGCCCAGGGAGAACCGCGATAACAGGCTTGGAGGCATTTTCAATTTTATCCAGCACTTCTGGAAGCATAGGAGAAAGGTCGCCGCCAGAAAACTCACTGATATCTGCTCCGCCGGAGAAAATGGGTAGCGAAGAGGTAACAACAATAGCCTTGACGCTGTCGTCACTTAATGCCTGTTCAACACCGTCAATAAGCCCAACTCTGAGCGCTTTTGACAACGCATTTACCGGCCCGCTTTGCATTACCAGCTTAGCAATGCCTTCTTCTACTGCATATGAAACCGCTTTATTTTCCATCTCAGTCATAACCGTATCCTGTTTATCACGTTAACGGGATGTTATTGCAGTAGGCACAATCATCCAAGTTTATTGGTGTTATAGACATTCATCAGAATATTTAATATTACCGCTCACCCCGCTTTGTGTCCTAAATTCGAGGCTACTCCACGGTTTTAGTGGCATGACTAAAGTTTGACACGTGAGAAATAGAGTGCTTTTGTTAACGAGCAATGAAAAAGTTAACAAATAATTCACAAAGGATGGTTGTGTTATGCAAGTGCTAAAAACACCAGAAAGTGCTTTTTCTTCTATTCAAGATTTCTCTTATGAACCACTTTATATACAGGTGACCGATACGATAGGCGGTGAACTGTCAATGGCCTATTATCAAGCGGGGCCTAAAGACGGTCATCCTATTGTGTTACTTCACGGCGAGCCAAGCTGGGCTTATTTATATCGAAAAATGATACCCTTACTAGCTGATGCGGGTTTTAACGTGTTAGCCCCTGACCTTATAGGGTTTGGTCGCTCAGATAAACCCAGTCTTCAATCAGACTATACCTACGCTCGGCATCTAATATGGGTCAAGGAATGGTTGCACGAGTGCGTACCGACACCTGCCACACTGTTCTGTCAAGACTGGGGCGGGCTAATAGGGCTTCGCTTAGTGGCTGAGTATCCAGAGAAGTTTTCGGGGGTAATGGCCTCTAATACTGGCCTACCGACAGGCGATCATGCGCCCAGCGAAGCGTTTACTACGTGGCGCAGGTTTTCCCAAGACATTCCGGTATTTCCTACGTCGAATATTATAGCGAGTGCAACCGTACAGGCAATGAGTGAGGCAGCACGCCACGCTTATGATGCACCCTACCCGAGTGAAGCATATAAATCTGGTGCTAGAGCCTTTCCTCTATTGGTTCCCACAAGCCCTGATAGCAGAGAATCGCAAGCCAACAGAGATGCGTGGGAAAGCCTTAAACAGTTTAACAAACCCTTTCTAACAGCATTTAGTGACAGCGACCCCGTTACAGCAGGAGGAGAAAAAATAATGCAAAAACTGATACCGGGCTGTAACGGTATGCCCCATGCCATCATCAAACAAGGCGGACATTTTGTTCAAGAAGACAAGGGTGAAGAACTCGCTGAACGCCTTATTCAATTCATTAATAACACTAACCAAGCATAAGAGGCATCATGGACTCATTATTAGATTTTACCAATCGTATTGTTTTAATTACTGGCGCGGGAAGCGGGTTTGGTCGGCTGCTGTCAAAGGGGCTCGCGGAGCGTGGCGCTAAATTGATATTAACGGATATTGACGAAACAGGATTGCAAACAATCACAGATGAACTGTTGCCCATCACCGATGTTGAGATGCTAGCAGGCGATATTTCAAGTGAGGCACTTAATAAAGAACTTGTTGATATTGCATTGGCTAAATTCGGGCGCCTCGATATTGCGGTAAATAATGCAGGAATTGCCCACACGCCCGCTCCGCTTCATCAGATGACAGAAGAAATAATCGATCAGCAGTTTGCAGTTAATGTTAAAGGCGTGATGTTTGGCATGAAGTATCAGGTACCTGCCATGCTCGGACAAAAGGAAGGACACATTTTAAATGTGAGCTCGTTAGCCGGTTTAGGTGGCGCACCTAAGGGCGGCGCTTATGCGGCAGCGAAACACGCAGTATCCGGAATAACCCGCACCGCCGCGGTGGAGTACGGTAGAAAAAATGTTCGTGTTAATGCCATATGTCCTTTCTACAGTCCTACTAATATCTTAAACGTTGATGGCTACAATACGCCTGAAGCACGTGAACAGCTGGGACTTGGTAGCCCGATGAAGCGACTGGGTGAACCGCAAGAAATCGTGAATGCGATGATGCTGATACTTTCACCGGGTAACAGTTATATGAACGGCCAAACAGTTGCTGTTGATGGTGGTGTGACAGCCTGGTAACAGGCTACAGTCCATGGCATGCATTAAAAACGTATGACTTTTAATACCTACGTATAGCACCGTGACTAGTACTGCTGCACTGATTTCGATGTAATAGCTATGAACAAACAAAAAGCCGGTGAACGGGGTGATTAATTAATTACCCCGCTCATTTTTTTACTGAACAGAGGGGTGCTAAGATGAAAAATACACGTTTAAGCGCGTCTGTTTTTGCAGCCGTGCTTGTAATTGTCAGCCCACTTGCATCGTCGAATTCAGAAAATCCAGACGTTGCCGCTGAGTCATTGTTCTCAAATACACCACATAACGTAGTTAAAAAAGCGCGAAGCGCTTCGTTAAATAGCAACAAGTTAGCTTCAATGATTTCATCTCGCGAATCAACGCAAGACCATCAAGCTACTCAGCAATTAATCCATCTCACGCTTCCAAGTGACAACAAATCTGCCCAGTAACTAGCCGCATCATCAGCTAGTCATTTACTTCTTGTCGTTATACTCGCATGATTGTGAGTGCTGCCATAATTCAAGCCTATAGCCCAATTTGGTTCATATTGTTTAAGAAGCATGGGTGCGCTACACAAATACTCTATCGCGATATAGATAAGAGCGGGTATCTATCACCCGCTCGCTAATGGACAATAATATCTTAAGGCACAATTACCATTTTGCCTTTAACTTCTCGGTTCATGACTTTGGCCATGGCTTTCGTCGCCTGTTCAAGGGGTAGTGCTTCATCAACCACTACTTTTACCTTGCCCTGCACGTACCACGTAAGTAACTCTTTCATGTTATCAGCGAACCCTTTGGGATCATGCTGAGTAAATGAGCCCCAGAATACACCAACAACTGAATAGCCTTTCACTAGTGATAGGTTTACTGGAAATTTGGGTATCTCCCCACCGGCAAAACCAACGACCAATAAGCGCCCTTCCCATGCCATACTGCGACTGCATGCGTGGAACGTATCTCCTCCAACGCATTCATACACTACGTCGGCACCCTTACCACCGGTCACTTCTTTTAACTTATCTTTTAGGTCGTGTTCTTTGTAATTAATAAGAATGTCAGCGCCATGTTCTTTGGCAAGTGCTAGCTTCTCTTCGGTTGAGCATACGGCAATAACTTTTGCCCCCATGATTTTCCCGATTTGTACCGCTGCTAGGCCCGTTCCGCCTGCCGCACCGGTAACCACTAAGGTTTCACCGGGTTGCAATTTTGCGCGCTGCTTTAACGCATGATGAGCGGTAGCGTGCGCCGTGACTAATGCCGCCCCTTCATTTACATGAATAGGATCAGGCAAAGGCATAACGTGTGTGGCGGGTATTAACGCTTTTTGTGCATAACCTCCGAGGTTAGACAGCGCAATAACTCGCTGACCGACTGAAACATGCTTAACTCCCTCGCCCACTTCATTTATAACACCTGCCACTTCGTTGCCGGGAATGAAGGGAAAATCTGGCTGCATTTGATACAGGCCTTGCACTAATAGTCCGTCGGGGAAGTTTACGCCCGCCGCCTGTACATCGACAATAACATGCCCCGGCTTTACCTGGGGATCCGCTATCTCTTTGCACTGTAAGTCTTCAATTGGCCCAAAGGCTTCACATACAATCGCTTTCATAACCTATCCTAATTGTTTTCGTTTACGCTATCTTGCCTAACTCAATGCGCGTTATGCGTCTTGATGTATCGTCTGGTTGGCTATTTGCGCCAACGGCTTCACCATGGCACCAAGCTGCATGGCTTTCTCGCTCGATGCGTTGCCGTCATGAGCGCGTTTGACCACACCTTGCACAATGGCTGCCAGTCGAAAGAAACTGAACGCTAAATAGAACGTCCAGTTATCGATGCCATCAATACCACGACGCTCGCAATAGTCTTTGATGTAGGCTTTTTCATTCGGAATACCCAATGCATCTCTATCAAGCCCACCTAAACCAGCAGCATGAGCGATATCAGACGGTAACCGTAATTGCATGCATTGATACGCTAAATCGGCGTAAGGGTGCCCAAGCGTAGACAATTCCCAGTCGAGCACAGCAATAACACGGGGATTAGACGTATCAGACATATCAAACATCATATTGTCTAAACGAAAGTCACCGTGTACCAACGATACTTGTCCATCGTCATCCGGAAGGTTTTTTTCAAGATAACCAATGAGCTGTTCAATTTCTTCAATATGCTCAATCTCAGACGCACGATACTGTTTAGTCCAACGGCTCAACTGACGTTCGAAATAGCTTCCGGGTTTGCCGTAATCACCCAAACCAACGAGCTCAACGTCTACGTTGTGAAGCGCAGCAAGAACGCGATTCATCTCACCGTACATCTTCCCTCGTGTATCTGAAGACGCAATTTCTGGCAACGCACTGTTCCAAAAGATATTCCCTTCAACGTAAGCCATTATGTAAAACATGCTTCCGATAACGTCAACATCTTCACAAAGGTGATAGGCCCTAGGCACGGGAACATCGCTATTTTGCAGTGCATTGATGACCTTATACTCTCTATCCACGGCATGTGCCGATTTCAAAAGCTTACCAGGGGGCTGTCTGCGTAGTACAAACGTCCCCTTATTCGTTACCAATTTAAAGGTGGGGTTCGATTGACCACCTGCAAACTTTTCAGCACTTTTTACCACCCCAACCTCAGCGCAATTAGCAGCCAAATAGTTATTGATTGTTGGCAAGTCTAGCGCATGTGGCGACTGTTTATTTTCAACTGTCACATAACCTCCTTATGCGTTTTTAGCCGCAATAAGATTACGTCCAAGTTGCATCATATGAACCTGGTCAGGGCCATCTGCTAGCTTGATGGTGCGCGCGTATGCATACATCGCAGACAACACGTAATCTTGGCTAGTACCCGCGGCACCGTGCATCTGAATGGCTTCATCAATGACATTGCAGGCCATAGTAGGCGCAACAATTTTGATTGCAGCAATAATTTCGCGAGACACTTTATTGCCATATTTATCCATATTGTCTGCAGCTTTGAGGGTGAGCAAACGCGCTTGTTCAATATCACAGTGCATTTTGGCTATCGTTTCTCGAATAGATTGCTGTTTACTAAGCGGCTTTCCAAATGCAACGCGCTGCTCTACACGCTCACACGCCATATCTAGTGCACGTTGTGCGCATCCAATTAATCGCATGCAGTGGTGGATTCTACCTGGCCCTAAACGCCCCTGCGCAATTTCAAAGCCTCGGCCTTCGCCAAGTAACAAGTTTTCAGCAGGCACTCGAACATTTTCGAATAACACCTCAGCATGGCCGATAGGCTCATCAAAATACCCCATTGCAGCCATAGGACGCACCACGGTTACCCCTGGCGTATTCATCGGAACTAAAACTTGCGACTGCTGCTGATGGCGTGGTGCATCAAAATCGGTTTTACCCATTACCACCATTATCTTGCAGTTTTCATTCATCGCACCGCTGGTATACCACTTACGCCCATTAATCACGTATTCATCGCCATCACGTTCTATTGATGTTTCGATGTTCGTCGCGTCGCTAGATGCAACGGCAGGCTCAGTCATCGCGAATGCAGAACGAATTTGCCCTTTAAGCAACGGCTCTAACCATGCTTTTTTGTGCGTATCGTTTCCGTATTTAGCTAGCACTTCCATATTGCCCGTATCTGGCGCACTACAGTTAAAAATTTCAGCGCTGAACAACACCCGTCCCATCTCTTCGCATAGTGGTGCGTATTCAGCATTAGTTAAACCGGCACCATATGGCTTGTATTCTTCTGGGAGAAACAAGTTCCATAAACCCGCGTCTTGCGCTTTTTGTTTCAGTGTTTGCATCATCTCAGGCGTTTTCCATCGATCCTTCGACGTTTCTACAGCGTGGATATATTCTTTTTCTATCGGATAAACTTCTTGTTGCATGAAGTCTTTCAACTTCGTCAAAAGCGTTTGTGTTCTTTCGTTATATTCAAAGTTCATATCTGCCCCAATTAGCTATAGGTAATGGCGTGTAACCTGTCAATCACATCCAGGTGAGGAACGCTGTTGAAATTATTTAAATGAACGCCTCGTTTGTTAGCGAAGCATTGTGAAAAACTCGCATTTCGTATTTGTAAGTTCATATTGATTACCATGGGAGCGCTATACCCGATGATATGCTTTAGCATCATCGATATGGCGCCTCCAGAACTAACCACTAACACTCTTTTTTTATCGCTTTGTTGCAAATGTTGAAGCATAGTAAATGCACGTTGCTCAAAGTCTGCCCATGACTCGTCTAGCAATTCATGAGGTAATGCGTCACTTGCCCATGCAAGCATCGCTTTTCTTAATAGCCTGTAAAATTCTGCCGGAGGAGCACCTTCTGGTACCGCATCGTGAGGGTTTGCGTCTAGGTAGGCTTTTGCGACCGCTTGGAAATTAAATTCGTTCAGCTCGCTGTGTATTTTTGCACCGGGTAAGTCACCGAGACCATCGGCAATGCCCTGCATAGTCTCATCATGTCTTACCATCTCGCCCATATAGACATCGTCAAACGTTACCTCTCGATGAGAAAAGTACTCGCCAAGCCATTTTGCCTGCTGAATACCCAGCTCACTTAATTTGTCATAGTTTGCCTTACCAAACGACGCTTGGCCGTGCCTAACGAGATAGATTTCAGTCATTTTACGTTCTTTTGTTATCAATATGTTAACCATGGTAAGAAAAGAACTTCCATAAGTTTAATTGATATTTTGAATAGGCATACATCATGTGAAACTATGAAGAAAATACGGTACTGTATAATTGCAACAAGTTAGCGGCCTACCAACGGTATGGTTTCAATTGGAAATACGGTAAGTTTCGCTGTCTATTCAGAGCGAATGAGGCTCTCTTGCCTGCTTTTTATACCGCATTAGCTATATCGCGGTAGTTATTTGATTTATGGAACAAAACAATAATGACAACTTTTCCACATGCCCCTCTTATTATCGTGGCATCTATCGCACTGGCACTTTCCCCCCATGTAGCAGGTCAAGAAAAAAAGCTAGAACGTATTATCGTTAGCGCGCAAAAAACGCCGCAAAACCTTCAGGACGTTCCCGTTTCCGTCACGGCTTTGTCGGGAAACGACATTATCAATACCGTTTCTCGTGACGTTTTCGACTTACAAAATTATGTTCCTGCATTCGGCGCATTTCAAAACCAAAGCGTTACTAATTCTGGGTTTTCTATTCGCGGCATTGGCACGTCATCGCAAAACTTCGGATTCGAATCGTCGGTAGGCCTGTATGTAGATGGCGTTTATCGTTCTCGTCAAAACGCGTTGATTAACGACCTCGTCGATATTGAATCACTGGAAATATTACGGGGACCACAAGGAACATTGTTCGGTAAAAACACCGCAGCAGGAGCGATGACCTTGACCTCTTTCGCCCCGTCTCACGATGGCCCCAACGGTTTTATTTCTCTGTTGGCAGGTAATCAAAATACGTTAAGAGTGAGTGGTGCTACGTCAGTATCTGTTATTGATGATGTGCTGGCCATGCGAATTTCAGGTTTCAAAAGTGACGCTGATGGTTTCATTACTAATGAAGCATCGGGAGAAAGTCTTAATAATCGCAACCGCTCTGGGGTAAAAGTTCAGTGGCTTTATACACCAACAGACGATATTAGTGTGCGAATTATTGCCGACTACGGTGAGCTTGAAGAGCGTTGCTGCGGTGCGCTTACATACCAAAATAATCTTAGCGCGAATGAAATCCCCAATAAATTCGGTACAGATAGCTTATTAGCCTCCCCGCTATTTAACGCCACTATTTATTCAAAAGAGAATTTTTATAACTTCAATACCTCGCTCTCTCAATCACCGATATCTGAAATGATAGACAAAGGAGTATCTGCGCACGTTGAGGTGAATCTAGATCAAAACTGGCGCTTTACCAGCATCTCTGCCTTTAGAGCGTTTGATAGCCTAGATAGCGTTGATACTGATTTCTCAAATGCCGAATTGCTCACTGCAACGAATGACGCTCAACAACAATCTTTTTCTCAAGAAATTCAGTTGCACTATACGTCTAAAACTATGCGTGCTATCGCAGGTGCCTATTACTTTAGTCAGAATCTCAATTTGGCATTTAATACCACCACTCAATCTCAGTTTCAGACATTTTTCGATGTCGTCGCTTCTGACCTACAACCATTGGCTGATGCTATCAATACCTTTAGTACGTTAACCAACGGTGTTATTGCTCCAGCGGCGGCGTCAGCCCCAAGCAATACTGCATTTGCTCATACTGCAAACCAGGAACAAGACAGTATTGCTGTTTTCGCACAGGCTGATTGGTTTTTGTCGAATGCGATAACACTGACTACAGGGCTTCGTTATACCAATGAAGACAAATCAATTATCGGCCAGTACAACGAAGTTGGTCCCGGTATAAACGGCCTTGATAAAGACCCAAACAGCTGGCCTAACGTTCCTGCGGCACTCGTTGGGTTAAACGACATCGGCAGCGCACTTGTTTCAAACGCCGTACCATCGCAACAGGCATTAAACGCCATTGCGCCGTTTCAACAACCCGGTTGGGGTTATTTCTTTTTAGGTTCTGCGGCAGTGCTCCCGCGCCCTGATATGAACGAAACACGCAGTGATAGTCAAATCACAGGCACCGTTAAGCTTGCTTACCAGCATGATAGCAGTACGTTAATTTACACGAGCTTTGCTACAGGGTTTAAAGCTGGCGGTACAAATACCGACCGAATATCTCCTCAATTGAGCCCTCTGTTCAATGCCGAGAAATCGAAAAGCACAGAAATAGGCATTAAAAAAGAGTGGCCGCGTAGTGGGCTTAGGTTAAATGCTAGTGCGCATTACACTACCATTAGCGACTTCCAAGCAACGACGTTTACCGGTACCGGCTTTAATCTACAAAATGCTGGAGACATTAAAATAAAAGGTCTTGAAGTCGAAGCAACATGGTTAATGACATCAAACACAATACTTAATGTGAATGCCTCCAGAACACTAGCTAATTTCGATGAATTTAAACAAGGTACCTGTTGGGTTGCCTACACGTGGCATACCGGTATTGATGATCCAGGAAGGGCCTCTCCTACTGATCCATTTTGTGCACGGGGTGGAGATAGGCTAGGTTTCGAACCGCAAAACAGCGCTGCGGTTATGTTAACCCACTACTTTAATATTGGCACAATTGACGCGAACGCCAGTATTGACTATCAATATACCGGTGACGTATTTCTCGATGATGCCAACGACCCTTACAAGTACGCGGGATCATTTGAACTCGTTAATGCAAGGCTTACAGTTACCTTGGATAATATTGAAACCGACATTGCCTTATGGGTGCGTAACGCACTTAACGAAGAGTATGTTGCCAGAAGCGGTTTCGACGTGCCCGTTCAGCAGGGAAAGATCATGGCTTATCCGGGTGCACCGCGAACTTACGGCATTCAGCTAACCAAGCGTTTTTAAGTCCAGTACTATTGCCTAGGGCACTATGCCGCCCTAGGACTCTATCTGGTAACTATAAAGCGCGACATGTTCCACACTTGCGTTACATAACGGCATAGCGTCGGTCAACGCTATCGCACCTGTTTAGTCGACTTGAAAACAATGTAGTCAGTAGCTTTGTTTGTTACTGTTCCACGCTAGCTTTCAGCCGTTGCATGTAGAGTTTCGATCGACTCGCGAATAAAGTTTGCTAACGTTTCTGGGGGCTGAGCGCCCGCTATTCCTTGATCTGCGATGACAAAGGTTGGCACACTCTGAATACCCATTTGCATCCATCTGTTTTCTTCCGCTCGCACCACATCGGCGTATTGCCCACTCACAAGGGCGTTTTTTGCTTTCTCAATATCCAACCCGACGACGCTAGCTTCTTCGATAAGCACATCAATGTCGTTTATATTTTTTCTTTCATTAAAAAATGCAGAGAATAATCGTAATTTGAGCTGCTCTTCCTTTCCTTCAGTACGAGCGTAGTGCAGAAGCTGATGCGCCTTGAACGTGTTTACCATGCGCGTATCGTCAGAATAGTTAAATTCAAACCCTACTTCTTCGCCCACTTGAACAAGTTGTGCTCTAGCTTGCTTACTCTGCGCCTCACTTATCCCGTATTTCTCCATAACATGTTCACGTAAGTTTTGCCCTTCATCAGGCATTGACGGATTTAGCTCAAACGGATGAAAGTTAATGGTTATCTCTATATCGTCAAGTAATGCTGCCGCTTGTTGCAGACGCTTGTAACCGACAATGCACCACGGGCATACTATATCTGACACCATATCAATGGTTACTTTTTTCATCGTTATTCCTTTCGTTGTCTGGCGTTCGTTTTCGCGCAATATTTTACCCTTCTTGCTTCTTAGTAAGGGCAAGTGCGATATTCTCAAGTCCACTTGTCCTTGTGACTGTCATTATGAGATAAACGCGCAAATAGCAGCGATGAGACCTCCTTTGCCCATAAAGTGTAACCTTTTTCACCGGGATGAAAGCCATCAGTAGCCATAAAGGTCGCGGTATGATCCATACACGCTTTAACACCCTGTAGTTGGGTAACATCGATTATTGCTTCATGGGGAATGGAAATCGTCACGACATGCATTTTATCGTGTGCTTGAGCGATATTTTCTAACTCATGATTTAATCGCGTAGCGCGCTGTCCCAATACGCTGCGAAGAGGTTGCGGCAATGCAGGAAACTGATGCATGGGCGGCAATGCGGTAAACACTATATGTTGACACTGACAGTGTTCGACCAAATGAAAATATATTGCTTCAACGTTTTTACGCCACGACGCAACTGAAACCAGCTTCGTCACGTCGTTCACGCCTATTGAAACCAGCGCTGCGTTAAAACGCTGTGATACTTGCGTCACCTCTGACAGTAACATTTCACTGGTATTGCCTGTCTTAGCAACAAGTGTTCCCTTAACATTAGTTTTTAGCGAAAGTTGGCTAATTAACTGCCCGAACAATGCGTGTTCTTGCTTTTTTACACCCACGCCTGCGGCCGCTGAGTCGCCTAGCACGAGAAGCGTTATAGGGTCATCGTTAACTGAGGCATTAAGCACTACAGACTCCCTCTCACCTTCTGGTTCGGGTAACCTGATAACACGCATTTTCACCCATATAGCTTGTACTAAAAGCAAGGGTACAGCGGCAATTATCGCAATCATTTTCATACTTTGTGTGATTAGTTTGAACGAGATCAATAAAAACACCCTTTAGACACGTTACTATCCCAATACGAAATAATGATGCGAGACGCTCTTACAACGTCACTGTGCGCATACTCTACCTATAATGAACCACATCATGATTGTTTTACCTACTGCAGATGCATCAGTAAAAAAATATACTCAACAAGCGCCACGCTATACTTCTTACCCTACTGCACTGAAATTTTCAGCGGTAGACGATATGGTGTTAGCTCGCGCGGCTACTGCATCTTTGGCAGACGAGATCAGTCTATATGTGCATATTCCATTTTGTGAAACCCTTTGTTACTACTGCGGTTGCAACAAAATTGTCACACGTCATAATGAAAAAGCAGACCGATACCTAGATTACCTTGAACGTGAGATCCTTACAAAAAAAGCCTTGTTTAAGGATAAAAAGGTCATTGCGTTGCATTTGGGCGGAGGCTCACCGAGTTTTTTGAATAATGTACAACACGCCTTCTTAATGCATATCCTGAGAAAGCATTTTCACTTTAACGATGAAACCGAGTGCTCTATCGAGCTAGATCCTCGAAACGTCGATACCCAATATTTAGACAACCTTGCTAATTTAGGTTATTCCAGATTAAGCTTCGGTGTGCAAGATACTAATTATGACGTACAGTACGCAATCAACCGTGTGCAAAGTACGGCCAGTATTGCTAACCTGGTATTTCACGCTCGAACCGTTGGTTTTACCTCTATTAATCTCGACCTAATTTATGGCCTTCCTCATCAAACCCTAGAGTCTTTTCAGACGACGCTGGTTGCAGCAAAAGCAATGTCTCCGGACCGGATTTCTCTATTTAGCTACGCCCATTTACCTGAACGCTTTGCCGCACAGCGAAAAATTGATAATGACGCTCTACCCTCTGCTGAGTTAAAAGCGAAGCTTCATGCATTAGCCGTCGATAGCTTAACATTGACCGGCTTTGAAATGATTGGAATGGACCACTTTGCACGAAGTGGCGATCCGCTCAGCGTAGCGAAACAACAAGGTAAATTGCACAGAAATTTCCAAGGCTACACCACACGAGGGGATGCAGACTTAGTTGGGCTAGGCGTATCGTCAATAAGCACCGTAGGGAATGCCTACACACAGAATGCGAAAAAATTGAGTGATTATTATACCAGCGTTGACGACAACCAATCAGCACCTGAAAAAGGCTTAACGTTAACCCAAGACGATTTAATAAGACGAGACGTTATCATGGCACTTATGTGCAATATGGCGGTAGAAAAATGTGCGGTGGAACGTAAGTTTAATGTGAACTTTGATGAATATTTTGCCGAGCCGTTAGAAGCGCTCTCTAGTTTAGAAAACGATGGCATGGTTGATACGAAACGTGAGTGGATACGCGTACCGGCGCATGCGCGAATTTTCATCCGCGCCATTTGCGCTCGTTTTGATGCATATTTAACTACCGAGCACAGCGTAAACCGCTATTCTAGTTCAATATGAAGCGGTCTAATTAAAAGGCACACAGGCGATATGTAATTAGCGACAGCAACTATTGGCATTTAAAACGGGCGAACACTTTCATTCCACAGGTAAGGCCCAATACGTCCAAAGAGAACGTACTAATACTTGCGGTAATGCGCTGTCCATCAGCATCAAGGGTCACCCAGGCAACGCCAGCCTGCTCATGGCCTTCGGGAATGGTTATATCAACAATTATTCCCTCTATTGCGTTTAACATAGATGATGTGGTGCACGCCTGATTATGTGCAACCTCTATCGATATGTGAGCAGCGTCGAGTATGACAGTCACATTAGGCTGGCAGTGTTCTGATGGCTCGTCCACATACATTACGTTTGGCGAATCCGGTGAAGCGTAAATTATCGTACTACCCACTGCTATTCTATTTAGTGGATACAAAAATGCAGTGGTGCTTTTCAGTAATGAACCGTTAAGTAACGAAATTGGCGCATACGTAGATATCGATTGAGCGTGTAAATGCCCTTTTGTCATGCGCCAAGATAGAAACTCAGTTACCGAACCTGTAAACACAACTCGCCCATTTTCTACATGCAGAATTGACGTACATGAGAGCGCTAATTCTTCGGTATCGTGAGATACAATGACGCTCATTAACCCTGTTTTTACACTTAGTGTTTTAAGGTATTTAAGTAACATTCTACGCAATGTTATGTCCAACGCAGTTAATGCCTCATCAAGCAAGAGAACGTCTGGCCCATTTAATAACGCACGGGCTATCGCGACACGCTGCGCTTCACCGCCCGACAAGGTTGCAACTGATTTTTCAAGAAGGTGTGCACATTGGCAAGATGAAATAATGCTCTCGAATGAATCCAATGCCGTTGTCGCTTTTTTCTGAGCAAATACAAGGTTTTGTTTTACTGTTAAATGTGGAAACAGCATAGGCTGTTGAAACACCACACCAACGCGAGGCGATACAGCAACGCTGTGTTCCCAATCTAGTGACATGACGGCGTCGGGCTCAAACCCTGACAATGCCCTAATTAAGCTGCTTTTACCCGCACCTGATGGGCCGGATACGCCAATCATGTTTGCGGAAGCGGGTATGCTGCCTTGGCCCACAACGCGATGTTTGAAATCAAGCGAAAACCTCAAACAGCTCCCCTTTTATTATTCAGCCAGTACAATCCGAATAAGGTAACAAACGAAAACGCTAGCAGAATCAACGACACTTTATGTGCAATCGTATACTCAAGCGCTTCGACATGCTCGTAGAGCGCGATAGATAAGACTTGTGTTTCACCGGGAATATTTCCCCCTATCATTAGCACTACACCAAATTCGCCGATGGTATGGGCAAAGCTTAGACCAAACGCCACCGCAAACGATGAACGACACAAGGGAAGCACAACATTAAAAAAGGCTTCAAAACGACGGTACCCCATTGAGCGAGCGACATCTAAATAGCGTGCGTCAAATGACATGAAACCGCTGTAAAGCGGTTGTAATGCAAAGGGAAAGGAATATATGACCGAACCGATGACCAACGCCTCAAAAGAAAAGGCCAACGTTTGCCCAGTAACCGCAGCGTACCCTTCACCGACAATAGATTGAGGCGAGAACGCGATAAGTAGGTAAAAGCCTAGTACAGTAGGCGGCAGCACGAGAGGAAGCGATAAAAACGAGAGCACTGCGGGTTTTGCGCTATGATGCCAGCGAGACAACCACCAGGCCAATGGCGTGGTGATAACAACCAATAAAACACTCGTGATAGTAGCCAATTTGACCGTAAGTAGTATGGCATCAACCACGTTTTGATCAATCATTGCTTTACCATCATACTGGTCGTGCTGCCACAATGCTTATCGCAAACTACGGGCTTATACCCCATGAAAGACAACTGACTTTGGATGGCATCAGATAAAACATAATCGACAAAACGCGCTGCGCTTTTATATTGTCTATCGGTTGCGGTTATCGCTACTCCTTGCTTGATTGCAGCATGAACATGCTCAGGGATCGGCGCATAGAACATGCTGGCCTTGTCCGCACTCATTTCATAAAGAAGTGACTGTGCAACAATCGCCGCTGTGGCATTTCCCGTCGTAAAAAACTGAAAAGCCTGTAGAACGTTTTTTCCCGTTACGATTCGAGAAGAGACATTGTCCCACTGCTTTACGCCCGTTAAGGCTTCTTTTGCTGCCACGCCATAGGGAGCAAGTTTAGGGTTAGCAATCGCCAGCTTATTACCGTTGGTAAGCGTGTCACTTATCGTATATAGCGTTGTAGACGGATTACTGGACACCAACGCCAGTTTACCTAATGCATAAACGTACACATCATCACGAGTTATAATGCCTTGTTCAACAAGTGCATTAGGGCGTGCCATATCGGCAGAGAAAAAAATATCAAACCCTGCCCCATGAAGTATCTGCGCATACAAAGTGCCGCTTGACGATACCGTGATACTGATGACCTGCCCGGTGTCTTTGGTGTATTGTGCAGCGATCTGTTTAAGCGCTGACGAAAAGTTAGCAGCCACGGCAATGCGTAACGTTGGTTGTGCGCTCGCAACGAACGAAATAAGACTAAAAACGATAACGGCTAACAAGCCAAGTGAGCGTTTCACTGATTTTACCCGTTATCCGGCGCGCAGCTTGATGGCTGCATCCATTTCATCGCCGCATACTCGTCACTGACTTTAGTTTCAACCCATGTGGACTTATCACCGACAAATTCCTTTTTCCAGAGTGGAACAGACTGCTTCAACATATCCATAATAAAGCATGCTCCATCAAACGCAGCGCGACGATGCGGCGCAGCGCAGCCGACCCATACAATCTGGTCATTATTGTATAAACGGCCAACCCGATGCACCGCACCGGCGCTGTTTAGTGAAAAACGCTGCGTTGCATCTTGAATAAGCAGTTTCAGTGCCTTTTCAGTCATACCTGGATAGTGCTCTAGCTCTATTCCCTCAATTTTCCCTGATGGATTCCCGTCTCTCACCAGCCCCGTGAATGTTACTATCGCCCCTGTGTTACCTGCGTTTTTTTGGCTCGCCAACGAATAAAGTTGCTGATGTAAATCATGAGGGGAAAAATCACCTTCTTGGATTGATACAAACATATTTATCCCCCAGTAACAGGGGGGAAAAAGGCAATTTCATCATTTTCTGAAACCACGGTATCCAGCGAACATAGTGTTTGATTGCGAGCGGTTAACACATTACTTTCTAATGCGTTGGCCCAGTTTTGGCTGCGCTGTTTTAAATGCATGATGACATCGGCAACCGTGCTTTTATTGTCAACGTCTAACGCTAACGAAGAGCAACCGCTCACCTCTCGCGTTTGGGCAAATGTTTTAATCGTAATCTGCATGGAATTGCTTAATCTTTTATCGCAGCAAGTTATACATTGTCACTTGCCTTAACTAAATTAGGCCTGTTGCCAGTGCCCCGTTTTACCACCTTTCTTTTCGACCACACGAACATTTTCAATACGCATGGCAGGATCGATGGCTTTGCACATATCGAACAAGGTCAATAGCGCAATGTTCACTCCGGTAAGAGCTTCCATTTCTACGCCGGTTTTTCCGCTTAGTTTACAGTAACATTCCGCTTTAATCCGGCTGTTTTCCTTATCAATATCAAATCGTATATCTACTTTTGACAAGGCAAGAGGATGACAAAGTGGGATCAGATCGCTACAACGTTTTGCCCCTTGGATACCTGCTATTCTTGCCACGGCAAATACATCACCTTTGGCGATTTTTTCTTCGCTAATTTGTGAGATAACGGCGCTATCCACATACAAATAGCCTTGCGCTGTCGCTTCACGCACGGTCACGTCTTTGTTACTGACATCAACCATGTTGGCCTCTCCGCCAACATTAAGGTGACTAAACGTACTCATGCTTCCACCAAATGTTTTACAAAGTTGCATGGCTTAAAGTCGGCATCTAATTGGCTGGAAATAATTTTTTGCCACGCAGTGCGACATGCGCCTGTTGAACCTGGTAAGCAAAAAATAACGGAATTATTTGCAAAGCCAGCAAGCGCACGAGATTGAATCGTTGATGTGCCGATTTCTTCATAACTCACATGGCGAAATAGCTCGCCAAAGCCATCGACTTCTTTGTCAAATAAGACACTTATGGCTTCGGGGGTCGAATCTCGATGCGTAAAGCCTGTTCCTCCAGTGATCAGGATGGCGTGAATACTTGCATCTGCAATCCATTTAGAAACGATAGCACGCTGCGCGTAGATGTCGTCTTTGACAAGACTGCGTTCAGCCAGCATATGACCTGCGGTTGTCAACGCATCCGATAGATAGTCACCAGACTTGTCGGTATCCAACGTACGAGTATCAGAGATGGTGAGAACAGCAATGTTTAAAGGCTGGCTAACTACAGACATATAAAATCCTAATTTGAACTGCGACATTCGCGCTGACTTTGCTAAAGTACACGCATAATTTTTATTGGATACCACTTTATAAGGGTGTATGCCATGAATTCAATAACTAACTTGTCATAACCTATGACCAAAACCTTATCTTATCACGATGCAATACGCTATAACCGTCATATAGTGCTTCCTCGCGTAGACCTTAACGGTCAGGAAGCCTTGCTAAATGCAACGGTGGTTATTATTGGCATGGGTGGGCTTGGTACCGCTGCGGCAACCAGCTTGTGCGCCAGCGGTGTCGGAAACCTAGTAATAATCGATTTTGATGCTGTCGACAATACCAATTTGCCGAGACAAACGCTGTTTAGCGAACAGGATGTCGGTACGAATAAAGCGGCGGCGGCACAAAAACGTTTGCGCACGCTTAACAGTGCCTGTCACATCAAAACCATCGAGAAACCTTTTAGCGATGAGGATGCAGACCTAATCGAAAGCGCACATGTGGTGCTTGACTGCACTGATAATATTGAGGCAAAAGATACGATTAACGCATTATGTTTTAAGCATAAAACGGCGTTGGTGACAGGGTCGGCTATTCGCTTCGAGGGGCAAATTTTTGTAGGGTTGCCAGGAAAAAGTAAATGTTACGGTTGCCTGCGCCAGCTATTTCAATCTCCCGAGCTGAGCTGCATCGAGGCGGGGATATTTTCACCCGTCGTAAATATTATTGGTACATATCAAGCCATGTTAGCCATGCAGGTTATTATGAATATTGGTGATGTTCCGTTAAATACCTTACTCACGTTCGATGGCCTGACACATGAATGGCATCGCTGGGCGTTGCCCAATACCCCCGGTTGTCGGCATTGTGAGAATAATTAAGTACAAAGAAAGAGGTTTTCTTTTATGACAACTGAGGTTGTTAAAACGCATATCAAAGTGGCGCAAAATGCTTCAGGTAGAAACATGAACGTGCCTATTTACCGTATGAAAGGCTCACGTCCTGGCCCAACGGTCTATATCCAGAGCTCTATTCATGGTGCTGAAGTACAAGGTAATGTGGTTATCTACCACTTGATCCAGCGATTAAAAGACATGGATATATGCGGTGAAATTATATTAGTACCAAATTGTAACCCGATTGGTACCAACATAAAGGCCGGAGAGTATACGCTTGGGCGCTTCGACCCTGTCAATGGGACCAATTGGAATAGAGGTTACTTTTTTGACAAAGGCGCTGTTGAACAGTTTGCTAAAACGGTGACGCCAGAGGAATCCATTGACGGTATAAAACGTCGATTCAGGCAGTACTTATCAACCGCTATCGATAGAAAACTAAAAGAGCCGTGGGGCCTAGGGTTAGCCCAGCAACTCAATCTAAAACTTCAACAAATGGCGGTGAATGCAGATTTTGTTTTAGATTTACATAACGGTCCTGTGTCTACTCGTCACATCTACATTCCCGAATATGCAAAAGAAAGCGCCCTGTTATTTAATATTCCGCACTGCATTTTTATTCCCAATGTATTCGCCGGCGCGCTTGATGAAGCAACGTTTTGTCCGTGGTGGACGCTTCAAGAGTGTATTGCCAATGACTTGGAAAGAACGGTGCAGTTTAATGTCGAAGCATTCACTTTGGAGATGGGTAGCCAAGAAGTCATTGACTTCGCTGAAGGTGATATTGATGCGACCAGTATTTTAAGCTACTTAAATGCAAAAGGCCTTTTGCACAACTGTTCAATTTACCCCGCTCCTATGGAGCGCCTTGGTGTCATGTTAAGTGAGTATAAAACCTTATTTACCGATTGGGGGGGAATGGTTGAATACATTGCAAAACCAGGGCAACGTGTTAGTCAGGGTGCCCCCCTTGCACAAGTACTCAATATTGACGAGTTAGACAATGAAAACGGAAGTCGGATACTGTACGCACCGTGTGACTTGATCCCCATTCTGCATTTCCCATCTGCATCTGTATTAAGCGGGACACAACTCTACAAAGCGTTTACTAATTATGTTGAGCTATCATCTGCACAGTGATAACTCCCGTCACCAAAAAAGGCGCATAATGCGCCTTTTTTGGGGTATAAAATATAGATTAAATGGGTGAGCCTGGTGGTAACGGTTTTACCTCAAAATGGCCTAACCATTCTCCAGTTTTCCAATACGTCGCGAAGTAGGTATTTAACACCTCATAGTCGTTATCATCAGCTTCATCGTCTAACCACTCATTAAACGTCAACAGTGCAGTTTGCATCGCTAACTTTACTTCAGGTGCCGTATCGTTATGCATTACCGTGCGCATAATAGCGTTAAGTGCCACCATTTTAAGACGCTTTGCTAACGGACTGTTTTCACCCTTATACCAATGCACGCTTAGAATTTGCTCGACCAACATTTCAACGTTCACTTTACGACGTCTATCTTTACTGCTTGTGACTTGCCACTCTAAGCGATTTAAGCGCTCTGGGTGTAACAACAAACTTAGTGCGTAGTCAGCCGCAGAAGCTGCCGCCGATACAGGGTCTAGCATTAAACCCATCTTTCCGTTGAAGTGCTCTCGAGTAATGTCATCGCCATAGGCAGGGGGTGGAATGAGCGCTAGTACTGATTCTGGCATACTCAGATAATCTGCTGTGCTGGCTTTTATCAGTTGTTGCATGGCACGCTGCTGTACTTGAGGTGCCACAAACTGCTGGCCTTTAGGCGTGGTATAATCGCCCTTTCTCTCATATTCATAAACTAGCCCGCCGACTTGCTTTGCGACCGCTTCCAGTTGAAAACGGTGAAGCAAATACACTGGCACTAGTGCATTTTCAAGTGAAGACAACGACGCATTCGCCGGTAAGGTATTAAGACCTATGTGTTGCAATGCGGTTTCGCGAATGGCCGATAGCTGGTCAAATGCGTCGAGCGGATCAGTACCGTTCTCCCACATATGACCATTTGCCGAGGCATGACGAGAACTGCGCGTATCAGGGTCTGATTTGAAATCTAACCCCGCATTACGGCCAGATATTATAATCTTATTCAGCTCTTCAGCTTCATCAGCGTTTTGTGAAAAATCTTGATACCCGTAAGTAACGGCATGCTTATCCCATGCGCCAATGCCCTTATCATAAGCATTTTTTACACTTACTTTACCATCGACAAGGGAGATAATCGGGTGCGGATAATCCATTACAGACGCCATATTATTTTCACTTGCAGCAAAATTATGAGCAATACCCAGCGTGTGCCCTACTTCATGCGCTGATAGTTGTTTGATTCTATCCAACGCCATGGTTTGCTGAACCGTCGTGTCGGTATTCCCTGTTGTAAAAGGGCTGGTTAGTCCCAAAGCAATTAAATAGTCTTGCCTTACACGAAGAGAGCCAAGGGTAACGTGCCCTTTTAAGATTTCTCCGGTTCGTGGGTCGACCACAGAAGATCCATAAGACCATCCACGTGTTGCCCGATGTACCCATTGTATAACATTATAATTAACATCCATCGGATCGGCATCGTCAGGCAATACTTTTACCTGAAAGGCATTTTTGTACCCAGCCGCTTCAAATGCTTGATTCCACCAACTTGCGCCTTCTTTAAGTGATGACATGACTGGCTCGGGAATGCCCGGATCTAAATAGTAAATAATAGGTTCAACGGGCTCACTTATTGTACTATGCGGTGTTTTTTTCGCTAGGCGATGGCGTGTGATGAAGCGCTGTTCCGTCGGTGCAGTAATGGGCGTTGAATAATCATAATAACTAAACTTCCAGAACCCCGAATACGGATGATAAACACGAGGTTGGAAACCGTCTTCGGGTAACGCGACAAATGAATGGTGTAAATGTACAGATAAGCTTTCACCATCTGGGGTTACCTGCGACAAGTAATTCCCCGGCTTACTGCCTTTAAACGTAACGAGCGCTTCTAGCTCAGTATTTCTTTCAAAACTTTTAGTGCGTGGCAAATACACACCGCTGCGAGATGCGTCAGGGCTAAACGTCCCCTGCTTAGTATTTAACAACCTACTGCTTATACCGTGGATATCACTGAGTAAATAAGGTGTGTAATCAATCAATACTGCGTTGTCATCGTTCGCAACAACAGTAAAGCCTGCCAACACACTATCAGCAAACGCTTCATCAATGCTTTTCTGTTCAGCAGCACTTCCGCTTTCAGCTCGGTAGCGGGTATTAAGCTGCTTCAACATCAGCTTATTGCCATAGCGCTCAAACGTTACCAATCGCGTATCGCCCAATTGCCCTCTGTCCAGCCCAATGTCATTCGATCCTACGCCATGAGGCAAGCTGCTTTGGAATAAATACTCTGGGTTGTCGCGAGGGATCGCTAAGTAAACAGTGTCTTTCGTTTCGTCAAAATACACCGGTATCATGCCGTCTTTTTTTAGCATTGCAGCAGTAAACTCGTCGATGGTTGGCAATACCGATTGCGCATTTGATGCAAATGTCAACGTAAGAGCAATTAACGCTAGCCACGCAAACTTAACATTTTTTGGTCGATAACTTATTCGATGGTTCCAATGAAACATGTACTATTCCTTCGTTGATATATCGCGCTTGCGCTTGTAATTTTAATTGGCCGCTACCGTTTTACTCGCTACTTTACATGTACGAATAACAAGCAAGCCCTACGCTAGCCTATCGTAAGTCTGGGCACTTGCCTATTCCCATTAGACATATTTGTACAACCGTAATCTTAGCAAACCAAAACGTAATTGATATAGTGCCAGTAGATACCTAGAAAACAGGAATGTACCATTGAAATTTGCGTCAAGAGCTACTTCCATTTCGCCCTTTCTTGCCATGGCATACGGCGAAAAAGCGACGGAATTATCTGAGCAAGGACATCAGGTAATTAGACTAAATTTGGGCGAGCCCGACTTTGGTGCCCCTCAGCCCGTGTTAGATGCTATGAGAGCCACGCTTGATGATGCAAGCTACCCGTATACGGGAGCATTAGGACTGTCGGCACTTCGCGATGCAATAAGCACATTCTATAAAACCAAGCACAATGTAACGGTACCAGCGTCTCGCATCGTCGTCACAGCAGGTGCGTCGGGCGCATTGCTTCTTGCTAGCGCAGCCCTTGTGGAAAATGGTGATAATGTTTTATTAGGCGATCCTTCCTACCCGTGTAATCGTCGCTTTCTTAACGCGTTTGGTGCAGATGTTTCACTTATTCCCACAACAAGCGAAAGCAAATTTCAACTGACTAACCGTCTTGTTATGCAACATTGGAAACCAAATACAAAAGGCGTACTTATTGCCACACCGGCTAATCCAACGGGCACGGCTATCGACGACCAGACGTTGCGAGATATCGGAGAAACATGCAAGCGCAATGACGCTTTTTTAATCGTAGACGAAATATATCTCGACCTCGCGTTAGCGAAAACAGACAACGCATGCGCGCGCAACGACCTGCATACCGTGCTTTCTCATGAAGCCCTGCATGACAACACCATTGTAATAAATAGTTTTTCGAAATACTTCGGAATGACCGGATGGCGTTTGGGCTGGTGTGTTGTGCCTGATAACATGGTTGCGGTAATGGAGCGACTCGCACAAAACCTCTTTATTTGCCCATCAACGTTAGCGCAACGCGCAGCACTGGCCTGCTTTTCGAACGATGCATTAATACAATGTGAGCAAAATAGAACAACATTATCTGCCCGTGCCACCCACGTTTTCAAAAGCCTTAGCAACATGGGGCTTCCCGTAGAAGCATACCCCGACGGCGCATTTTATGCTTACGTCAACATTAAAAATACGGGGCTTTCTGCTATTGAATTTTGTGATCAATTATTAGAAACGCATCACGTTGCACTCACTCCCGGCAACGATTTTGGAGAGGCCAATGCCAGCCATTATGTGCGATTGTCTTTTGCCACCAGCGATGCGGAATTGTTCGAAGGACTTGAACGGATTGAGGCGTTTGTTCGCCGCTTACTTCAATCATAAGGGCAAAACGTGTAATCAGTATTAACGATGCTCAGCGGTATCGGTGCCTTAAAAAGATTTCGTGAATAGACGAACATTATGCAAAAAAATAAAAGTCGGCGACACGAATGCGTATATTAGTGAACAAGCGAAATAGAACAGGACAAGGTAATGAGTAAACAACGCGAATTTGATGTAGTTATTTTTGGTGCAACTGGCTTCACCGGTAAGCTTGTAGCTGAGTATTTCCAAGCAGAATATGGCAGTGATGACAGCGTGTCTTGGGCGATAGCGGGTAGAAACGAAAGTAAACTTCAGCAGGTTAAAGAAGAACTCGGTATCAGTGATAGTGTTACTTCTATTGTTGCAGACGGTGACGACGACACTGCACTCGATGCGCTAACAAAACGAACCCAGGTTGTACTTACCACAGTTGGTCCTTATCAAATATACGGTGAAAAGTTATTGTCAGCATGCGTGGAAAACGGCACCGGCTATACAGACTTGTGTGGCGAACCTGCGTGGATGCATCAAATGATCAATAAGTATGAAGATAAAGCGAAAGAGACGGGTGCAAACATTGTATTCTCGTGCGGCTTTGATTCTGTTCCCTTTGACTTAGGCGTACATTATTTGCAGCAACACGCAAAGACACAAACCGGCGACGTAATAGACTATGTGAAGGGCCGCGTGCGCAAGATGCAAGGTACGTTCTCAGGCGGCACCGCAGCGAGTTTGAAAGCAACAATGGTAGCGGCACACAAAGATAAGTCGATTATGGCAGCGCTGATCAATCCTTATTCGCTTGCTGACATGGAAAACAGCCAAAAACAACCTGACGGTAATAAGCCATACTATGACGAAGCGTTAGGTACATGGGTTGCCCCGTTCATTATGGCGGCAATTAATACTAAAAACGTGCACCGCACAAACTATCTTGCCAACTATGCTTACGGAAAAACGTTTCAGTATGATGAAATGTTGATGACAGGTCCGGGCGAAAAAGGCGAAGCGATGGCGAACCATGTGGCTAAAGACAAGTCTCTTGCTAGCGACGATGGTCCAAAGCCTGGTGAAGGTCCGAGTAAAGAAGAACGTGAAAACGGCTTCTACGACGTTATATTTGTAGGCACAGCGACGAACGGTGAGACGCTTTCGGTATCGGTTAAAGGCGATAAAGATCCAGGCTATGGTTCTACGAGCAAAATGATTGCGGAGTCGGCCCTTTGCCTTTGCAAAGATGTCAGCCTTAACGGTGGCTTCTTTACCCCAGCGGCGGCACTTGGCAATGAATTAATTAAGCGTTTAGAAACAAAAGCAGGGTTAACCTTTGCCATAGAGAAATAACAACATGTAACATAACGATTCTCAGTGCATGTACTGAGAATCGTTATAAACTTACTCCTTATCAAAAAGTGCGGCAATGTCCGCACTTTTTTTGTCTACTCTATGTTAAGGCCGCAGCATTAAAACGTTGATGCTGCTATCCCCTCTTTCGGCTGCACATTTAATTGCTCATTTATTGCCTGCTCGAGGTCAGGAAGTAGGTGGCTATAACGTTTGTGGAGAATATGATGGAGAGGAAACGAGACGATTGGAATAACGGTAAAGTCAGCGTCAATGCGTGATTTATCGCTCATCGTTCCTCCGAACAAAAGATAGCTTGCTCGGTTCAGTTTTAGATACTCGATATTTTTATTAAACGTTCCGTAACTGCCGGTCATCACCTTGATATTATTTTCGCGAAATATAGCGTCAAACGGCATATTGGTCAGCATAAGAATATCATCGCGTTCGACTAATTCACGATGGCACTCAACGCCTTTACTGCACACTAAAAATAACTGACCATCCATTATCGAAGGTTCAACCACGATCAAATCATCGAAGAGTTGGCCAAAAGCTGACGGTCTTGCGACATCTCCATCAATCATCTCTTTTTTGAGTAATGTTAGCGAGTCTCGACCATCTGGCGTGGCAGAAAACGTCGTATCCACACCGATTGATGCGTAAGCTCGTTTTAATACATCTGTGACTTTTTCAGCGTCAGGGTGGTCTAGGTAAGTAAAGAGTAATATGGGTCTGCTATGGACAGAATTAATAAGGTTTTCAGCACATACCGATGTACTAAAATTGATAGCGAATGCTAAAGTAACGAATGCGCAAATACGCGCGCCGGCCACTTGAATAACCCTTTTTAATAACACTGTAACTACTTAATTAATGCCCTAACATAACCGCGGGCAACGTTACTACAGTGTGGAGCGATTACACACTCGACTTTAGGTGCATGGAAGTATAATTATCAATACCTATTAGCGGGGGGAATGCGCAAATTTAAAGCCGGTTAAGCTATAAGAAACATCCAAAGCCTTCGTTATCACTGCAAAAACAAAGACCTGCCACTTGTATACCTTTCAATACCAATTACAGGTCGGATGTGTAGCCCACCGGGGCGTAAAAAAATATTGAAATGAGCAACAAGCGTTAAGCGCTAGCTCAAATGCTGGCACTAATGTTTTCTTTTGAGTGGAAACAAACCAAACCAAAAAGCACCTTCCAACAAAAACCCTACAAGCACAAATATAAACATACCCGTACGATTTCCCGCACTATAAGAGGCAATAGCGCCCATTAAAAAGGCAACAACAAGCAAACAACGTAGTAATGTTTTCATATCGACCGTTCTCCGTAACAATACCTAGGGTTATAACTGACACGTGAGCTCACTCACAGGCGCAATAAGGCTGACGCAGTGTGCGTCATTAACGTGTCACCACATTCAAGATATCACAACCATAAAATACATACATGGCTTATCCTTTTGGTTTGTAGGTTAATTGTAACAATGCATTTATTGGCTAGTTTCAAAGCCACAAGCTGTACTGCCCTATTGAATTATAGATACAAAAAAATTTTCGTTTTACAAACGCTAATCCTCGTTGGAAAATAGAAACGCACTGTCTCTGCCACTTATGGGCAGAATAACGACAAGAATAAGGACACGATAATGATAAAAACCAAACGTACCGTACTAGCCGCAATAGTCAGCCTATCGCTATTGGGTTGTAACGAGTCGACAACAAATGCTCCACAAAGCGCCAGCGTACCCACCGCACAAGACGCGAAAACTTTTCTTAAGAATGCACAAAATGACATTGCCAAAATGCAAACCCCAGCCGCACACGCCGAGTGGAGTTATGCAACAAATATTAACTATGATACTGCAGCGGTAAGTGCCTACTTTAACGAAGTACTATCTACCAAGGTTGCTACATTAGCAAAAGAAGCCGCACAGTTTAACGACGTAGACGTTGATGCTGACACTCGTCGCCAACTCAACTTATTAAAAAATGGCCTTACTATGCCTCCTCCATCTAACCCTGAGGAGGCAGAGAGGCTGGCAAAAATAGGGTCTGAACTTAGTGCTATGTATGGTTCTGGTCAATATTGCCGAGAAGACGGTACATGTAAAAGCCTCGTAGAAATGAGCGGTGAAATGGCTACATTGCGTGATGCCGATACGCTCCTTGAATACTGGGAAGGCTGGCGTGAAGTATCTAAACCTATGGCACCGCTTTATGCCGAGCAAGTGACGCTGGCCAACAAAGGGGCGAGCGAGCTTGGTTTTGCAAATGTTAGTGAGCTGTGGCGCGGAAAATATGACATGTCTGCAGATGCATTTCCAAAAGAACTCGATCGCTTATGGTCTCAAGTTGAACCGTTCTACGAATCATTACATTGTCATGTTCGAGCAAAGCTCGGTGAGCACTACGGCGAAGACGTAGTTCCGCAGGATCAGCCAATCCCTGCGCACCTTCTCGGGAATATGTGGGCGCAAACATGGGGTAACGTTTACGATATTGTAAAACCAGAACAAGAAATGCAAGTTCCGGATGTCACTGCCTCGCTCAATGCACAAGGGTATGATGAAATAAAGATGGTCAAACAAGCGGAGTCATTCTTTTCTTCTCTAGGATTTGAAAAGCTTCCTGAATCATTCTGGGAACGTTCGATGTTTCAGAAGCCAGAAGGCCGCGATGTGCAATGCCATGCCTCAGCTTGGGACTTAGATGATAAAGATGATTTGCGTATAAAAATGTGCATTCAAAAGACTGGTGAAGAGTTCAATGTTATTCATCACGAACTTGGGCACAACTACTATCAGCGCGCTTACAAAGACCAGCCACTATTATACCGCGGTTCTGCTAACGACGGTTTTCATGAGGCGATTGGCGATACCATCGCATTATCAATTACACCAAAATACTTGAAACAAATTGGATTGATTGATGAAATTCCAGATGCGTCTAATGACATTGGCATGTTAATGCAGGTTGCGTTAGACAAAATTGCATTTATCCCCTTCGGATTGATGGTCGACCAATGGCGCTGGAAAGTCATGGCCGGTGAAGTATTACCAGAACAGTATAATCAACTATGGTGGGAACTTCGTGAAAAGTACCAAGGTGTTATGGCGCCAGTTTCACGAGAAGGCGATGCGTTTGACCCAGGTGCAAAATATCATGTGCCCGCTAACGTACCCTATACTCGTTATTTCTTAGCCCATATTCTTCAGTTCCAATTTCACAAAGCGTTGTGTGACATTGCAGGTGATGAGGGTCCATTAAACCGCTGCTCTATTTACAACAGCAAAGAAGCAGGTGAAGCGCTTAATACTATGTTGGAAATGGGTATGAGCCAACCTTGGCAAAACGCATTAGAGACATTAACAGGCTCACCACAAATGGATGCCAGCACCATTGCCGATTACTTCGCTCCACTTAAGACATGGCTAGACGAACAAAATGCCAATAGACAATGCGGTTGGTAGCGTCCTCGCACTGACACGGCCTGTCGGTAAGTCGCTATTGTCAATATAAGGTATCTGCCTAACGGCTTTAGAAAGCGCCCATTTTTATGAGGCGCTTTTTTTATGCCTAGGCTACGTTAATGTTATCTCACTATAATGCCGTTCATCGTCAAAAGTGATCGATATGCCCTGTGAGTACATATGCACTCGTAACCATTAACCAAGGAGGTACATTAAATGGCTACTATTTTAGTAATTGGCGCTTCAGGCCAAATCGGTAAACAAGCAACCGTAAAACTGCTGGACGCAGGGCATCACGTTGTTGCACCAGTCAGAAGTCCAGAGAAATTGTCTGACATTTCTCATGCGAATCTAAGCGTCAAAGAACAAGATCTAGAGAAAGATTTTTCTTCACATTTTGAAGGCGTCGACCAAGTAGTGTTCACCGCAGGCTCAGGGGGAGGCACCGGAGCGGATAAAACAATGCTTATCGATTTGTGGGCGGCGCGCAACGCAATCGAGTACGCGAAAGAAGCGAAAACAGCATCGTTTATAATGGTAAGTTCGATAGGCGCAGGAGATCCTAATCAGGTCGATTCAGACATGAAGCCCTATCTCGTTGCAAAACATATGGCTGACGAGCACCTTATTAACAGCGGTATGCAATACGTTATCCTTCGTCCGGGCTCACTATTAAACGAACCAGGCACGCACTTAATAAGAACTGACATGCCTGACAATCAAGATGAAGCCGTAATCCCTCGAGAGGACGTCGCCACCGCCATCGTCGAGGCGGTCGGTCGCGCGGACAGAGACAACACTATTACCTACCTGTTTAAAGGTGATATGCCAATCTCTCAGGCATTCTAGTGCAAGCTAAACATAATACGTAAAAGCCCTCCAGTGCTAGAACTGGGGGGCTTTATGTTTGTTGGTCGTACGCGATAGCTTGATAGTTTACGTCTGCCCTCTTTCCTTACCGCCGTTGTTTTTCTTATGTTTTCGTTCATTACCTGCATCTATTGTGGCCGTCGCAGCGTTAAGTGTACACTGAATGCTATTATTCTATGGATGATGCTCTATGATAAGTCGACTATTCACAATAAACGCTGCTCTGTGTAAAGCGCTGTATTGGTAACGCGCAATGTTGGATAGGAGTAAGGTAAAAAAGTATTCGTTTGTTTCGATATTCATCGTAACGTTGCTTGCGTCATTTAACACTGTTGCAGTGGGCCATGGTTGCTATGGCGAATGCCAAGCGCTTTTCAAATCGGCCTCATTGGGCAGCCCGCTCATTGGGCTTTTCTACCTCATAGCCCCTGTTTTTGGGGTAGTTATGCTGTTAGGAAAAAAAGCAAAAAAGACAGAGGCGTCACGCCCTATGCAGTCGCAACGCACAGGACGTATTTTCTATCTTTTAGCGGGTATCAGCGCGCTTATCATCGTCTTGATTGAACTTACACGAAATTAGCCACTTTGTAACGGTGGGTTTATCGCCCCTCTATTTACTTATCAGGGAACAACAGGCTGACAACGCCAATTGCCATTAGCATCTTTTACATGCCATTCTCTGTTCTGCGGGTTACCTCGTAAATTAAGGTAGTCAACGCTTTCAACAGAAAGAAGCAATACACAGAAATGCTCTGGTACGTGAGAAAAGTCGCCTTCTGCATGGAGCGGACTAGCATCATTTCTTGGTGTCCCGGGCTCTCCCCACAAAAACTGTTTTTTTCCTGCATCAGACAACTTTCCCCACTGCTCTCGCACGAGTGACTCGCGAGCAGATAAGGTTAATATTGAGACCGACGTAGTGAGGCGGTATTGTTCTCGTGTTTTAGTGAAATACCAACAACACTGGGCATGAGGCGTCTCATTCAACTCCCCATATTTATGTGTGCGCGTGTCAGATATTACGATTAGCTCGTTATCGTCTGAAATCCCTCTATATACAACCGTTCTGCACTGCGGCATACCCTGGCTGTCACACGTTGCCAACTGAAAAAAACGACTTTCAGGCATGCTTCGCGTTTTGTGTAGACTTTTTATCAGCGCTTGTCGCCATTGCGGCATTACAAATATCCCAACGTGTTAATTTCGCTTAGCCAAAGAAAAGAGTGAATAAAAGTTTTGTGTGGTAATTTCCGCGAGCGCTTTGACGCTAATGCCCTTAAGATCGGCAATAAATTCAGCAACTTCCACGACATAGCCTGGCTGATTTTGTTTGCCCCTATGCGGCACAGGCGCCAACCAAGGAGAATCGGTCTCGATTAGCAGCCTGTCAAGCGGAATTGCTTTCACCACCTCTCTTAACTCACTGGCAGAATGAAACGTTACAATACCGGAAATAGAAATATAAAAGCCCATTTCAATCGCCGCTTGCGCCATTTCAAGGCTTTCAGTGAAGCAGTGTAACACCCCTTTTGTGTTCGCTGCTTTATGTGTTTTAAGCAGGTTTATTGTATCCTCTCTCGCATCTCGTGTATGAATAATAAGCGGCTTTCCCGTTTCATTGGCAACCTTTATGTGATCGACAAATGACGTAAGCTGCACCGCTTTACTGTCTGGGCTATAAAAGTAGTCTAAACCGGTTTCCCCAATAGCCACAACTTCATCGCCACTGGCTTTAGCGAGTAACTCTTCGTAGCTACATGCTTCATCTTGATGCAGCGGGTGAACACCACATGACACTGACACATCGCTAAATGCTTTTACTGTCTCGCGCATAGCATCGTAGTCGTTGACCGACACGCAAACACAAAGAAAATGCTCTACACCGCGTGTTCGAGCAAATTGTAACGTTTCCGCCAGTTGTTCTGGCGATTGTTTTAACCTGTCTAAATGACAATGAGAATCTACAAACAAACTACACCTATTCTATCATGCTAGCGTACTTGCGCACGCTAGCGTTGAAACTGTTTAAGTACATTAAAAAGTACCATTGATTTATTAACACCTGGATGCTGCAACACCTTAGACGCCTCAACACACGAACAATAACGTTCGTAGTCCCTGGTTTGGTCGTGTTGCTTGTAGGCCTGAAGTGCGCGTTGCTGGCACCACTTCGAAACATCAATGGCATGATCCTGCCACTTATTTGCAAGCATAAAAGGCTGCACATCTGGATCACCGCCCAGCAATGCCTCCATGCCGTCCGTAAAGCTGCGATAATTAAAGTCGTTTTCACCTTGTAGCGCTCTTACAATGCGAAGCGGCGCATAGCCATACGCTTGCAATAACGCTTCGCTAGCATCTTCTACGCCGTGGTTGTACAAGTAGTTCAAACCATCATCTACCGATGGCAATGGCAGCGCATGTTTTTCACAGCGACTACGTATGGTGGGCATTAATTTATTCAAGCTTTCGGTAATAAGTAACAAATACGTATTATTAGTGGGCTCTTCTAAGGTTTTTAACAACGCATTCGCAGCGGCTTCGGTCATTGAATCAGCTTTTGGGATGACAAGTACCTTGTTCCCGCTCATTTGAGACGTTCCACTTAATTTAGCGATACCCTCACGTATTTTATCTACACCCAATTGCTTTTCGCTTTCTAATATATGAAAGTCAGGGTGACTCCCCGCCTTGCGCAGTGCGCAACTTTGGCACGCGTCACAGGGTCCAGAGGCCGTGGGGCTCTTACACAATAGCGTAAAAGCCACGCCATCAACCAATTCTCGTTTTCCGATACCTGGCGCACCATTAAACAATAACGCATGATGTAGCTTCTTAGCAGTAGCGCGTGAAATTAATGATGAATACAGCGACGTGAACCAGGGTAGCATTAGGCTAAATACTCTTTAATCACAGAAAGTACGTCGCGATGCACAGCGTCAATATCTTGCATTGCGTTTATTACTTTGATGTTGTCGTCGGCATTGGCTAACGCTAAATAGCGGGCACGAGTGCGCTCAAAGAACGCTAATCCAGATTGCTCGATTCGGTCTAATTCCCCCCTTCCCCTGGCGCGCGCAAGCCCGGTTTCTGGCTCAACGTCGAGATAAAGGGTAAGGTCAGGCGTAAACCCCCTTAGTGCAATATTACTAATTTCTGCCATCATTGCTGCATCTACGCCTCTACCACCGCCTTGATACGCCTGTGATGATAGGTCATGGCGATCTCCCACAACCCACGTTCCTGCGTTTAACGCAGGCCGTATACGATTATCAAGTAACTGAACGCGCGCCGCATACATTAAAAGCAACTCGGTTTCCTCACTGACTCGCTCGTCCCAGTTGTGTTTTACACAATCGCGAATGGCCTCGGCCATTGGCGTACCGCCGGGCTCTCTTGTTTGTTCAACAATCTTGCCCGCGGCTTTTAGCGTATCAACAATAAGCCCAATAACCGAACTTTTACCGGCGCCTTCAAGGCCTTCTACAACTATAAATTTACCTTTCATTTTCTAACTGGGGCTCTCTTATTATGAGGTTAGCGCTGAAGTTGGTATTTTCGCACAGCGGCGTTATGTTCTTCCAGCGTTGCGGAGAATTTGTGAGTCCCATCGCCTTTGGAAACAAAGTAGAGGGCATCGGTATCATCGGGATGAAGGGCTGCATTTATAGCGGCCTTACCTGCCATTGCGATAGGCGTAGGCGGTAAGCCTTTTATAACATACGTGTTATAAGCTGTCGCCGTACGAAGGTGCTTACGGGTAATATTACCGTCAAAGCTGGGGCCAATCCCATAGATTACCGTTGGATCAGTTTGCAAACGCATATTCTTATTTAGCCTGTTAGCAAACACGCCCGATATTAACGCGCGCTCACTCGCGACTGCGGTTTCTTTTTCAATGATACTGGCAAGAATAAGCGCGTCATATGGTGAACTAAAGGGTAATTCAAGCTGACGCGTTTCCCATTGTTCATCGAGGAAAGTAAGCAACGCTTCATGCGCGCGGGATAAAATCTTACTGGCGCTCGTACCGTGAGTAAAAAGATACGTGTCGGCTAAAAACAATCCCTCATAATTTGACGCATCATCAGATGTATTGCTCATCCCGATGTTTTTAAGGGTGGTCGATGTCGAGCCTTTAACAATGCTGTCAATACTCGTCACATCCACATCATAATCAACGCCATCAGTGTTTTTTAGTACCTCTACCCATTGGGACAATGTTAACCCTTCAATTAGGCTAATAGAAAATAAGTGCTCTTCACCTTTTGTAAACTTGGTAAACACGTCAACTAATGAATCGGTGGGTAGCAGCATAAACGTACCCGATTTAATCTGTGTGTTACCCGCAAATAGTTTAAGCCAGATTTTTGCGACAAGGGGCGACACAGTAATAATATCGTCACTACGCATAGTCTTAATCAATGTGTAACCGTTGCTTCCTTTGGTAACTGTGTATAGCCGCGGCTCATCAATATTAAGCGGCGTCGTCACCGCACTCTCTACATAAAAAATCGCGGCAGCTATTACAATGACAACAATAAAAATAAGAATTAAGAACGCTTTTAAAACCCGCATGGTATTACTGCTTCCCACTATCAATATATTGTTCAAATACAGTACGAAGCGTATTGCATAAATGCTGTCCATTCGAAAATGTCGCGAGTGATGCGTCGTTTGATGGGACAATGAGGTTTGAAACCCACATCACCCCCACAACCGCATTAGTTATCGCAATGGCATGTGCTGATTCAATATCATTACGTGAATAGTTCCCCTCAACAACTGGCGTATTACTTGCTCTCATATGCTCAATAAGACATTGGCGCACAACGCCATTAACACCGGCCTTATCTATAACCGGCGTATGCCAAGTGCCATTTTGATAAAAGAACACGTTACCAGCACTACTTTCTACAACATTGCCCTCTGTATCAAAAACAAGCGCATCTTGAGCATTGGGCGTACGAGCAATTTCTTGCTTGATAAACACTTGCTCTAACCTATTCATATGCTTAACGCCGGCGAAAAGAGGCTGAACTGCCATCCGTGTCTCAGCACACATCGCTGTTATACCTGAAGACCACAATGTTTCATAAGAAGCTGGATACGGGTGGGCGGTTAAACGAACGATTGCCTTTGCGTGTGGGTCACGCGCATAACCTCGACCACCTGTGCCGGCCGAAACGTGCACTTTTAATACGAATCGATTCGCGTTGGCCCCGCTTGTTGCTTCAACAGCAACGGCATGGTCAATAGCATCTGAAAGCGAAGGGATGTCAATAGCGATACCGAGTACATTGGTATCATGAGTCAGGCGGCGTAGATGGTAGGGCAAAAGTTCAACGTGGCCATTACTCACGCACATAGTGGTAAATACACCATCGCCGTAATTGAATGTTCTATCATCAGAGGTGATAGGATGGCTGTTTGAAACAATATCCACGGTTTACTCGGTTCTAAACTGATTAGGCAGAGTATACCAAGTTGTTGTGGTCAAACAAGAAAGGCTGCAATATAACTATATTGCTGCCTTTCAATACACACTGAGGCGCTTAAGGGCGTTTAAAAATCAATGAGCCGTTAGTGCCACCAAAACCAAAAGAATTACACAGCGCATAGTCTGCACTAAACGCTTTGGCTTTATGCGCTACGAAGTCTAAATCACACCCTTCACCAGGCTCATCTAAATTGATAGTTGGCGGTGCCATCCGATCACGTAAAGCCAGTATGGTAAAAATTGCTTCAACAGAACCTGCAGCGCCAAGTAGATGCCCTGTCATTGATTTTGTCGAGCTAACGAGAATGTCAGCAGCATGGTCCTTAAACACACGTTTAACGGCCGCCACCTCCGCTACATCCCCCGCGGGCGTGGACGTGCCATGCGCGTTAACATAGCCAATCAAATCGCTTGAAATATTTGCATCGCGGATCGCGTTCTCCATTGACGCAGCCGCACCTTCACCGTCAGCTGGAGGCGAAGTCATGTGATACGCATCACCACTCATACCAAAGCCAACGAGCTCAGCATAAATCGTTGCGCCACGGGCTTTCGCAGACTCATATTCTTCGAGCATTACAACCCCTGCACCCTCACCCATTACAAAGCCATCTCTGTCTTTATCCCACGGGCGACTTGCTGCTTGCGGGTCGTCATTACGAGACGATAATGCTCTTGCAGCAGCAAAACCAGCAATACCCAAAGGCGTAATTGACGCCTCAGAGCCGCCTGCTAACATGGCGTCAGCATCGCCATAAGCAATGGTTCGTGCTGCAATGCCAATGTTGTGAACTCCTGTTGTACAGGCCGTCACCACATTTAAATTCGGTCCTTTCAACCCCTCCATGATCGACAAAAAGCCTGAAATCATATTGGTAATGGTTGAAGGTACAAAGAAAGGCGACACCCGTTTAGGGCCGCTATTAAGCAGTTTGTTATGATTTTGCTCTATCTGCTCTAAACCACCAATTCCTGAGCCAATCGCTACGCCGACACGGTGTGCGTTGTCTTCAGTTATTTTTAAGCCAGAGTCGGCCATGGCCTGTTTACCTGCTGCAATACCCAGCTGGATAAACCTGTCCATCTTTTTGGTTTCTTTCTTTTCTATATAATCTTGCGGATCAAAGTCATCAACTTGACCAGCAAAACGGGTTAAATAATTACTGCAATCAAAAAGAGTGATTTCACCGATACCGCTCTCGCCCGCTAGAAGGCGACGCCAAGTCTTATCAACTGTAAGACCTAATGGTGAAAGCATTCCAAGACCAGTAACCACTACGCGACGTTTTGTCACAAAAAGCCCTCGCTTTGGAACTAAGGTGGGGAAACAAAAACGGCTCTAAAGAAGAGCCGTTTGTCGCTTACTTAAGACTTAAGCGTCTTTGTTAGCGTTGATATAGTCGATTGCAGATTGAACCGTTGTGATTTTCTCTGCTTCTTCATCAGGAATTTCTGTATCGAATTCCTCTTCTAAAGCCATAACTAGTTCAACTGTATCAAGTGAATCAGCGCCTAAATCGTCAACGAATGAAGCTTCAGCTTTTACTTCTTCTTCTTTTACGCCAAGTTGCTCGATAATGATTTTCTTAACGCGATCTTCAATGTTACTCATAATTCTAGATTTCCCTTAAACGTCACTAGATAATAAAACTGCCGCTAGTTTATTTTGCAAGGTCCGCCCTTGCAAGCACCAGATTGAACTTATTTTCTGGTCAAACCAGCAACATTCCGAATTCTATAGTTACTATTTTTACATCCAAGTTCGGGGAAATACCACCCCAAACTACGTTAAATTCACAATTTTTGTGAATTTAACCCATATACATCCCACCATTAACATGGATGGTTTCGCCTGTAATATAGGCTGCACCGTTGCTTACTAAAAACGCAACAGTGGCCGCAATTTCATCAGGTTCACCCAAACGGTTCGCTGGAATGTCTTTAAAAATCGCTTCGCGCTGATCATCAGACAACGACTTCGTCATATCGGTATCGATAAAACCTGGCGATACTACGTTAATAGTAATACCACGAGACGCCACTTCCCTTGCCATCGACTTCGAAAAGCCGATTACACCCGCTTTTGCCGCCGCATAATTGGCCTGCCCCGCATTGCCTGAGCTGCCGACTACCGAGCCAATATTGACAATACGACCGTACCTTTTCTTCATCATACCGCGAAGTACCGCTTTTGACAGCGTAAATATTGCTGAAAGGTTCGTATCGATAATATCTTGCCATTCTGCATCTTTCATACGCATTAACAGATTATCACGTGTGATACCGGCATTATTAACTAAAATATCAACACTGCCGTATTCATCAGCGATGGACTTTACCGTCGCATCGACACTGTCTTGGTCGGTAACGTTTAGCGCAACACCTTTACCGCCAAACGCCGCGAGGTATTCGCTGATTGCATTTGCACCGTTTTCACTGGTCGCAGTACCGATAACGGTTGCGCCTTGAGAAGCGAGTTGCGTAGCAATGGCTTTACCAATTCCTCGACTGGCTCCCGTTACTAACGCTATTTGGCCGTCTAACTGACTCATAGCATGTCCTTATTTATATTAATGCTTCCACACCCTCAGGTGTGCTTACCGCAAGAGACGTCAGCCCCTTATTAATTCGTTTATTGAGCCCGGTTAGTACTTTGCCAGGCCCTACTTCAATCACTCGCTCTACGCCTGCGGCCGCAAGATATTCGATGGTACGTGTCCATTGCACTGGGCAATACAGCTGGCGAACCAACGCATTTTTTATCGCTTCTGCTTGCGTTTCAATAGTCACATCAACGTTATTAACAATATTTATCGCAGGGATAGACACTGAGAGTTGCGCTAACGCCTCCTCTAGTTTGTCGGCCGCTGGACGCATAAGTTCACAATGCGATGGTACACTTACCGCAAGGGGAAGTGCGCGTTTCGCCCCCGCCTCTTTACACGCGGTAGCCGCTTGTTCAGCTGCGTGTTTTTCACCTGCGATAACCACTTGCCCAGGAGAATTAAAATTAACTGGCGCTACAACATCACCCGTGGCAATCGCCGTTTGGTGACAAACATCGGCGATTTTCGCATCATCTAGCCCGATAATAGCGTACATTGCACCCGCGCCGGCAGGAACGGCTTCTTGCATATATTTGCCGCGAGCCTCTACAAGTTTAACGGCATCGGCAAACGTCATCGCGCCACCACATACCATCGCTGAATACTCACCTAAGCTATGTCCGGCAAGATAATCCGCTTCAATGCCTTGCTCACGCAACACCCGCCAAACGGCAACACTTGCCGTTAGAAGTGCAGGTTGGGTGATATGCGTCTCGTTTAGCTTACCCTCTGCGTCATGTTGAACGACGTCCCACAAGTCGTAGCCTAAAACATGCGATGCATCGGTAAAGGTTTCTAGCACCACCGGATAGGCATCCGCGAGCTCTTTAAGCATGCCCACACTTTGAGACCCTTGCCCAGGAAATACGCAAGCTGTTTTCATTATCATTTCCTTTTTATTCTTACTAAACCACAAGAAGTGTGAAGATTAATAGCGGACGAGAGCAGATGCCCATGCAAAGCCGCCACCAAACGCTTCAAGTAGTAGATGTTGTCCACGCTGAATGCGGCCATCGCGAATAGCAGTATCAAGGGCCGTTGGCACAGTTGCAGCAGACGTATTGCCATATTTTTCTAATGTCATTACCACTTGGTCAAGAGACATATCAAGTTTCTTTGCCGTCGCTTTGATAATTCTGAAATTGGCTTGGTGTGGTACTAACCAGTCTAAGTCAGACTTTTGCATACCATTTGCTGCTAGCGTTTGTTCTACTACTTGCGACAGTTTGTTCACCGCCACTTTGAATACTTCATTGCCGCGCATTACACCCCAATTGTCATGAACTGACTGCTCATCACCACGCGTAGGGTTACCGACATAGAGTAAATCGCCATACGACCCTGCGGCATGAATATGCGTAGACAAGATCCCAGGTTCATCGCTGGCTTCAATAATAGTGGCGCCCGCAGCATCACCAAATAATATCACCATGGTTCTATCAGCAGGGTTAATGAGACGGCTTAAGCAGTCGGTTCCAATTACAAGAACACGCTTCGCCATGCCTGACTTTACGTACTGGTCTGCTACGCTTAACGCGTAGCAATAACCCGCACATGCTGCGGCCACATCAAATGCTGGAATACCATCTAAATCAAGCATACGTTGAATTTCACACGCTGTGCTTGGAAGTGCATAGCGGCCGCTTGTGGTGGCGCACACAATCATATCAATAGATTTAGGATCAATCCCTGCCATTTCAATGGCTTTCTTACTCGCTTCGAACCCCATGGTAGCGGCGGTTTCTTCCGCTCCAATTATACGGCGTTCTTTAATACCTGTCCGGTCAGTGATCCATTCGTCACTGGTATCGACCATTACTTCTAGATCTGCGTTAGTACGCACGTCACTGGGGTAATAGCTACCTGTACCTATAAACCGTGAATATTTGCTCAAAGCTGCTCCAACAATACCGTTTCTATCTTTGTTTTTATTTTGTCGGGAACCTGCATCTTCGCTTCATTCATCGCCTGAACAATGGCGTAATAAAAGGCGTCTTTTGATGCGTTTCCATGACTCTTTATAACAATGCCGCGCAATCCTATCAGACTCGCACCGTTATACTGGTCGGGGTTCACACTGTTGTAGATAGATTTCAGTAAGGGGAAAGCAATTTTGGCTAGAATACGTGTATACAAATTTCGCTGTGACTGTCGTTTTACTTCATTAATCACAAGCTTTGCAAGGCCTTCACTCGACTTTAGCGCCACGTTACCAGTGAAACCATCGGTAACAACGACATCGGCATGATCGGTGAAGATATCGTCGCCCTCGACATAACCGATATAGTTAATTCCAGGGGCGTCTTTAAACAGTTGGTCAGCAGATTTAACTTGCGCATTACCTTTGATATCTTCTTCGCCCACATTAAGTAATGCGACACGAGGCGATGCGATACCAGACACTTCTTGCGCCAGTACTGACCCCATTACACCATATTGGAAGAGGATTTCTGGCGTACAGTTAACGTTTGCACCAAGATCGAGTAGAAATACATTATGATGGCTAGTGGTAGGCATCATGTTAATCAACGCCGGTCTATCAATGCCTGATAATGTTTTTAATAAGTAGAAAGATAATGTGAGCAATGCGCCAGTATTGCCTGCGCTTACACATGCATTCGCATCACCCTGCTTCACAAGTTCAACGACTTTTCGCATTGAAGAACGCTTTTTGTTTCGCAATGCCGATGTAGGCACTTCGCCCATTTCAACCACTTGGTCGCAATGATATACGCAAACACGTGTGCGTTCTTGTGAAGATAAAGAAGAGAGTCCGTTTTCAATAACGGTTTCATCCCCGCATAACGCAAAGTTCACGTCGGGATGAAGTTGAATAGCCTTTACGGCCGCAGAAAGGATAACAGGGGGACCATGATCGCCCCCCATGATATCTAACGCGATGGTTAGCTTAGACAAAATGTAGTCGCCGTATTACGCGCCGATTACTTTCTTGCCTTTGTAGTACCCATCAGCAGTCACGTGGTGACGAAGGTGAGTTTCGCCTGACGTTGAATCGACGGACAAAGTTGCACCGGTCAACGCATCGTGTGAACGACGCATACCGCGCTTAGAACGCGTTTTACGATTTTTTTGTACTGCCATAACTTACTCCTGGTCTCGCTTAAGTTCTTTCAAAACCGCGAAAGGGTTTTTTCGCTCATTTTCAGGTTCAATCTTTCCGAACGACATGTCATCACGCTTCACTGAACACTCCTCCTCTGCATGAAGGGGAACAATCGGCATTGCTAACAGTAGCTCGTCTTCAAAAATTTGAAGCAGACTAACTTCTCCGTGGTCGTCGACCTCTACCTGCTCATAAGCTTCGGGAATGATGTCTTCATTATTCTGATTTTCTCCCTGCACTGGAGTAAAACAGAAATCCACTTCAAGTGGATAATCGATTTCACCATTACACCGCTGACAGATAAGTGTAACCTGCGTGGCTAAGTGGCCGTGAAAGACAGTAAGACCCTGCGCGTCTTTTTCAAACTGTACCTCTGCGTCCACATCGTCACTGCATCGGACAACTGCCTCACATAATCGTTCCATATCCTTAGATACAATAATACCCCGATAATCGGAGCGAATTATTGCGCTTTTGGTCGGTTCAACCGAATGAGGGAGTTTCACTTTCTGCATAGGGCGCGCATGATATAGCGTTGCCCCTTATCTGTCAAAACTTATATCTGATTTTACCTCAACTTTATCTATATTTTTTGGCGCTTACCATTACAATGTGTACAACCCCTTAATTTGTTAATTTATTAAAGACGTATGCATGACGCAATTAATACTCGCTTCCTCTTCTCCTTATAGAAAAGCGCTGTTAGAAAATATCGGTATTCATGTTGACACTGTTTCGCCAGATATCGACGAGTCACCAAGGCTACGTGAGTCTCCTACTGTGTTAAGCAAGAGGCTTGCTGAACAAAAAGCAGCTAAAGTCTCTGCTGCTCATCCAGATGCCATTGTTATTGGCAGTGACCAAGTGGCAATGCTCAATATTGACAACACAATGCAATTGCTTGGAAAACCTGGTTCTGCTGAAAATGCACTGAAGCAACTTATGCTTTGCCAAGGACAAACCGTGCATTTTTACACTGCATTATCTTTGCGCTGTGATAGTAAAAACCTCAGCTGCACTGAAATTGAAGAAACTATTGTAACGTTTAAAACGCTGAGAAAAGAAAAGCTCATCGCCTATATTGAAAAAGAACAGCCATTGGATTGTGCGGGTAGTTTTAAATGTGAAGGTTTAGGGGTTTTGCTTTTTGACAGCATAAGCAGCAGAGACCCAAACGCACTTATCGGGCTGCCGCTTATACTACTAAACACAATGCTCTATGAGATTTTCGGCGTTGACCTACTAACGGTCGCAACCCAACCTTAATACTATGCAGACAAGAACATCGCTAACTCATCGATTGAATGCACGATGCTTTTAGGGGAATGTCGTTCAAGATGAATCTGAGCATGCACACCATAAGACACTCCTACTCGGTCCATACCAATTGCTTCCGCCATTTGCATATCGTACGTTGTGTCACCAATCATCACCGCATCGCTTGCAGCAATATCGAGTTCGTCTAAAAGCTGTAATAACATGTCTGGTGAAGGCTTCGACTGCGCGTCATCTGCGCAGCGCGATGCACTAAAGAAACGCCCAGTATCGGTTTGCGCCCAAGCCCTGTCTAAACCGCGCCTGGCTTTTCCAGTCGCAACCGCAAGTACACACCCTTGTTGCTTCAGAGCCTCAAGCATTGACTCAACGCCATCAAAAAGCGGGCTAGGCGTTGCATCTTGGTCAACAAAAGCCTCTTTGTAGGCAGACACTATTCGTTCAGCCAGGTGGTCATCATCAATATTAAAAAGTTGTTTAATGGCGGGCTTCAAACTGATACCAATAATATGCCCAACTTCATCGGCACTGGGGATAGGCACATCACAGGCGTTGGCGGCCAACTGCATACAATTTATGATCTTGGCAGCCGAGTCCATTAACGTGCCATCCCAATCAAAAATAACTAACTTATACTTCGGGGCTAATGACATTATTTACTTCTTCGCGTTAATTATTTTCAACACACCATTTATAACAGTGCGTTTAACGTGGCTGACAGAGCCTCATCCAATGGCGCTTCAAAACTCATACGTTCTTCGGTTCCCGGATGAATGAAGGCTATACTGCGTGCGTGCAAAAATAATCGATTCAAACCCAATTTACGCATTTTATCGTCAAAACTTGTGTCACCATACTTAGGATCGCACGCGATGGGATGCCCAGCATGCAAACAATGCACACGAATTTGATGTGTACGCCCGGTAATCGGAGATGCCTCTACAAGCGTTGCGCCCTCAAAGGTTTGTAAAATACGATATCGGGTTTCTGATGGTTTACCGTCGTCGCCGACACTAACCATACGCTCACCAGATTGAAGTACATTTTTGCGAAGCGGCGCTTTCACTTTAAACCGAGTCTCTGGCCATTCACCTGCAACCAGCGCATTGTAACGCTTATCCATTTTGCCGGTTCTAAGCTGCTCGTGCATATGGCGCAGCGCTGAGCGCTTTTTGGCGATAATAATACAACCAGACGTGTCACGATCTAAGCGGTGTACCAACTCCATGAACTTAGCATCGGGGCGCAATGCTCTTAACCCTTCAATTAAACCAAAGCTCAAACCACTGCCGCCATGAACCGCAGTGCCCGATGGTTTATTGATCACCATCAACCGGTCGTCTTCGTATAGAATACAAGAAGACAATGCAGCAATTTTGGCTAATTTCGGAGAGGGTGCGGGTGCGCCCTCAGAGACGCGGACAGGCGGAATGCGAATAACGTCATTTTCACTGAGTTTATATTCAGGCTTTACCCTGCCTTTATTTACTCGTACCTCACCTTTACGCAAAATACGATAAATCATACTTTTCGGCACGCCTTTCAATTGCGTACGTAAAAAGTTATCAATTCTTTGACCGGCAAGGTCTTGTTCTACCGTAACGAAACGGACTTGTTGTTGAGTTTGTTCTTTCATGTATTAAGTATACCGCATTGCAAAAGGGCATCGATACAGAAACTTCGCATAATTGATATTTTATCGCCATTCGAACGCATTTTACCCACCAATGCCGATAACCCACTTTTATCTCACCGCATTTAGGCTTTATTACATGACTGTTCTTGCTTAACCTTAGCTTTTGGTGCGATAATCATGGGCGATTTACAACGCGCAATAAGTATTGCCGATAAATCACACGATATAAACAAGTGCGGTGCATTACAGTAGTGGCTAAGAAACGCCCATGATAATCCGCTTTGTTTCACGTTTTAGTAAGGTTAACGCCCGGTTGCATTAGCAATAAATTAATAATTTAAACCGGAAATGGGCTTTAGAGGCAACGACTACACTGCCGTTAGAAAGCACAAAATCTTACTTGCGAACATAAAATAAGTTCGCCATTTAGCAAACAGAATTAAATGACAAACAAGCGCCAGAGGGTCTCTCGCGCTTGTTAAGTAAAATACGAAACAAGGGCATGTCGCTCCCGACATCTTGCAATTAAATCCGATCAACTCACACGTTGTGAGTAATAAAAGGGGTTGAGCGAGATAATGCGGCTTTACAACAAGGTCCCCGTCCAGCCGTGAGGTTGCGCGGTGAGGGTTTGCACACGTCACTTTAATTTTGTGTCTAAATGGCTGTAAAAAACAGAGTTAGATACAATGAAAAGAATGTTAATAAATGCAACTCAACAAGAAGAGTTGCGCGTTGCCCTTGTTGATGGACAACGCCTTTATGATTTGGATATTGAAAGTCCTGGTCACGAACAAAAGAAAGCAAATATATACAAAGGCACAATAACCCGCGTAGAGCCTAGCCTCGAAGCCGCATTTGTAGATTATGGTGCAGACCGCCACGGTTTCCTTCCTCTTAAAGAAATTGCCCGTACTTATTTCCCAAAAGGATATAAATTTGAAGGTCGTCCTAACATCAAAGATGTTATCAAGGAAGGTCAAGAGGTAATCATTCAAATCGATAAAGAAGAACGTGGCCAAAAAGGCGCTGCGCTTACTACTTTCTTATCGCTCGCGGGTAGTTACCTAGTACTTATGCCAAACAACCCTCGCGCTGGCGGCATATCAAGACGTATAGAAGGTGATGAACGCACCGAATTAAAAGAATCACTAAGCAAACTAGAACTTCCTGACGGTATGGGACTGATTGTTCGTACTGCGGGCGTTGGCAAATCTTATGAAGAGTTAGAATGGGATTTAAAAGTACTACTTACCCATTGGGAAGCAGTCTCTAAAGTAGCTGAAGAGCGCCCTGCCCCGTTCCTCATTCATCAGGAAAGTAATGTCATTGTCCGTGCAATTCGTGATTATCTTCGTCGCGATATTGGTGAAATACTGATTGATAAAACCAGCATATACGAACAAGCACTTCATCATATCGAATTAGTTCGTCCTGATTTTGCTAGCAGAGTAAAACTGTATCGCGGCGAAGTTCCGCTGTTTAGCCACTACCAAATCGAAAGCCAGATTGAATCTGCATTCCAACGTGAAGTGCGCTTGCCATCTGGTGGTTCAATTGTTATTGACCCTACCGAGGCGCTTACGTCAATTGATATCAACTCTGCACGCGCTACCAAAGGCGGCGATATCGAGGAAACAGCACTTAATACCAACTTAGAAGCAGCAGATGAAATTGCTCGCCAGCTTCGTCTTCGCGACCTTGGTGGATTAGTGGTTATCGACTTTATCGATATGACCCCTGTACGTCATCAGCGCGAAGTTGAAAACCGTATGAAAGACGCGGTAAGAAACGACAGAGCTCGCGTTCAGTTAGGCCGCATATCCCGTTTTGGCCTGCTTGAAATGTCTCGCCAAAGACTGCGTCCTTCACTGGGCGATTCAGCGCATATCGTATGTCCTCGCTGTTCTGGCCACGGCACTATTCGTGGAACAGAGTCTTTGGCATTGTCTATTCTTCGTATACTTGAAGAAGAAAGCATCAAAGAGAATACGGGGCAAATCGAAGCACAACTTCCTGTGCCGGTAGCGACCTACTTGTTAAACGAAAAGCGCAAATCAATTCAGCTTCTTGAAAAACGTCACGGCGTTAATTTGTTGCTCATCCCAAATGCTAATTTAGACACGCCGCACTACCAGGTACTTCGTCGTCGTCCCGATGATGTACACGCAGATGCAAGCTATGATGTTGAGCTTATGCCTGCTGTAGAAGCAGAAGCCGAGTCATCGGCAGCAACCCCTGTTAAACGCGAAGAACCCGCACTAAAAGGCCTAGTGGCTCCAACTGCTGCGCCTGTTGTCGCACCGAAAGCGCCAACCGCTAAGGAAGAGAAGTCTAACGACACGCCTTCTTTATTCTCTCGTTTAGGTAAGTGGATCAACGATTTATTCGGTGACAGCGAAGAAGAGAAAAAGAAACAGGAAGCGGAAGCGGAAGAAAAACGTAAAGCGCAAAGTAAGGCTCGACACCCGCGAAATCGAAATAATGATGATCGTCGTCGTAAACCTCGTAAAAATACGCGTCGTAATGCACCTTCGCAAGGTAAAGAGGATGAGCAAGATTCACGCAAGCCTCGTAATGACCAAGATGACAAGCGTAATAACAAAAGCCGCAAACCTCGCAAAGCACAAACGCCACGTGATGAGCAAGCGAAGCCGTCTCAAGAACCTGCAGTAAAAGTAGATACTGATCAGCAAGAGTCGCAAACACAAAAGAAACGCGAAGTTGCTGAGCGCCGTAAGCGCCGAGACAAACGTCGCACTGTCCGTGTAAAACAAGACGACGTTTCGCAAAACGAGACGACGCAAGCACCTGAAGCACAGAGCGATGTAAAAGCGCCTGCTGCTAAACCTGCCAAGGCAAAAGTTGACAACTCAGCTGACGCTACGGCTAAGCCTGCAGAAAACAAAAATGTACAGCAGGTACAATCAGCTGACACTGCGACCGATGTTAAAAATGATACGGCCGACAAGCGTGTCGATTCGCAAGAAAGCGAAGCTTCAACCAATGAGCAGGATGAAAACGGTCAGAAACGCGAAAGCCGCGGTCGTTCGCGCCGTTCACCTCGTCATGTTCGAGCGGCAGGTCAGCGCCGTAAGAAAGAAGCACAGTTAAGCGATGAAAGCGATGCTGATAACTCGGATAATACAGCAACGAACGCGCAGGAAGCATCGACATCTAACAGTGAAGCACAAACGGCCGATGCCAACACGGCAGAGCAAACGCAAGCGACGCTTCCAGGTAAGTTAGATGCTGAGATCAGTAACGAAACAACAACAGTTTCAAATACTGATGAAAGCCCTGCTGCAGACGAAAGCGCCAAGACCGAGGCAACACCAGCTGTGGAGAGCAAGAGCCCTGACGCAATAGCAGAGGAAACGATTGCGGATAAGCCTGGACTGCTTGAAGCTGATACAGCAAACGTTGAGAAAAAAGAAGAGAAGGCACCTGAAATTGTTCAAGATGAACTTCAATTTGATTTAACCTCACCGGCTTCAGAAGCTGACGAAGCAAATAAGCGTAAGCCTGCTGAGAAAGTCACACCAAAGCAAGTTACGCCGAAAGCTGACGAAGCGAAAGCTGACGAAGCGAAAGCACCGCAAAAGGCTGCACCAGCGCCTAAGAAGGCTATTGTTGCAGAGCCAAGCGCTAGCTTAGCGGCAAGTAGTCGCGGTAAACGTGGCGCTTCACACCCTACTGCATTACCTACCGAAGTTAATGACGTAGCAGTAGAAGTAAGCCTCACTGCAAAAGCAGACGATACGCGTCCAGACGTTGTTGTTTGTGGTAAACGTGCGGTTATGTCTCAAGCATCAGCGAAAGCCTCAGCGCCGACGACATTACCAGCAAGTGTCGACGACATAACTGCTTAAAAATAAGCAACCATCAGGTGATATGACTTGATGAATGCAACGTATCAAAAAGCCGCTTAATTGCGGCTTTTTTGTCTCCTTACTGCGCCAAAAAAGACGTGAATGAATGAAAGTAGATGAAACTCATAGACGATGGCTGGCTGACGTTACGGGCAGAACAGTCGGTAAGACTGTTCTTATACAGCAACTTTGGAGTGGATATGGAGCTTGCTTTCGTGCCCAGTTAAACAAAGATAGCGACGGCACTACCGTCAAACGCGAAAACATCCAGCATATGGTAGTCAAATGTGTGCAGCCGCCTACAGATGCGTCACACCCGAGGGGGTGGAGTTCCCGCCATGCGCATGAACGCAAAATTCGTTCATTTGATGTCGAACATTACTTTTACACAAACTTGCAACCGCGCACTGATGAAAACTGCAAAACTCCCCACTGTATCGCACACGATAATATTGAGAATAATAGCCTACTGGTGCTTGAAGATTTAGATGTTTTAGGGTTTAGCGCACGTGCCACTTCGCTGTCAATCGAGCAGGCATTACCCGTCATCAAGTGGCTAGCTCATTTCCATGCGACATTTTTAAGCTTAAAAAATGAACGCGTATGGAAAGACGGAACGTACTGGCATCTGTCTACCCGCTTAGATGAATTTGATGCCATGCCTGACACCCCTTTAAAGCATGCTGCCCGAGATATTAGTGACGCACTCGACAATGCAAAATTTAAAACCTTGCTTCATGGTGATGCAAAGGTGGCAAACTTCTGTTTTACTCCAGCATTCGACAGTTGTGCAGCTGTCGATTTTCAATACACCGGTCATGGTGTCGGGGTTAAAGATGTCGCTTACTTTATTGGTAGTGCCCTGTCAAAGTACGACCAATTACACGGTACTGATATATGTATTAATTATTATTTCACTAAACTTCGCTCGCTACTTACCGATAGTCTTGGCGTCTCGGCATTTAACCAGCTTGAACAAGAGTGGCGGCAATTGTATCCCTTTGCCTGTGCCGATTTTTATCGTTTCCTTGCTGGCTGGAGCCCCGACCATTGGAAAATAAATGGCGTACTTGACATGCATTCTCAACACGCATTAAAGCAGCTGGAGAAATAAATTCTTTTTACACTGTATCAGTAAGACAAATAAGCGGCGAGACACGGCCTCTCGCTTTTGTTTTTCTTTATCGGTTAGAATGTGGGCTCATCTCGGCGCGATTACGTAGTATAGTGAAATAAAATACGCTGTTGTCTGCTATGTATAAAAGAAAGCTTTACTTTTTCGGGCTATTTTCTACCTTCATACTTCTTGTGGCGTTGGCCAGTGCCTCTATTACAGCGCACCTCACTCGTGAGAATCTGACTCAAAGCCAGCTCGCTCAAAACCTGTTGTCTGAACATCAAAAACTGTCCAGTATTTCATACCGCTTATTTAAACAGCTTACCGATGAATTGATCTTCGGCGTAGACGCGAATCAAGCGAAAGTACGTAATAAACAGCAACGGATAAGTGAAATTTTATCACGCATTAAGCGGCTCGAGTTAGAACAGCGCAATGCGCTGGGTCTAGAGGCGACGCAAGGCAGTGTAGAGGATACTGATGAACTTGAGTTGCTGATAAATGAAATAATTAAAGAGTTTGGCGTTATTTCACAAAGTAACGACGTCACACCGCTGCGCGAACAACAACGCTTACAAACGCTACTTGAAAACACTATCGATAACCAATTTAGAGAATTAATAAATTCGGCAATCAACCGTCAGACCCAAGTAGTGTCGTCGATTAACGCCAGCATCGATACCCTGAATACAACCATAGTATGGTTTACTATTCTCCTAGGCGTAATAACACTTCCTTTCATTCTACTGGGATGCTATTGGCTTTTTAATGCCCTCTATCAGCCCTTAAATGTAATAAAAGCCGGCACTGATGCCATCGCCTCAGGTAACTATGATTACCGCTTACCTGAGACATTAGATAGCGAATTTACCGATTTGGTTCGTGCAATGAATGCGATGGTTAGCCGACTTGCTGAACACGAGCTGCAAGCAGAGGCACATCGTAAACAATTAGAGTATGAAGTTGAAACGCGAACCCGTGCACTTACTGCGGCAAATGGTCGGTTGACCGACCTGGACACTCGTAGGCGTCAATTTATGGCTGATGTAAGTCATGAACTAAGAACTCCACTTACGATTATCCGTGGCGAGGCACAAGTCACACTGCGACAATCATCTCAAGAAGAAGCGGTGTATAAAGAAACCCTTCAGACCATTCTTGATCAAGCAGTAAATTTGAGTAAATTAGTCGACGACCTGCTATTACTTGCTCGCGCTGAAATGCATGAATTCACACTTGAAATTTCTCAATGTGAGCTGCGACCTATCATTACAAGGCAGCTGCAGTTATGGGAAAAAATGAGCCCGCAGCGGGTGTTTTCTATTCAGTGGAACGCGGATGAAAATCTTAGCATCTTGGTCGACAAAGATAGGTTCATGCAAGCTCTGACCATCTTACTAGAAAACGCCAATAAGTACTCTCCCCCGTCAGGCACTATCACCATCGCAGTAAGCGTTGAGAATAAGTGGGCCACCATCAGTGTTATAGATGAAGGTGATGGTATATCACCATCCGATATTGAACACATTTTTGAGCGATTTGTAAGACTAAAACGTAATACCGAAGGTATGGGGCTAGGCCTATCAATTGCGCGTGCGATTGTTGATGCACATAACGGAAAGCTGTGGGCAGAATCGACGCTTGGGGAAGGCTCTACATTCTCGCTCTCATTCCCCGTTGATGAATAGGAAATGGTACAGACTATGAAAATTTTAATTGCTGACGATGAACGTCCCTTGCTGCGTTTTATTTCTCGCGGTTTAACCGCCGAGGGGTACGAATGTGTAGAGGAAGAGCAGCTACATAACCTCGTGACGCGTATTAAACAAGAGTCGCCTGCCATTGCAGTGCTCGATAGAATGTTCGGCGAAGATGACAGTGTAGAACTACTGCCAACCATAAAAGCGATGCCAAACGCGCCAATGATTTTATTACTTACTGCTATAGATGACGTCAAAGCACGCGTTACTGGACTAAATCAAGGTGCCGATGACTATCTGTGCAAACCTTTTGACTTTGACGAACTGCTAGCACGTATTACCGCCCTAAGTAGGCGTACTTCAACTATTCAGGTTGAACCGGGCATCACAGTGGGCAATCTCAAGATTGATAGTGAGTCCCGTATTGCGACGCTCGCGGGACAAGAACTCACACTTACCAAACTAGAATATGACTTGCTGTATTACTTTGCAGAAAATGCCGATAAGGTATTATCCCGTGAGCGAATACTAAGCCGGGTATGGAGGAGTCACAGCGACCCGTTAACTAACGTTGTTGACGTCTACATCAGTAGGCTACGCCAAAAACTTGCGCCTGATGCGAGCTTATCTATACAAACGCTTCGGGGGAACGGATATCGCCTAAGCGGCGCTTAAAAAAAAGCTCGCCTTTTATTGTTAAAAGCCGAGCCGTTAGTACCTACAAAACGCGAAAGTAGGCCAAGGTGAGAAAAGGAAGGCAGTATCTACCTTCCAACACACTGGGAACACAGGTTGAAACACACTATCCAAACTGTGATTCTATTATATCGATATAACCTAATAGAATGATGAGTCAAACATTAAAAGAAGATGAACACCGCATTAACGCGTTAATTCGTAGTAAATTTCTTCATATCAAGGTGTGGAATACCATCTTCCAGATAAACAGGCGAGCTAGCTTCAAAGCCAAATGATTGATAAAAATCCAGTAAATACTCTTGTGCACCTATTTCAATATTATGATGTGGCCACTTCGCCCCACACCGATGTATTGCCTCTTTAAGCAGTGCTTTTCCCGCACCATTACGGCGATAATCAGCGGCCGTGACGACTCGACCAATACTGGCACTTTCATAACTTAAACCTGGGGGTATTAACCGTGCATAAGCAACTAACTCTTGCCCGCTAAAGCCCATTAGATGGCGCGTTTCAGGGTGTCTGTCTTTTTCATCAAGTTCTGGATAGGCACATTCCTGCTCAACAACGAACACATCAACACGAAGCTTTAGCACGTCGAAAAGCTGATGCGTAGTCAGTTCATCAAATGGCAGTAAAACCCAAGAAAGCATAAAATAAATCCCATTTTATAGTGGTAAATTACGCAGACTACATTAACGCATAGAGCGACATAATCTGCGGTTATCAATGCGGTACCGTTTTGTTGCGTGTTTGCTTATTGCACCACAACAAAACGCGCAATGTGACGTTTTGCGCTTTCGTGCGTTTGCGTGTAAGAGTGAAATACCCCGCCAACAGCGCGTATCATGGCTTTAGACGCGTGATTATCGTCATAGCAATGAACATGAATCTGCCGAGCATCTTCATGTTGGGTAACATTTGAATCAGCATTAGGCGCATAGTAAGGCTCTCCAACGCTGCGCGTCTTTGCCTCTGAAAGCACCAGAGATAAGAGTAAAACACTCAGCCCTTTACCACGATAGGAAGGCCTTATTCCCAACCCTATATGACCGCCAATATGTTTAATCTGTTCGTTCAAACGATGGCGAAGGTTAGCTACACCAATAAGCGCTTCATTATGGATAAGCCAAAATGTCGTACTCTCGACGTAGCCTTTGGGGAGTTTTACTCCTTGTTTAAATTCATCGACGCGCGTCAGATACGCGGAAAAATCACTGGCATCAAGATCTAAAACAAACGGATAACGTTCTTCATTACCCAGCTCGGCAATGTAAGTACGATAGCTTGCTTCATAACCAAAAGACGGCGTTACCAATTCATAGGTTTCGCCGTCTTTCTTAATGCGCTGTATAACATCCATTAGAATTACACTCTGCTATCGCATTGCCCAACTAACGCGAGGCGCTTCGCTAGCGTCAGTTTGCATCTACCAGGTTAAGTCGTCTGGAATGTCATAATCAGCATACCAGTCATCTTGGTCCTGTTCCTTGCCATCGCTACCGCTTGTATCTAAGTCCGCTCGATAGATAATTGACTGCTCATCGCGTTGAGCAATCTTTTCTGCCACCGGCGTGGGTACCAGCTCGTAGGCGTCGTCTAACAACACCACCGTCAGACGCCCTTTTGTCACCTGCTTATGCATGTCATTACTCACATACATTCGCTTAACGACATTGTTATGCATAAAGTTAAGCACGGTATCCCCTTTACGCACTTGCTTATTAGTAATAATAAGCTGCCTTACTTGCGCCGCAATAGAGCGCTTCTCACGTTCTTGTTGCTGCAACTGATTGAGCTCGCGTGAGCGCGCCTTTTTTTCTTCAGCGGCCTGTTGGGCAGCCAGTGTTGCTTCTTCAACCACTGGTTGTTTTTGCTTCACTTTCTGTTTTTTGCGCTTATCCGCGCGCGCCTGCTTCGCAGACGCTTTATTTGCCAAACCCGCTTTTAATAATTGGTCCTGTAACGAGGCCATGTATTACTCTCTATTACTTGCTTTTCTTAGCTTTACTTTTAGACGCCGGCTTTTTAGGTGCTTGCGCTTCCCATTTACCGTCTGTGTACCAAGCCGACCATCCTGTCGCCTTTCCGTCTTTGTTTTCAGACATAACATACTGTTGTTTCGTCTTGCGGCTATATCGCACAATACTTAAATTGCCGTCAGGATCCTTTGCGGGGGCATCAGCAAGATAATAGAATTTCGACGAAATTCTATCCCTAAAGCGTGCAAGTTCTTCCACTTTCGGCGCTCTTGTCTCTCGAGACTTCGGGAAGTTGTGCGCAGCGAGAAAGATACCCGACGCACCATCTCTTAGAATAAAGTGTGCATCAGATTTCTCGCAGGGTAACTCAGGTAAGTCAACCGGATCTTCTTTTGGTGGCGCAGCTTCTCCGTTACGCAGCAATTTACGCGTGTTCTTACACTCATCGCTCGTACAACCGAAGTATTTGCCGAAACGCCCGTTTTTTAACTCCATATCACTGCCGCACTTATCACACTCAATAAGCGGGCCGTCGTAGCCTTTAATCTTAAACGTACCCTGCTCGACAAGCGTCCCATCACAGGTTGGCGTATTACCACACACATGCAATTTACGCGTTTCGTCAACCAAGTAGCTGTCCATTGCGGTGCCGCATTTTGGACAACGTTTTTTAGAACGAAGTGCTTCTGTCTCTAACTCATCTTCGTCGTCAACCTTGACCACTTCATCGCCCGACGTCAGGTTCATGGTATTCGTGCAACGCTCTTTTGGCGGTAGGTTATAACCGGAACATCCAAGAAATACCCCAGTAGACGCCGTGCGTACGTTCATTTCACGACCGCATTTGTCGCAATCAATATGCACTGGCACTGCCTGATTCAGGCGCATTCCACCTTCTTCAGGTGCTTTTTCAGCATTTAGTAGCTTTCCATAGAAACCACTGTAAAACTCGTTAAGAACGTCTTTCCAGTCTTTATTACCGTGAGCAATATCATCAAGGTGTTGCTCCATATTGGCGGTAAAGTCGAAACTCATTAGGTCGTCGAAGTTTTCCATCAGGCGGTCATTAACGATTTCGCCCATTTTCTCCGCATAAAACCGTTTATTTTCTAAACGAACATAACCACGATCCTGAATCGTTGAAATAATGCTCGCATAAGTAGATGGACGCCCAATACCACGTTTTTCTAGCTCTTTAACTAGCGATGCTTCATTAAAGCGCGCAACGGGTTTGGTGAAATGTTGCTTAGGGTCAAGCGCGTTTAATTTAAGCGCATCTCCCTTTTTAACATCAGGCAACATTAACTCTTCATCGCCCTTCTTGCGAAGCTGAGGCTGTACACGAGTCCAACCATCAAATTTCAGCACGCGGCCTTTTGCTGTCAGTTCATAGTCACCTGCAGCGACGCGGATCGTAGTGGCATCGTACTTCGCCGGCATCATTTGGCAAGCGAGAAATTGTCGCCAAATAAGTTCGTAAAGACGCTGAGCATCGCGCTCCATATCACCTAATGTTGCAGCACTTACTTTAACATTCGACGGGCGTATCGCTTCGTGGGCTTCTTGTGCACCGTCTTTACTTCCGTATCGGATGGGAGATTCAGGTAAGTAATTCTCGCCAAAATTATCACCAATGTAGGCACGTGCGCTATCGAGGGCCTCTTGACTTAAATTAGTTGAATCGGTACGCATATAAGTAATATAGCCAGCCTCATAAAGGCGTTGAGCCATCATCATTGTCTTCTTAACACCAAACCCCAGTCGTGTACTCGCAGCTTGCTGCAACGTTGAGGTGATAAAAGGTGCAGAAGGACGGCTTTGTGTCGGTTTTGACTCGCGGCTTTCTACCGTATATTGGGCATTTTCAAGCGCTGCTAATGCTGTGTCTGTTTCTGCTTTATTCTTCGGTTTAAATGCACTGCCGTTATGCTTAGCAACGAGCATGCGAAGCGCGGCGTTTTCGGCGCTATTTAAGTCTGCATGCACATCCCAAAACTCTTCTGGTACAAACGCTTTAATCTCGCGTTCACGTTCTACAACAAGGCGCACGGCTACAGATTGCACGCGACCGGCAGATAGCCCTCTTGCGATTTTTTTCCACAGTAGTGGCGATACCATGAAGCCTACTACTCGGTCTAGAAAACGGCGTGCTTGCTGCGCATTTACACGATGTAAATTGAGTTCGCCTGGCGCAGAAAACGCATCTTGTATTGCGTTTTTCGTTATCTCGTTAAATACAACACGCTGATATGTCTTGCCCTTACTTCCTAATAGCTCTTGTAAGTGCCACGCTATAGCTTCTCCCTCGCGGTCCAAATCGGTTGCGAGATAGATAGTGTCAGCATCTTTGGCGAGTTTCTTAAGTTCGTTAACGACTTTTTCTTTGCCTTGTAACACTTGATAATGGGCCTTCCAGTTTTGTTCTGGATCGACACCCATGCGATCGACAAGCTTCAAATATTCGTGTCGGCGAAGGTATTCTTCTCTCGCTTCATCGCTTAGTGTTTTAAGTTCTTTTGCCGGTTTCTTAGGCTCAACCTTGCCTAATGCCTTCGTAGGAAGATCCCGTACATGGCCAACCGAACTTTTTACAATAAAATCTTTACCGAGATATTTATTTATCGTTTTCGCTTTGGCTGGTGACTCGACTATGACCAGTGATTTTGCCATATAATTGAACTAAACCTATTGATTTTTAATGACTTTACAAGTCAATTCAGGGAATTTGGGGAGCCCTAACCGTTTATCTGGGGTACCCGCTCTTTTTTAACATATATCTACAAAGTGAATGGAAAACAAGATCTTCTTCATAGTTATTCTTTCTCTTGCCGCAATCGCGAACAAAAACCGCTCACTTTTTAACCACCCTCATTGGCATTGATAATAAAAACCGTATAATGCCAGCCATTCCACAAATTACCCAATGACATCCATGGGTTATTAACGTGCTGCATGATGGTCGCTATTCGCTTTTATAGGGTAGCGGTCAAATGCGTAAACACCAAGTAGAGGGACATTATGAAGCAATTTGAAGTTAATTTTGATGGTTTAGTCGGCCCCACGCACAATTATGCGGGGCTATCCTTCGGTAATGTCGCCTCTCTTAATAATAGGAATGCATCGAGCAACCCCAAACAAGCTGCTATGCAAGGCCTCGCTAAAATGAAGGCGCTATCGGATATGGGTATGATGCAAGGTGTTCTTGCCCCGCAAGAGCGCCCGGATATCGCTGCCCTTCGTCGCCTCGGCTTTTCGGGTTCCGATGCCCGAGTGCTAGAAAGCGCTGCAAAGCAATCTCGCGAGATTTTTCTTGCATGTTGCTCTGCGTCAAGCATGTGGACCGCAAATGCTGCCACAGTCTCTCCTAGCGCCGATACGGCCGATGGACGCGTTCACTTTACCCCAGCTAACCTGACGAACAAGTTTCATCGCTCTCTTGAACCGCAGGTAACGGGGAATATTCTCAAATCAACATTTGCGAACGAAAAATACTTCGCCCACCATACTCACCTTCCTGACAATGAACATTTTGGTGATGAAGGGGCGGCGAATCACACGCGCTTGTGTTCAGAATATGGCTATGCAGGTGTAGAGCTCTTTGTTTATGGACGACATGCTTTTGACTCAAGCAAACCCGCGCCTACAAAATTTCCTGCTCGACAAACCCTCGAGGCGTGTCAGGCAGTAGCCAGATTGCATGGATTGAGCGAAGAAAGTGTGGTTTATATGCAACAAAACCCCGACGTTATTGACCAAGGGGTTTTTCACAATGACGTTATCGCGGTTGGCAATCAAAATGTCTTATTCTTCCACGAGCAGGCTTTCTATCAGAAAGATGCGGGATTAAAAGAAATAAAAGATAAATTCGGCGACGCTGCACTACACTTTATTGAAGTACCAACGGATGAAGTATCGGTTCAAGACGCAGTAAAAACGTACTTATTCAATACGCAGATCATTACGCTTCCAAGCGGCGACATGACGATTATCGCCCCTTCTGAGTGCGAAGAAAACACGTCGGTTAAACACTACTTAGATAAGTTAGTAACACTGGGAACACCCATCAAGTCCGTCAATTATTTTGATGTTAAACAAAGTATGCGAAATGGCGGCGGCCCCGCTTGCTTGAGATTGCGCGTTGCCATGACAGATCAAGAGTTAGCAGCAACCAACCAAGCGACATTAATTAATGATACACAGTTTGCTCGGTTGAACACATGGGTGGAGAAACATTATCGCGATACGTTAAGCGAAGATGATTTGCGCGACCCTCTGCTCCTTATTGAGTCGCGTACGGCACTCGATGAACTAACGCAGCTTTTGAAGTTAGGATCCGTTTACCCATTCCAACAAGACTAACCGATACTAACCAATAAAAAAGCCGGCACATTGCCGGCTTTTTTGTTTGTCGTGAAAATGTATATGCCTATGGTGTTACGTCAGTACACTGATCGGTAATGCCAAATGGATTAGCTGGTGGACTCGCACCTTCATCGGTAAGGTCTTCGCCTGCAATACCTAGCGTATAGTTTACGTGGGCTTGCGCTTCGCTACCTGTGGACTGGCCAAATACAGTAATCACGGCATCGTACCAAACGGCATAGCTTCTTGGATAACGGTATTCAAGTTCCGCGTAGCCATTTTCATCCGTCACCGCATCGCCTGCAAACGAGATGGTACCAATAACCCCTGGGGTTAGTAATCCATCTTCATTCGTATCTTCATCAGTAGGCGATGTATCAAGAATACCATTGTCATTCACATCTTCGTTTTGGCAACGTTGTACGATGTTTGCGACCCAAATAGAGTCTAAATCGTCATAACTCCAAAAACCGGTACGATACTCACCGTCAGCATTGTATTTTACTGGTGTCACCGAGGCAGTAAGTGCAACGCCGCTTACAGGCTGTCCTACCGAATCGGACACGAACACCCCAAAGCGTTTTAAGTATGACGTCGTTGTTGGTGATTCGATGATGTTACCCGTACCGATTGAGACATCAAACGCGCGGTTGCCCACAGTTAGAACCACATCGTCCGCAATAGCTTCATCATCAGCCACAAATGCAGTAATCGCCACCGCTTCTTGACTCGAAACCGAACCTGAAGTGAATACGGTATTTGCTATCCCTTTACTGTCTGTCGTTGCCTGTGACGGTGAAACAAAGCCAGTCGAAATATCAGATACACTGAAGTTCACAACGGTATTTTTCACTAAGTTACCGTCAATATCACGCACCACTGCGCTTATTGTGCTGGTTTGACCGTCAGGGCCCAGTATATCCGGCGATGCATCAGCAATTAACGTATGCGGCGTGGTTGCGATAAACTCTACTTGCGTTACAGCGGATACCACCGCGTTACCGTTGGTATCGGTACCCGTTGCGGTAATAGAGGAAATACCCGCATTGGTTGAGCGCACTTGAATAGTGGCCTGTCCGTTAGCATCAGTCGTCGTACTTGACGAACCGTCAATTTCACCGCGGGACACGCTGAAGGTAATATCTTCACCTGCAACAGGGCTGTTATCTTGACGCCACTGCACCGTAATGGCTTGTAGTGTACCTACCGGTATTTCCTGCTCTGGTAAGTTAACGAAACCAAATTCGTCTTGTTGCACTTGCAGCGTAAATTCGTTCGACGCATTTAATGCAGACGCAGTAATGGTGTCCTCGCCAGACGTTGTAGCGGTGTAGGTCACAACAGCTTGGCCGTTCGCTCCGGTGTTTACCGTCGTTGCGCCGAGCGTACCGTTTTCAGCAGTCAAAACAACATCTTGGTTCAAGATAGAGACGCCATCAGAATCTTGCACACGAATGGTATAATCAATACTGTCGTTTAGCACAGCTGAATTAGACCCGGTAATGGTAACTTCTGTACCAACAATCGCTATTGTGACCGTTTCTGAAAAAGAACCCGCTGACGCAGTAATCACAACATCGCGGTTGGACGCATTATTTTGTGTCGAGAGTAACGCGCGGGCAGTACCATCGGCTGCGGTGTCAGGCTGTGTTAGTTGAAGCTCTACACCTGCATTGGTTTGTGCTGAAAAGCTAACGCTCACGCCTTCCATCAACACGCTTTGTTCATTTTTGACTAACGCGATTAGCTCAATGTCATCAGAACCACTTGTCGCAAGTTGAACGGAGCTGGCAAACAACTCTAACGAAGCAGGCTCTTCACTAACCGTAGTGCTGCCGGCGGAACTAAACGTAGTAGAGTCTGTTTCGCCACTAGGTAGCGTAACGGTAAGCGCACCATCTCCTGAAGCCTCTCCCACCGACAGCCCCAACAAGGCTATACCTTCGTCATTCGTACGCGCCGTACCTGTATCATTTCCAAATACTGCCAAGTCTTCATTGCTTAGAGAGAAAGTGAGGAGAATATCAGCTTGTGGATCCCCATTGGAATCGGTTACCACCGCCACCGCAGTCAGTGGGTTATTGGCGGTCAAGCCGCTATCAACATCGCCATTAGCATTTTGTAACGTGAGATCAACAGACACCGAGGGCGGCGTAGTGGTCGTCACTGCTTGGGCGGAGAATGTGGTTGTGCCACGTTCACCAGAACTTAAGGTCGCGGTAATTTCACCGTCTCCCGATGCGGTGCTTGCTTGGAGGTTGATACGAGCAACGCCGTTATTGTCTGTTCTCGCCGTCCCCGTGTCATTACCAAAATCGGCTAATGACGGGTCACTTAGTGTAAACGTGAGCAATAAATCCGGCTGCGCTTCACCGTTACTATTTACGACGGTGGCGACCACTGTGAGAGGATTAGATTCGGTTAGGCTGTTATCCGCCGCGCCGCTCGCATTTTCAAGGGAAAGCGAAATAGAGTTAGTCGGCGTAACCCCGCCACCATTTCCACCTGTACCGTTGTCATCATCTCTAGAGACGGAGCCGCCTCCTCCACATGCTACTAGCATAAAAATTGCACTAAGTAGACTAAGCGTCTTTGCTAATGTCCGCATAATTCGTTCCTGAACCTCTATAAATGATAATTGCGTCGTTTTTTATGTTTAAAAATCAAAAGAATCTGGCACACTACCTGTGACTAAAAATATAAAAATACCGCACAGGGAATATTCATGTCTCAATCTGCACACAAGTATAGTTTAACCGCCCGCATCTTTATCGGCATGATCGCCGGTATCTTTATCGGGGTCATGCTCCAGTTATTATTTGATGATAGCGGAGATTTCACGTTTTCGGTATTCGGTTTAGACTTCTCAACGTATGACATTCTTGTTGAAGGTATATTTTCAACATTAGGTCAGATATTCATAGCCAGTCTAAAAATGCTGGTGGTTCCGCTCGTATTTGTTTCACTTATTTGCGGTACAAGTACCCTTTCAGACCCCAGTAAGCTTGGGCGCCTAGGCGCTAAGTCAGTGGGGTTGTATGTTGTCACAACCGCGATTGCTATTACACTGGCTATGAGCATGGCTTTGCTTATCGGCCCTGGTGAGGGGCTTAATCTGACAACGGAAACCACGTTCCAAGCCAAAGAAGCACCGAGCCTATCTGACGTTATCGTTAACATGTTCCCAAGCAATCCTATTAATTCAATGGCACAGGGAAATATGCTGCAAATTATTGTATTTGCAGTGTTATTCGGGATTGCTATGGCGATGACAGGTGACGCCGGCAAGCGACTTACCGCCGTATTCGAAGACATCAATACCGTCATCATGCGCCTAGTAACCATCATTATGAACTTAGCGCCATACGGTGTTTTCGTACTTATGGCAAAGCTATTTTCAACCATCGGCGGCGACACAATATTAAGCCTAGCAAAATACTTTTTCTTAGTGTTTGGCGTGCTGATACTGCATGGTTTAGTGACCTACTCGGTTCTACTTAAGCTGCTTGCGGGTTTAAACCCAATTATTTTGATAAAGAAAATGCGCGATGCCGCGTTGTTTGCCTTTAGTACGTCAAGCAGCAGTGCAACGCTTCCTGTTACCATGGAGACGGCAAAAAATAAATTGGGGGTGGGTAACTCGGTATCGTCATTTACATTACCACTAGGCGCGACGATTAACATGGACGGCACAGCAATTATGCAAGGTGTTGCCACCGTATTTATCGCTCAAGTTTATGCGGTAGACTTAACCCTTGGTGACTATATGATGGTCGTACTTACTGCGACGCTTGCATCAATCGGTACAGCGGGTGTACCCGGCGTAGGGCTTATTATGCTCGCAATGGTATTGCAGCAGGTAAATCTTCCTGTAGAAGGCATCGCCCTGATTATCGGTGTTGACCGTTTATTAGATATGACTCGAACAGCAGTGAATATCACTGGCGACTGTATGGTGTCTTGTGTGGTAGCGAAAAGCGAAGGCGCATTGGACGAAACCGTTTATTACGATGAACATGCGGGTGAAGCACAGGAAGATGTGGACTTTGAGCATTTCGATAAAAATGCATAATGCTAACGGCGTCGTTTAGTAATAAATGGTACTGAGAAACACGAAAAAGGGGATGGCAATGCTGTCCCCTTTTTCGTGGGCTACATTAATGAAGGGAGCGTGACGGTTGTACCTTTGTCGCTTTATGAGCCGGATAAAGTGTGGCAATTATCGATAATAAAACTGCCACCCCTGCGGTAATAACAACATCTTCCCATTGAAGCTTTGAGGGAAGAAAATCAATAAAATAGATGTCGCCCGACAATACCTCAATACCAAGCGCGTCTTCAATTGCACCAACGATTGTCGATAAATTCGGCGCGACAATTAACGCACAAAGCACCCCAACGCTCATACCAATCAAGCCATTTAACATGCCTTGCACCATGAATGTTTGTCTTATCAAGCTATCTGTTGCCCCCATGGTTTTGAGAATGGCAATTGCTGATTGCTTCTCTCGCACAGCCATTACCAATGAGGAAACAATGTTAAAGCAGGCCACTGCAATCACCAAAGTAAGGGCGATGTAAACCACGAAGCGCACTAATTGAATGTCGTTGTACAAATGCCCTTGCGTTCGCGTCCAGTCTGACATGTATACCGCTTGGGGATAATTGTAGCCAATATCACGCATGATAGTATTGGCAGAAAACGGGTCATCAAACGTGAACCTAAGGCCAGATGCTTGCGATGAGAGCCCTAGTGCTTTGGACGCTTTAGCTAAATGCATTACCCCTAACTGGTTGTCTAGCTCGCCGCCGATACTAAGTAGCCCAGCAACGGTAAGAGAAACTGTTGTAGGCGCTTTGAACTTTAGGTCATCGGTAGCAACGGGAACAAGCACTTGCAATTTATCGCCTATGGATAACCCCAGTGTCTTCGCAATACCTTTGCCCACTAATACGGCATCTGGATTTAGAGAAAAAGCAGACCAGTGGGCCTCACTAACTTGCTGCCCTACCGTCATGGGGTTATCTTCGGGTCTAATTCCCGTTAACTCTGCCGCTTTTAATTCGCCTTTGTATTGCAACATTCCTGTAAGTTTTGTGTAGGGAACAACGCGTGCGATACGGGGGTCTTGATTCAGTCTATAAAGCTGTGCGTCTACATTGTTTATACCTGAATTGTCTACGCTATATAACTCGCCATGAGGCACAATACGGAGTATTCGTTCGGTAAGCTCTCGCTCGAAACCATTCATAACGCTTAGCAGTACGATTAATACAAAGCACCCCAAGCCAACGCCGATCGTTGATGACATTGAAATAAAAGAGATAAATTTATGCTGCGACTTTGCATGACGAAAACGTTGCGCAATAAACCACGCCAGTTTCACGCTATTGGTTCCTTACTTTGTCCGTAGTTGTCACGGCTGGATAGTGGTTTAGGAGAATTGTCTTCATCACACACCAGCTCACCGTCTTTAATCCGCAACACCCTATCCATTTTATTCGCAAGCTCGATATCGTGCGTTACAACGACAAAAGCAGTATTGTGTTTTTCGCTGAGCGTTGTCAGTAATTGATATATGTGTTCGCCCGTCGTGTCATCAAGATTACCCGTGGGTTCGTCGGCTAGCACAACTGAGGGATTAGTTACTAATGCTCTTGCAATAGCAACACGTTGGCGTTCGCCACCAGAAAGCGCTGAAGGAAGGTGTTCAGCTCTGTGCGTCAGGCCTACTTGTTCAAGCAAGACGGCTGCTTGCTTTTCTGCTTCTGCTGGCGAGCTACCACGAATTCGCAGAGGCATCGCTACATTTTCTAGCGCACTGAATTCCCCTAACAGGTGATGAAACTGGTAAATAAACCCCATTTCATGATTCCGTAAGTGAGCTAATTTTGTCGCGCTGAGGCCTTTAAGGGCTTGTCCATTGAACCATACCTCACCCGAGGTTGGTTCATCTAGCCCGCCTAAAATATGGAGTAATGTACTTTTACCTGAGCCTGAACTACCAAGAATGGCAACTTGTTCTCCCGCGCTAATCGACAACGAGACGCCGTTCAATACTGACGTCTCATTTCCCGCTTCTTGATATGTTTTACTGATAGCCCGGCAACGAAGCACATCCTGCATGCAATATTTCTTCTTATAAAAATTAAAGCACACATGGTAGCGTTAAACGTTATTCGCGCCAACTGTAATACGCGCCAATTCTATAAATGCTATTTTTTGGACCGACGAAGCGTGGCTCCTAAGTCCTCTACGGTTTGAGGTTTGCCAAACAGCCAGCCCTGCCCATAGACAATGTTGAGTTTCACTAACGCTTCGCATTGTTCGTTGTTCTCTACGCCTTCAGCAATTAACGATACCTCAAGCCCATCGGCTATGCTAACTATATGCGGAATGAGCGACGAGCGAATACTATGATCTTCCATATCCATGACAAAGCTTCTGTCTATTTTGAGAAGGTCGCAGTTCAGGGACTTTAATTGCCCTAAGTTAGAATAGCCCACACCAAAGTCATCGATTGCAACCATGAACCCTTTACTTTTCAGTGCTTTAATATGCTTTGCCGCGATATTGGTGGCGATATGCTCATCTTCGGTAATCTCTAATACCAATGCGAACTCCTTTGTATTTAACGCAATCAACCAATCGAAATCGATAACTTTTTCTCGCGTAAACTCGAACGGAAACAAATTAAAAGACACTTTAAACCCTTTGGGTATTGATGCCTCCTCGTTGAGGTCTCGCATTGCCGTTTCAACCATTAGGCGTGTAAATTCCCACGTTTTATCTTGCGATCTAATTTGCGCGATAAACTCATCAGGATAAATGACACCAAAGTCATCCTCAAAACGACTTAATACTTCGCACCCTATCACCTCACGGGTTGTTAAATTTACGACCGGCTGATAAAGACAAAAGAATTTGCCATTATCAAGACCACGCTCTATGCGAGATTCTAATGAGTGCCTATGCCTTAAGAAGTTAAACATAAGTATATGGGAAAGGGCTGCACTCATCAGCATTACAATAATTAGCAAGACGAGTTTTGACTTATGTAAATTAAAAAGACGCCCCTGATCAGCAATTACCTTTAAACAAATGAGGCTATATCGCTTATCACACTTAACAAAGCTCAGTGAAAATGTACTGGATGCTCGAGATAACTCGTCAGTGGTTACATCACTCAACACAAGCTGTGGATTGCCGGCGATATGATAAATTTCATCACCTTTGTAAAATAATTGCCAATCTTGTAAGTAGCCGTTGCCGATAATGCCATTCATATCGAGCACTGCATTATAGCGGCCTCGTTTTACAATTGTGGCCGTAGATTGCTTTTCAAACAGTGCAAGTGGCGTGTTTATCCAAAAGATGTCGCCCAACGCGGTTGTAAAGTCAGGTACTTCTTCTTCTATTGGTGTGGGCAAAATACCAAGGTAAGTACTACAAGAAAACCGGTCTTTTTCGTAGAAACCGATTTCCTTTACGTAACGGGAGCGAAATAATGCTTTTCGCATATCAACAAGGTGTGTTTCATTGCATACGTCGTAAGGCAACGCATTAAGATAATCTAGGGTAACTTCCGCATCCCTAAACACGGTATGCACTCCCGCTAAAATCTCCGTCGCTCGCTCATCTTCTTGTGAACGAATAACGGAAAATAACAACATGCCTAACAAGGCTGAAACTACAATCACCGTAATGGTCGAAACCGCGAGTGCTTTAATATTGTCTTTAAAGAGGAATTGTCTTGTGGGGTGCGATGCCATAGCGTTTTAAAATGATTTAACACAGATATAGCGTAGACGGTCTGGGACTTATTGCACTACCACTTTAGCCTACATAGGATAAATAGCGTTAAGTAAAAACATTGGTGGGTATTACTGAGAGATAACGTACGGATGCACTGAGATGTATTTAGATGTGAGTTAGTGGCGGAGCGGACGGGACTCGAACCCGCGACCCCCGGCGTGACAGGCCGGTATTCTAACCAACTGAACTACCGCTCCACATAACTTGTGTGTGCGCTTTTCGATTAGTGGCGGAGCGGACGGGACTCGAACCCGCGACCCCCGGCGTGACAGGCCGGTATTCTAACCAACTGAACTACCGCTCCACATAATCGAGAATTGCATATATAACTAAAATGGCGGAGCGGACGGGACTCGAACCCGCGACCCCCGGCGTGACAGGCCGGTATTCTAACCAACTGAACTACCGCTCCGAAGACCTTTTTAGTTATATCATTGAAACTGGCGGAGCGGACGGGACTCGAACCCGCGACCCCCGGCGTGACAGGCCGGTATTCTAACCAACTGAACTACCGCTCCGCATTTTCAATGTTATCAGTGAGTTAGTTGAGTAGGTTAAACCCCGTGCCCTCACTGCGGCGCAGATAATACGTATTCGCCCTAACAGAGTCAATGCTTTTTATTAATAAAATTGCCTTCTTGGTGCCGTTTGCATGATAAATAATCACAATGTTGAAATAAAAATCAGTGATGATTATTTTTAAATCAATCTGTACGTCATCATCGCGCTAGGCGTTGCCACCTTCATTTTTATGATTTCTTCTTAAACATTGAAAATAGCTTAGCTAACCCTTTCGGCTCATCATCTAACGAAATATCTCGTTCCGTCGTTGCTGTTTTTTGCGCTTTGGCCGGTTGGCCCGCTTTCTTTCTGCGACTAATAACGATGATAATAGCAGCGACAATGCCAATTAATAAAATCCCCCCATTAACCGACACCAGCAAAATCATCATGGTATTGGGATCCATATCTTCACTTGTTTCAGTTATTACCGGCGCAGCTTGGTTAACGGGCTCGGTCTGCACGCTGTCAGGTGAAGCGAGGTCGCTACCATCAACAATAGGGTCTTTGCCGTCAATGAGGGGGTCAATAACTTCAGGCTCGGGTTCGTTGGCCAAAAAACTATACTCTGGTACATCCAAGATAAAATCTCTTCCGTCAGTAGTCGTGCCGTACGCGGTGAGTTTTACACGGAAAATACCTTCTTCGTAAGCAACGATAAGATGTTCTCTGGCATCATTGCCACCTTCAGTCAGGGAAAAGTTTTGAATATCGGTGTTGGGAAACCTTACTTTTCCGTCAATAAGCAACGACGATATGTCTACTAAGTCTCTATTTACGTCGATAATTAGCTTATGGTAACCCTCGCCACCACCATCAAGCTCTACGTCGATTTTAATAGGGTTAGAGTACAGAATGATGGGCTCACTCACCTGTTCTCTTGTGTACATTGGCGTGCGCACTCTAAAAACGGGCTTCCATTCTCCAGAGGATAACTTTAGATTAAATTGCCCTGTAAACACACCATCGCCAGGACGCTCATCCATTCCCCGACCATTATCTTCAAACTGAGCTATCTGTTGGTCGTTTGAACCGAAATTATCAAAATTGGGGTTATTGGTACTGACAAACTCAATATCAAGATTAACAACATTCCTAAACGCAGCATTATCAATGGGCTTACCAGCATTGGTTAAATAAGCTGTCGACTTTAAAATTTCGCCGGAGAAAAGAATACTGGGCAGCGGGTCAGCATGTAGTGCAATATCAGACACCACCATAACTCTGCTATTCGGAAGCACTTGCCCCACAGCTTGCCATGGGCCAGGAACGGGGTTTTTAATTGTGATCATGTCAAACGTGTCTGCGTCGAACCACGTTATCTTGTCATCGTCAGCCTTACTCTGGAAAAACTTCGAACCATCAGGTCTCACCAATACCACTGGCGCTGAACCATATTCGCGAAAGAAAATCATGGTGATTTCTTCCACGTTGTAATCAACCCTGAAGCGGTTTTGTAGCAGCGCTATCGAGTTTTGGTACTCGTCTCCTAATGTTTCAATCGGCTCTACAGCAGTATTCTGCGAGGTTTGTGTTTCTGGTAAGTCTGACGCGGGTACCGTTTCCTGCGCGAGTACGGTAAAGCTCAACAACACCATTGCTGCCGCTATTAGCATGTTATTTAGCCTATTTATCACGCACACACTCCTAATGTCGATTCTGTCGCACAAAGCACATTATTACGACGCATCATCACTCTGTGGACGCCATAAGCATTTGCCCCCCGCCTTTTCTACCACATCAAGGCGCGCTTCGTGTTGTTGTAATTCATCGGCGCTTGCTTTAATAACCTTTAATTTATTTGCTGTCCTGTTAATTGCTCTAATGGCGTTAGCATCGTTATCGCCACTTCCGGTAGAGGCAAGCTTAAGCTTGGTTTGTCCACCCGTCATTAACAAGTAAACATCAGCCAAAATCTCGGCATCTAATAATGCGCCGTGTAATTCTCGGTGGCTGTTATCAATTCCATAACGCTTACACAATGCATCAAGATTATTCTTCTGTCCCGGATGCAGTTGACGCGCTAATACTAATGTATCGAGCACGTCACACATATTTTTCGTTACGACAGCCTTGGTGCCGCTTTCCATCGCGAATTCATGGTCCATAAAGCCCACATCGAACGGCGCATTATGAATGACAAGTTGCGCACCACGAATGAAATTAATGAAATCTTGCGCGACATCAGAGAACGTAGGTTTATCAACCAGAAATTCGTTAGTAATACCGTGGACCTCGATGGCCTCTTGTTCTATTTGGCGACCAGGGTTGATATACACATGAAAATGGTTACCCGTAAGGCGCCTATTGACCACCTCTACACAACCAATTTCAATGATGCGGTGGCCTTCTTTAGGATCGATACCCGTCGTTTCGGTATCTAGAATAATCTGTCGCATACTACCTCTGCTGTTTTCTGTCGCTTTTTGATAGTATATCAATCCCTTCGCTTCAAACTAAGGGAAATGCCGATTTAACAGGTAATAAATTTTTAAGGACTTCCCGTGACGCAAAAAACAATCCATATCTTTACCGACGGTTCATGTTTGGGCAATCCAGGTCCTGGCGGTTATGGTGCTGTATTAGTGTATAAGCAACACAACAAAGAATTGAGTGATGGGTTTGCTCACACCACCAATAATAGAATGGAATTACTGGCGCCGATAGAAGCACTCAATAGCCTCAATGAACCTTGCCAAGTAGAGCTGACCACGGATAGCCAATATGTAAAAAATGGAATTAATCAGTGGATCCACAATTGGCGAAAAAATGGCTGGCGAACGTCAGACAAAAAGCCAGTAAAAAATGCCGATTTATGGAAACGGTTAGATGAAGCGGTAAAAAAACATAGTGTGAATTGGCATTGGGTAAAGGGGCATTCAGGTCACCCTGAAAATGAGCGCTGCGATAAACTAGCGAGAGCCGCAGCCGAGGCTAACCCCACGCAAGTTGATGCGGGCTTTGTAGGATAACAAAGCCCATACGGCTTATTTCCATTCAACGACGATTTTTCCCATCGTGTCGTTATTTTCTAATCGCTCGTGGGCAATACCAACTTGGTCGATACCGTAAACCGTATCAATGTTTACGTGTAATTCATTGCACGTAAACGCATCTAAGCACGCTGTGCTGAACGCCTCGATTAACGCTGTTTTATAGCTATCATCTCTATTCCTAAGCGTCGTACCTTGAATAGTGGCGCGTTTTTGTAACAACAGGCCCATATCCAACGTATCCGCAAAACGCCCCGCCAACATTGCGAGCTGCACTATCATGCCATCCCGTGCAAGTACTTTTATGTTTCGATTAAGGTAATCGCCGCCGACCATATCTAAAACCATCGCAACACCAGATGGCCAACGCTCGCCCAATACAGTTGCGAAACACGATTCCTGATAGTTAATAAGCACACTGGCCCCATTCTCTTGACACATGGCCAGTTTTTGACTGCTTGACGCGGTGGCGGCCGCCTCTACTCCCCAATGTCGGCACAATTGTAAAGCAGCTAACCCGACGCCACTGGCTCCGCCATGAATAAGCACTTTTTCAGCGGGCTTTACATGAGCAATGGTGCGAAGACACTGAAAAGCTGTTAAAAATACTTCAGCAAGCCCGGCTGCGGTAGAAAATGCCATTCCTTCAGGGATCCGCATAAGATGAGTAGGGTTAACCACAACCTCAGACGCGTATCCGCCCCCAGCAACCAAACCAAACACCTTATCACCCACCTTCCATTGGCTAACCTTTTCACCAACGTCATCAACGATGCCCGCTACCTCAAGACCAAGTATTTCGCTTTCTCCTGGCGGCGGCGGGTAATGACCTTGTCGCTGTAGCGTATCTGCACGATTAACGCCAAAGGCATTGACCTTAACTTTTACGAAATTTTCAGGTGTAGTTAATGATGAACCATGGCGAATCGAAAGTGCGCGTGGCGCACATCCTTTTTCAAAATCTACAAACTGCACTACACTCTCCTTAAATTACGTGCCATTGCGAAACACGATGCGGCGAACGCCTTCTTTGGTTAATCGTGTTTATTACGCTAACTAGTACGGATAAAGACAATAAATGGTGCATTAATGCCTATTCGCATACATTGCTGTTTACGGTTATACTCCGCGCCTCGCTGGGCTGGTGAAGACTATACTGCCCCAACGCCTTTAACGAAATCTTAAACAATAGAGTACACCGAATGTCAGCACAGGTCATTTTATCACCAAACAGAGACAAATCACTTCGTCGACGCCACCCTTGGGTGTTCGACAGCGCGGTCGCTACCGTAAGAGGAAAAGCACGCTCAGGTGACACCGTCGATGTTTACGACACTAAAGGTGAATGGCTAGGCCGAGGTGCTTACTCACCAAGCTCTCAAATTCGAGTAAGAATGTGGACCTTCGATATAGATGAAACTATCGATAACGGGTTCTTTTTACGAAAAATGGAAACCGCATTAGCGCTACGTAAACGCTTATTTGATCCACAGCAAACTAATGCCTTTAGATGGATAGCGTCAGAAAGTGATGGCCTTCCAGGCGTAACAATCGACTTGTATGACAATGTTGCTGTTGTCCAGTTGCTTAGTGCCGGAGCAGAAAAACACAGAAAGAAAATCGTCTGGGCCATTACTAAAATCCTTCCAGGTACCCATATTTATGAACGTAGCGACGTTGACGTTAGAAAGAAAGAAGGCCTAGAGCCCGTTACAGGAGTTCTCGCGGGAGAGCCTCCTATGCAAGTTACCATTAAGGAAAATGGGCTTTCAATCGTTGTCGATATTGAAAACGGTCACAAGACAGGTTTTTACCTTGATCAGCGTGATAGCCGAGCCACTGCATCGCACTATGCAAAAGATGCCCACGTATTAAACTGTTTCAGCTATACAGGTACGTTTTCGTGTTTTGCCCTTGCAGGCGGTGCAAAATCAGTAACTAATGTCGATGTGTCAGAGCCAGCGCTTGCACTCGCGAAACACCACGTTGAACTCAATAACCTTAACGATGGCGACAGCTACTATGTCAATCAGGACGTGTTCAAAGCCCTTCGTGAATTTCATGAAGGAAAACAGCAGTTCGATATGGTCATACTCGACCCACCTAAATTTGTCGACAGCAAGGCTACCCTTACTCGCGCATCGCGCGGATACAAAGACATTAACATGTATGGTATTCACGCCGTCAAATCAGGCGGGTTACTGCTAACGTTTAGCTGTTCAGGGTTAATGCCTGCCGACTTATTTCAAAAAATTGTTGCAGATGCTGCACTCGATGCTGGCCGTACCATTAAAATTATAGGCCGGTTAGGTCAGGCGGCTGACCACCCTATTATTGGCACTTATCCTGAAGGTTACTACTTAAAGGGCCTTATCTGTGAAGTAACTGACTAACGGTTACATAACCGAGCACACCTATACTACTTTCTGTGTTTGTGTAAAAGCACAGGAAGTAGGCAAATAAGGCTTTACCTATCTTAATCGCAGTTACGCTGGAACACTACTTTCCATCCCTTGCTTTTTGTACCCGTCATTATAAGGAAAAGCATCACGCTTTGTTCTGACTTCCCCCTTCGCTTTTTCGATGCGTTTCCATACCCGCTCATGAAAGTAAAAAGCCACAGTATTGATTGCTGGTTCGACAAGTGCTACGGCCCCACCTACAACAATACTACCGGTTAATAGATAGGCGACCATAAATGCGACGGAAAAGTGCATAACGGCGAAAGTAACGGTCTTTTTCATTTTAGATTTGGCCTTTATTGAATAAATTAAGATAATGAGAATTATTATCATTTAATAAAAATAAAGACAATTAAATTACTCGAATAGTTCCATCGAGTAATTTAATGAAGGACAGCATGCGTTTATGCCTGCTGTCGAGGGGGTGTAGCTATTTCATCTCGGTGATTTCAACGCCAACGACACAACTAGATTCTGTATCCGGCTCGCAACGAACCACTGTGGCTAACGCTGCTAACGAGGGTATTTGCGAACTTGAAGACTCTATCGCCACGCTGACCTGCGTACCAATTTCAATAGAGGGCTCATCAACTTCCAATGACATACCTGTTGCGCTTATATCTTTGCACATCGCCTGCATCGTGCGGCTTGACTCATCGTCGGTAACCTCCAACTGACAAGGCGAATTAACCATCATCCTGAAAAAATTTCGCTTATCATCGTATCCCAACATGCCTACTTCTCCTGATTTCTAGCCTAAAACCTCATGACCTACTTCTTTGTTATAGGGTGAGGTTAAACTATTGTCAATCTGGGCGCCTACATATTAGTCGATTATTTTAAATTTGCGCTGGCGTAATGTGTAAACCGAGCTATAACCGGGCTAAAAATCTTGTAAATATAACGTAATACGTTTTGCTGAGATTGGATAAGCGGTACCAAGTTGCTGTGCAAACAAGGATACCCTCAGTTCTTCAATCATCCAGCGAACCTCTTTAAGCGCATCAGGTACTTTACCTTTTGGATACTTCCCGCACGTTTTTTCCCATTCACTTATCGACTTTTCAACGGTAACCTGATGCATACGATCTTTGTTTGGGTCAATCGGCAGTTTATCTAATCGCCTGGCAAGCCCCTTGATGTAACGATTCCAGTCATCTAAGCGAGCCTCACCTATGGATGATACAAATCCAGGAAAGACCAGTGCGGCCAAGTGCGCCTTACAGTCACCTAACGCGTTAATCATAGTAAGGGGCACATTGCCTTTCATTTGCTTTTGACACTGATGAGCAAGCGTAAGGCCCTGCTCTACCTGTTGCGCTATTTCCAACACGCGGTCGTTGATATTTTCACGTACTACATCGACGCAGGCATCAAATTCGCTTTTCGTTCGAATATCGGTATTGTGCGCTTGGCAAAAGTCAGACACCAACGCATCAATGCCCGCAAAAATACAGTCATCAATAAGCGCTTTAACCTGGCCAAACGGATTAAAGTACAACCCGAGCTTAGCCTTATTAGGCAACTTATTTTGAAGGTAATTTAGTGGCGAAGGCATTGCATTTTTAATCAGAACATTGACCCCCTGGCGATGGGTGGTTTGTGCTTTTTCCGCCTCATCGATTAGCACGATGTCGACTTTATCCCCGCGCTGAACTAATGCAGGAAATGCCTGAACTTCAAAGCCTCCCACTTTTTGTACAAACGTGTCGGGTAATTGCTCAAAGTCCCATTGTTCAATGTCGCTGCGCTCTAGCCCTGGAGTCGCAGCTTTTTCAAACGTTTCTTTCACATGCCCCGCACACGTCAGTTTTAGCGCATGCAAGTCATCACCTTTAGCGAGGTCGTCACCGTTATCATTAACCACTGCAAAGTGCATCTTCAAATGCTTATCAAGCGAATCAATATTCCAGTCTTCAGGCTCAATAACAATACCCGTCATTTTACGCAGTTTATCTGACACTGCTTCTATGATGGGGACCGGGCGGTTATTTTTATCCGTATCGCTTATGTCTGCTATGCAGGCATCGGCAAAGTTAGGCGCCGGTACAAAGTTACGGCGCAGACGTTTAGGCAAACTTTTTATCATCCCCACAATCAGGTCGTGCCTGAGGCCCGGTACAAGCCAATCAAAACTGATATCGTCCACCTGATTCAAAACCGGAAGAGGAATAACCACTGTTACGCCGTCATTCTCAGCATTGGGCTCAAAGTTATAGCGAAGTGGAAGGGTAATGTTTCCTTGGCGCCATACATCGGGGAATGCATTGGCGACCGATTGTGCAGGTTGTTGACGATAAACATCATCTTCGGTAAACGTGAGTGCTTCGTTTTTTCCAAACTGTTTAAACCACTTTTTAAATGATGCGTCGTTATTAGCCTCAACAGGGATGCGTTTTGCGTAGAAGCTAATAAGCTCCTCATCGTCAACTAATAAGTCTCTGCGTCGCGTTTTTTGTTCGAATTCATCTGCTTGTTCTAATAAAGACTGATTCTCTTGCAAAAACCCGTAATTAAGCTTTGTGTTACCTGCAACTAACGCTTCTCTAATGAAAAGTTCATGGCAAAGTGGCGGGTCGATAAGGCTATATACCTTCGCTCGCTTCATGACGATTGGCAGTCCAAAAAGCGTTACCTTTTCAAAGGCGATCACGGCCCCACGCTTTTTGGACCAATGCGGTTCTGAATAACTCGATTGCGTTACATGCTCTGCCAGCGGCTCAATCCATGCGGGATCAATCTTTGCCACCATGCGCCCAAATAATTTTGACGTTTCAACCAGCTCAGCCGCCATTACCCACTTTGGCTGTGACTTCGCTAACCCTGAACCGGGGAATATCATAAAACGCGTGTTGCGAGAGCCTAAGTATTCCCGATCCTTATCTTTAAACCCTAAGTGGGAAAGCAAACCACTCGCAATAGCCTGGTGAATCGCTTGATAGTCGGCCTCATGTTTAACAATGCCAAAACCTAATTCTGCAATAGATTTTTTTAGCTGACTCACAATATCTTGCCACTCACGCATACGTAAATAGTTGATAAACTGTGTCTTACACCATTTTCTCAGATGGTTTTGGCTTAATGCATTTTGCTGTTCTCTAAAGGCAGTCCATAGGTTAAAAAGGCTTATAAAGTCAGAATCTTTATCTGTATATTCATTATGCTTTTCGTCTGCTTGCTGGCGTTTGTCTTGTGGTCTTTCTCTTGGATCTTGAATAGATAGACCTGCCGCAATAACCATTACCTCATTAACGGCATTGGTTTTCTCTGCCTCAATCACCATTCGTGCATAACGGGGGTCGACAGGAAGCCTTGCAATCTGACGGCCCATTTTAGTCAGTTGCATTTTTCCTTTCTGCTTAGTAATGGCTTGAATCTCTTCCAAAAGACGGAACCCGTCATTGATATTCCGATTGTCTGGGGGCTGCACAAAAGGAAATGCAGCGATATCACCCAGCCCAAGCGCAAGCATTTGCAGTATAACTGAAGCTAGGTTCGTTCTAAGTATTTCAGGGTCGGTAAACTCTGGGCGGCCGAGGTAGTCGTCCTCGCTGTATAGGCGAATACAGATACCATCAGATACCCGACCGCAGCGCCCTGCTCTTTGGTTCGCTGAGGCTTGAGAAATAGGTTCGATGGGTAACCGCTGTACTTTACTTCTTGCACTATAACGAGAGATACGGGCCATACCAGGGTCAATAACATATTTAATGCCCGGCACCGTCAACGACGTTTCTGCAACGTTAGTGGCCAACACAATACGCCGCCCACTATGAGACTGAAAAATACGATTTTGTTCGGCAGCAGATAAACGGGCATAGAGCGGCACAATTTCAGTATTACGGTATTGCTGCTTGCTTAACGTATCTTGCGTATCACGTATGTCACGCTCACCACTAAGAAACACCAAAATATCACCAGGTGCTTCACGCATTAACTCATCAACCGCACTCACAATAGCGTCAGCTTGATCTCGCTCTTCGTCGCCATTTTCAGGCTCATGGTAACGGATTTCTACCGGGTAAGTTCTGCCACTTACTTCAATAATGGGCGCATTGTTAAAGTGCTTCGAGAACCGCTCAGGGTCAATCGTCGCTGACGTAATGATAAGTTTGAGTTCAGGTCGTTTATCAAGAAGTTGACGCAAATACCCCAAAAGAAAATCGATGTTTAAACTGCGTTCGTGTGCTTCATCGATAATAATGGTGTCGTATTGATTGAGATAACGGTCTTGTTGCATTTCGGCAAGCAACATACCGTCTGTCATTAGCTTTACGTAACTTTGGTCGCTAACCTGGTCACTAAAGCGAATTTTGAAACCCACTTTTTCACCAAGCGGCGTATGAAGTTCTTCCGCAATACGGGTAGCGACACTTCGCGCCGCGAGTCGTCGGGGTTGGGTGTGGGCAATCATACCCGATACACCCCGCCCTAATTCTAAGCAAATTTTCGGTAGCTGTGTTGTTTTCCCCGAACCGGTTTCACCCGCCACAATAACCACCTGATTGTTGGCGATGGCCGCTTTTATATCTTCTTTCTTATCACTTACGGGTAACGGCGGGTATTCGACTGAGGGTAGGTTTGCTTTTCGCCACCGGCATTTTTCAATTGAACGCTCGATATCGCTTTTTAATTTTTCATGTTGAGCATGTAGCGCTTCATTGGCTTCAACATCGTCTTTTGACGCTTTATTATTGACAGATTTCGCTAACAGGGACACACGGCGTTTAAGCCTAAACTTGTCTGCATTCATACAGTCGTCAAGTTGTTTAAAAAGCGGTTTTATAGCAATAGCTGAAGACAAAATAGCATCCTAGTGAAAAACGAATAAGGTGGTAATCACCTTGAATAAAAAAGATGACGCGCAGTATTAATCATGCGCAAACCGCTCGCTCTACACTTTGTTAAGCCACGGTGCGCGCAGATCGTAGAAGAAGCTGCGGTAAAAATCTAGCGCTATTTAATACCGCAAAACGCAACCAATTGATCACCCTTTTTGGCCTTAGCCATAAAATGACAAAATACGAGTGTCATTAGGTATTAGTCGGCAAGTGCATCATCATGCGGCGCACTAAATCGCGGAAAGCCAAACCAAATCGCAAGCAGACCAAACACAAATATGAGCATGGGATACCAGCAGTATGGCGTAATAGCCAAGGGTGAAATGCCCACCACCGCCGCTGCACTGAGAAGTTGCGCCCCATAAGGCACTAAACCCTGGAAGCTGCATGAGAAGATATCCAGCAATGAAGCTGTGCGACGCGGGTCAACACCATATTTTTTGTTTAAATCGCTGGCAATGGGGCCAGCGGTTACTATGGCGATAGTATTATTTGCCGTTGTAATATCAAGAAAACTAACCAAGCCTGCAATACTGAACTCTGCCCCTTTTTTGCTTGTCACCTTTCGGGTCAGCCTATCGATGAGCCATGTAATACCGCCATTTGCATGCATTAGCGCCACAATACCACCGATAGTAATGGCTATCATGGCGAGGTCTTGCATCCAGCCCATTCCTTTTTGAATACTTTGCATCATGCTCAGCACTGTAAAGCTATCTTGCATCAGCCCCACGATACACGCACTGGCAATACCGACACCAAGCACGCTTATCACATTAAACCCACTTAGCGCGAAACCAATAATGCAAAGATAAGGTAAAATGCGCCATACGTCGTAATCGTTGGTTTCAACAATGCTTGAGGTATCTACATCGACACACAACAGCAATATCATGGTGACGATACTGGCAGGCAAAGCGACCATTAAGTTCGCGCGAAACTTATCTTTCAAACGCACTCCTTGCGTTCGTGTGGCGGCTATAGTGGTATCTGACACAAAAGATAAATTGTCACCAAACATTGCCCCCCCAACGACTATCCCCAGCGCCATTTCTATAGGTAGGCCCAAGCTAGTCGCTAAGCCAGCGCCAATGGGTGATAGCGCAGTAATGGTTCCCATCGACGTTCCCATCGCAAACGAGATGAAACAACAAATAAAAAAGAGGCCAGGTAATATCATCGCGGAAGGAACAAACTGTAGGGCCATATTCACCGTTGCGTCCCGTGCACCAATATCAATGGTCACGGCGTAAAAGGCGCCCGCCAGCAGAAAAATTAACACCAATAGTATTATATTTTTATCGCCTCCTCCTTTACAGAAGGTAGACACCTTTTCAGAGAAACTAACCCGCTCCCCTTTAGGATTCAGGCACAGCCCATAACCCGCACTGATAAAAAATGCCACCAGAATGGGCATTGAGGTTATGTCGTTAGTGACGACACCGGTAGCAACCACCAAGACAACAAATAATAGAATAGGCGTTAGCCCTAACGGGTTGGGCGATACGGCTTTGGTTTGGTCCACTACACACTCTTTCTTTACGCTTAAAATGAAGCGCTGAGAATAAAAGGTTTTGTGAAGCATTTAAAGAAGGTTAATAGATTGAATGGTATTTACTTATAAAAACATCGCTTTATAAAACGTACACGGAATAGCAATCGCCTGCTATCCCGTATTGCCGAAGACGAAAAAACCTATTTCTTACCCAGCTTTCTGATATCCATCTCTTAGCTGTACATCAATAGCCTTTAGTACAGCGCTTCGATTAATACATCCTTGCAATACACCGTCATCATCAACCACAGGATACACTCTAGGCTTCTCCTTTATGAGTAATTGTGCCAATTCAATCACAGACATATAAGGTTTTATCGTCATAACGGGGGTTTTCATAATATCTGACACCCTACAGATTTGTTCGCGGTAGTAACTAGAGGCAATCATTTGGGCTATGCAGTCTTGTTCCGATAAAAAACCAACTACCTTGCCTTTTATATCGACAACAGGCCCTCCGCTTTGCCCGCTTGTTAACAAGGTTTCGACTGCCTCAGCAACGGGCATTTCAATGTGAAGTTTTACGGGGTGAGTGTTCATATAATCACTGACTTGCAACGATTCCATTTATATCTCCCAGCCGTTTTACCCTATTACTGACACAACAAGCCAAGGCATGACGGCATTTCTTTTGTTTTCAATGAGTGTAAAGGCTTCCCCTTCATTTATCAGCGTAGTCGGAGAAAAGCATAACAGCTACTTTTTCCGACTAAATTTTCGTGATTATTTATATATTGAAACCGTCACGTTTCCAGCGGTATCAACACTTGCCCTGTACATACCCGCAGAATTAAAAGGCATTGCAATATTTCCCTTTGCATCGATAGCAATAACACCACCATCACCGCCTGCGTCTTTTAAAACCTTATTAATAACCGTGTCAGCCGCCTCATTAAGCGTAAGCCCTTGGTACTTCATTCGCGCACAGATATCCGCTGCAACATTGTAACGAATAAAATATTCACCGTGACCGGTAGCAGAAACGGCGCAACTTGCGTTATCGGCATACGTCCCTGCGCCAATAATCGGAGAGTCACCAATTCGCCCATAACGTTTTGCCGTCATGCCCCCGGTTGATGTTCCTGCAATGATGTCTCCATGCTTATCGAGCACAACGGCCCCCACGGTACCGAAACGTTCATTGCCGATTTGACCACCAAACTTCGATGCGGCTTCTAGCATCCTAGTCTTTGCCTTATCTAACGCTTTTTTTCGAAATTCCGTATCAAACGTACTGTTATCGACTTTTTCAAGTTTGTGCTCAAATGCAAAAGACTCAGCGCCTTCTCCCGATAGTAAAACATGAGGCGACACGTTCATGACCAATTGCGCTGCAGCTATTGGGCTTTTTATTTGCTTCACGCCCGCCACAGCACCCGCATTTTTACTACCACCGTGCATAATCGACGCATCAAGTTCGTGAGCCTCATCAAAGGTATATACCGCGCCTACCCCTGCATTAAATAATGGCGACGCTTCAAGTAACTGAATGGTTTCAACAACGGCTTGCTCGCCAGTGCCTCCGGCAGTTAATACTTCATAACCATGCATTACAGCCTGTCGCAGGGTGTCTCGATAAGCCTTTTCTTTTTCAGGCGTCATTGAAGATTTCAAAATTGTGCCGGCGCCACCATGAATTGCAATTGCTACAGGTGCTGGTGCTGATGGCGCATCGTTGTGGTTGTGCGCCTGTGCAGTAAAGCTTGCTAATCCTGCACAGAAAAGCATTGATAATATTGAGGCGATTTTCATTAGTCGATTGCGTCCTTCTTGTAATAAAGCCATACCATGACACAATTTCATCGTTATGAACAAGACATCGCCTTGATGGCATTTGGTATTCAAACTACAGACGTGTAAACTCTGTGGCATAAAAACGCAATCAACAAGACCAACGCCTTCATGCAAGAACCGACTTTTCTTTGGTACGATTTTGAAACTTTTGGTACCAGCCCCAAAAAGGATCTCCCCTGCCAATTCGCTGCCGTAAGAACCGATATGGATTTAAATGTGGTAGGAAAGCCCATTAATATAATGAGCGCTATTGCTAATGACTACCTACCCAACCCTGAAGCATGCTTAATTACCGGCATAACACCACAACAAACCCTTCGAGACGGTTCAAATGAGGCCGACTTTGCCGCCCGAATTTTCAAAGAAATGGCAACGCCCAACACCTGCAGTGTCGGCTTTAACAGCATTCGGTTCGATGATGAAGTGGCGCGTTTTCTCTTTTACCGTAATTTCTACGACCCGTATTCACGAGAATGGCGCAACGGGAATAGCCGTTGGGACATAATCGATGTCGCACGTGCCTGTTATGCACTTAGGCCAGAAGGCATTAATTGGCCTACTAAAGAAGACGGAAGCCCTAGCTTTAAATTAGAACACCTTACCGCAGCAAACGGCTTGTCACATGAAAGTGCACACGATGCATTAAGCGACGTTTACGCCACAATAGCGTTAGCAAAATTGATAAAAGATAAACAACCAAGACTTTTCGAGTATGCGTTTTCACTTAAAAGTAAGCATACCGTTTTACAACAATTGGACATGTCAAAGCCCTCAGTGGTTTTACATATTTCATCTAAGCTTCCAGCTGCACAAGGATGCTGCACGTGGGTAATGCCCATTGCTAAGCACCCTACCAATGCCAACGCCGTTATTGCGATAGATTTATCGAAGTCGGTAGACAGTATTATCAATGATACGCCGGACACATTGCGGGAGAAGCTATATGCCCCAAGAGAAGCATTTGAAAACGCCAACGAGCGTCCTGGCGTCAAACTCATTCATATCAACCGTTCGCCTTTTTTGACGACGGCAAAAGCCATGACAGAAGAGAACGCTGAGCGATTAGGGCTAGATAGAGAAGCCTGTTTAGAGAACTACCGATTGTTAGCTTCTACACCGGATATTGCGCAAAAGCTTTACCAACTGTATGACACTGACCACGTTGAGCGTGACGACGATATTGATCAGGCTTTATACAGCGGAGGTTTTTTAAGTGATGATGATAGACGCTGGTGCGACCGAGTCATCGATGCGGCACCTGAAACGTTAGCACTGCTGGCAGATGAAACCCAGCATACCGGCCTAAAGTCTCTTCTGTTTCGCTATCGTGCGCGTAATTTCCCCAATACACTTACTTATGATGAGATGATGAAGTGGCAACATCACCGCCAGGCCAGACTGACCGACGCGACATCACCAAGTGCAATGACACTTGATGTTTATATGGTGAAGCTTGAACAACTCGCCCATGACCACAGCGATAATCCAGAAAAACAGGCCATTTTGAGAGCGTTGTATCAATACGCTGAAAACCTTTGACCTGAATAAAGCAAAAGCATTACATTGTGGTATTGTTTAACCACATGACGTGGTAGACATTTTTATATCGGTAATTTTGAAAAAACGTTGTCTTTTGCATAAAGCGTGGCGTGGTGATGTCGATATAGAATAAAGAGCTCAGAATGCGGTAAAGGATAACAAGAAATGAATGGCGTACATATTAGTTTCGATAACTCGCAAACCTACATCAACATCGCGTTGCATCCCTCTGAATTTGACAGTGAAGTTAACATCAAAGACGTTTATGCGCTGTTGAACGAGGGCGAATGCAAAGGCCTATACATTTCTGAGGCATCGCTGAAGTCCGCCGTTGATACCGCCAATCATTTCTTTAAAACAAGCGATGGTACGGTGGTAAAAGAGCGTATTGGCGAACGTCGAAATGCAGAAGTTGAATTCAGAATTTCTGAAGATAGCATGAAAGCCACCCTCATCATTACGACGCCTTATGGTGGCAAGCTTCCTAATGTAAAAAGCATCAAAGCACTTGCAGCGAAAAATAATATTCACCGAGGCCTCAGTGTTAAACGCATTACGTCTTTGCTCGAACAAGCCAAGATGGAATCGCCGGGTGCGTTAGTTGACGATGTCGTCGCCAAAGGATTACCGCCTAGAAATGGGCGCTCATCGCGCTTTATCCCGCTGGTACCCAATGCGTTAGATAGGGTTTTACGCCCTCAAACCAACGATGGTCAACGCGTAGACATGCGTAATCTTGGCGAGGTGATTTGTATAAAAGCCAACACGCCCGTACTACGCAGAACAGAGCCATCGAAAGGGCGTTCTGGATTTGATGTAAGGGGGGGTAAGCATCCCCCATCACCGGGCGAATGGATTGAGTTTAAAATGGGAAGCGGTACGGCTGTATCAGATAATGACGCAAACGTTTTGGTTTCTATCATTGCAGGCATGCCAAAATATAAAGACCAGATAATGAACGTTGATGACACCTTTACGTGCAATGGTGTCAATGTGGGTACCGGTCATATTAACTACGACGGTGCGGTCTTGGTTAATGGTGACGTCACTGAAAAAATGCAAATTAAAGCAGCAGGCGATGTTACCGTAAATGGTTTTGTAGAATCAGCGTTTATAGAATCGGGGGGTGACATTATTATCACCGAAGGCGCGATGGGCAAAGTTAACGACAACAGCACTGAATATACCTGTAAGCTAGTTGCGGCAGGCAGTATTCATGTTCAACATGGCCAAGGGATCGACGTTCAGTGCTCGGGAAGTATCACCGTTGGAAGACAGTTAGCCTATAGTCGCCTGCGCTGTGGTGGTGGTGTGACAGTAGGGCAACTTGATAAGCCTATGGGCAACTTGTTTGCGTGTGAGATTATCAGCCAAGACAAGGTAGAAGCAGGAACGTTAGGTGCAGTATCGGGCAGTACGTTAAAAATAGACTTCAGCCAAGGGTTTAATCTATTGCTTGAGAGAAAAGACTCGCTAGACGATCTCGTACGTCAACTTCGAGAGAATAACCTCAAACATAAAGAAAAGATTGATATCATTCGGAACAAACGTGTGCCCGAAGAGCTTCGCGCGAAAGTTAATGATGCACTTGAATTGTTCAATAATGAATCAGCACTTTTAGAGTGGTTAGAGTTAAAAGCCATAGAAGTTAAAAATGCTAAAGAAGCGTATCAAAATGATATCAAACTTGTCGCGAACAAACGATTATACTCTGGTGTTTCGGCTAAATTGAATAACCGAAACTGGCGCTCTGAGCGAGAATATGACAGAGCAAAAGTGTTTTACGACGCTCACCAGTGGGTTTATGAACCTATCGTGTAAAAACGCAACCAACCCGTTTGAACAAAACGGGTTGGTTAATTTTCAGCAATAACGGTACCTGAACTCATCCGCTTTGCCTGAAGTAGTGCATTTCTGCTGCGCTCTAGCCAAGGCATCATCTCCTCCTCGCTTTTTAACTCAGTCACGCCAAACGACACGTGAATATCATCAAAACGACTAAGCGCGTCGAGGATATTGGTAGATAGTCTTTCTGCTAACGCTTTTCCGTCGGCTAGTGAAGTGTGTGGTAATAATATTAACAATTCTTTATTACTGAATCGCGAAACGGTATCTACGTCTCTTACCGCACCGAGGCATTTTTGCGATACTCGCCTCATGGCATCCCGAAGCACGCTAACGCTATCCATCATCCCATTAACATCCGTGCAATCAAGCTCTACAATAATGAGCGTGGGTATATGATTAAAACGCCGAAAACGAGTAATTTCATTTTCTATCGTTTGAATCATCTTATTGTTATTAAATAGCCCAGTGTCATCGTCGTACGCTGACAGCATGGAAAGCGTGTAATTTCTCTCAGCCAACGTTGCTTGAAGTGATTCAATTTCAATATTCTTTTGATGAAGCACTCGGTTCGACTTCACCACCACACGATTTCGCCAGATTAGAAACGCCACCAGTACAAATGCGGCCACCATAAATAAGAAGAACGTCGTGTAGTCTCTGTTGTGACTGACTCTCACATGGTTCCATTTACGATAGATATCAACATGCTTTTCTATCGGTATACGGCTTATAGCCTTGTTTAGAATAGGAACAAGATGAGAATAAGAGCGGTTTACCCCATACGCCAACGAGTCATAAGGCTCTGCATAACCAACAATGGCTAATCCCGCCAAGTTTTCATTATTAATATGTAAGTTCACACTCATTAACGAGCCCACCATCACGTCAAACTCGCCGTTAAGAAGCTGAAATAGCCCGTTTTTCTCTGACTCTATCATTGCCAGACGCAAGTCAGGGTAAAAACGACGTACATATTCTGCCTGTCTGTATGCGTCGACAATGCCGACCGTTCTGTCGCCAATACCGTCATAACCTTGCAAAATTGGCGTACCTTGTTTTGCAACCAATACGTTAGGTGATTCAAAATAAGGCTGCGTAAAATCTAAAAACTGACGTCGAAAGTCAGACGCGTTCATCATCGGTATTACATGGCAAATGCCCTGTTGAACGAACGCGAGACTTTCACGCCAAGACTGTGTCTCAACAAGCTCGAATGTAAGCCCTGAAAGGCTTGAAATAAGAGCCATATAGTCTGCCGATATTCCTACATGCCTGTTGTTTCGAATAGCTTCATAGGGTGACCAACTTGGGTCGATGCAGTAGGGAATTGGTTTATCTAGATAAGAGGGCGTGGCCGATGTCGCAGTCGCGTTTGCCTGGACTTGAGTAGATTGCGCGAAGGCAACGCACATAAACGCATTCAACAACATTGCTACCACTATACACCGGCAGCACCTAAACACATTCAAACGGGATCCTCAGATATCAAGTAAAGTTTTGGCATCGAAGTATCTTTGCTGGGGTAGAAAAATGCAATACGTAACTTGCCTAAATGGTCAAGTTACGTGCAACTTTTGCTGAAACTCTTCATTTAAATATGTTTTTTCATTCATTATCGACGCAAGTTTTTCTACCGCCACGCGGATGTCATCAAATCTAAGGTAAAGAGGAGCAAAACCAACGCGAAGTATATCAGGGGCACGGAAATCTGCGATTACGCCACTCGCTATCCAGGCTTGGCAAATGGCGTACGCGTGCTTATGTCGAAATGCAAGTTGGCTACCACGTACTTCAACGTTAGGGCTAGCAAATTCAAACGCGTTAAAAATATCGTGTCGTTCCATACACGTTATAAAGTGTGCTTGAAGTGCTTCTGACTTTTCGGCAACATCCTTTACATCAAGGTCATCAAATATTGATAGTGCAGCATCAAGAATACTCATACTTACTATGCCAGGCGTACCACAAAGGTTCTGCTTTATCGTATTAGGCGATTCATAGTCTGGTGAAAATGCAAACGGTGCATTGTGGCCCATCCATCCAGACAGCGGCTGCTTATAGGTAGATTGATGCTTAGACGCAACGTATATAAACGCGGGCGCGCCCGGCCCTCCATTTAAGTACTTATAAGTACACCCTACGGCAAAGTCTACGTTACACGCATCAAGTTCGACTGGGAATGCGCCCGCGCTGTGTGCTAAGTCCCATAACATTAGAATACCTTTATCATGCGCACTATCGGTAATTGATGCCATGTCCAGTTTAAAGCCTGAACGGAAATTGACTTGAGTAAGCATGAGTACCGCAATATCGTCACATAGCTGCCCTTCAATATCTTGTTCATCAAGATACCGTACCGTATATTCATCATCTAATAGGTCAATGAGCCCCTGAACCATGTAAATATCGGTTGGAAAGTTATCACGAGTAGTCGCAATCACTTTTCTACTTGGGTTTAACTTTAACGCTGCACTTAATGCCTTAAAAAGATTCACCGAAATTGAATCACAACTAACGATCTGCCCTTTTTCAGCCCCTACAATCGCGCCAATTTTATCGCCTACAATACTTGGTAAATTTATCCAATTGTGTTTGTTCCAGCTTGTGATGAGGTCTTCACCCCACTGTTTTTCGACGACCTCTATTGCCCGCGCTTTCGCTTTGCTAGGTAATGGACCTAGTGAGTTGCCGTCTAGATATATTATCCCTTCTGGAAGCGAAAATTGGCTGCGGATATGCCTAAGGGCATCATTACTATCAAGATCGTTATCAATCATACTATCTACTTCTTATTACTTAATCAGTTCTTCGTAAAACGCATTAAAGCTTAACGTTTCTGGGTGTAGCCAATCGAAGTGGCCACCGGCTTTTATAATCCGAGGTGTAGCCCCAGCAAGGTTTGCGTGTAGACTAGGCACAATAGCATCAGCATCGCCTTGAAGAAGTATTACAGGGAGCGTGGGCGTATCGATCACTGGTGTCGCTTCAAGATAAGCCGCTTGCACATGCTCTTGCGCTGGTGAATCTGCATTTGACTGCATTTGATCCTCACTAGGTACGCCACCCATAAACACTTTTGTTGCGGTTTGGCAGCTATTTTCACCTTGTGCATACCGCGCAATGTCGGTAATCGCTGCCAGCCCAATAACTTTATTAAGGGGTAACCCATCCAATACCGTATGTTCCTGTATAGCGAGCAGCGCCAAATGGCCGCCGGCGGAATGCCCTGCTAAAGCAATGCGATGCGGCATTGTAGTATCCCGCCAATAGGTGGATAAGTACTGCAGCGCACTGATCACATCGTTGCGCGAGCCAGGCCACCCGCCACCTTCATCGCCGGCACGTCTGTATTCAACCGCGTAAACATCAATACCTCTTTCAGATAACGCCTTATAAAAACCTCTAGCATGATTGAGATCATAGGCATTTAACCAGCATCCGCCGTGAATAAATATAAGGGCCCCGTTGTTGTCCGTTACCTCTTCTGGCGCTTTCCATACATCAATAAACTGAAGTTTGTCCGAACCGTAAGCTAATCGTAAAAACGGGTCGCTTTGTGGTAATGCAGACAGCGAGCTATATGCAACATTTGAGAGCTCAGCTGCATAGGTCGTTTGACTAACATGAAATAATAATGCAGCGATGGAAATTAAAAAGAGGCGACGAATCATAACGTTGAGATACTTTGTTTTTACTTAACTCACCCTATTAAAACACAAATGGCACCGATGTAGGTGCCATTTTCTAGATTCACGTTTCTGATTGCTGAAAAGTGCTACAGCATCTCAACGGCTAGGGCAACGCCTTCTCCACCACCAATACAAAGAGAAGCAATCCCTTTTTTGGCATCACGCTGTTTAAGTGCATGTAACAGGGTTACTAAAATTCGTGCGCCTGATGCACCAATAGGGTGTCCTAATGCGCATGCGCCGCCTTTTACATTAACCTTCTCTTCATCAAGTCCAAGCTTGCGTATTGCCAGCATAGTCACCATTGCAAAAGCTTCGTTTATCTCAAACAGGTCCACATCGTCTTTCGACCATCCCGCTTTATCCATTACTTTTTCCATCGCGCCCACGGGTGCAACAGTAAAATTCTCTGGCTCAATCGCATTCGTAGCGTGAGCAACAATCTTCGCTAGCGGTGCTAAGCCAAGCGCTTCTGCTTTTGACTGCGACATAACGAGTAACGCTGCAGCACCGTCCGAAATAGAACTAGAGTTTGCTGCCGTAACGGTACCGTCTTTTTTAAAGGCTGGTCTAAGCGACGGTATTTTTTCAGGACGCGCTGAGGTAGGGCCTTCATCGGTATCAACAACCACGTCACCTTTACGACCTGACACGGTAACGTTGACAATTTCATCGCTAAATGTTCCGGTGTTGATCGCTTCGTTCGCTTTTGACAATGAGCTAAGTGCAAAGTTGTCCATATCGCCACGCGTAATATTTTCAGCGTCGGCGGTATCCTGAGCAAAGCAGCCCATCGCTTTTCCGTCGTACGCATTCTCAAGGCCGTCAAGCATCATGTGGTCTAGTACTTGACCGTGTCCCATGCGGTAGCCACTGCGTGCTTTAGGTAACATATAGGGTGCGTTACTCATGCTTTCCATACCGCCCGCCACTACCGTTGTTGCACTCCCCGCTTTGATCAAGTCATGAGCGAGCATTACTGCTTTTAAGCCAGAGCCACACACTTTGTTAATGGTCGTCACGCCAGCGCTTAAGGGGAGACCTGCGCCAAGTGATGCTTGTCGGGCAGGCGCCTGGCCAAGACCTGCTGGCAATACACAACCCATGATAACCTCGTCAACGTGACTAACATCAACACTTTCACACGCAGCTTTAATGGCCACAGCACCCAACTCTGTTGAAGGTACAGCAGACAAGCTTCCGTTGAACCCACCCATAGGTGTACGCTTAGCCGCAACGATTACAACCGTTTCATTACTCATACCATTTCCTCATAAATATTTGAAATCATGAAATTTTTATACGTAAAACCTTTCATGCGTATACAAAAGTAGACACCCATAGTGGGTTTAACCTAATGCTATCATTGTGAAAAATTGACGTTAGCAAAATGTTACTTTACCTTAACGTAAATTGTAATTAACGTTAACGTAAACCCCCAAGGTTTAGGTGTCAATGATTCCTAACACCAAGGCGATGTGATTCCGTAAAGGACAATAAACAGCCCGGGGTGCGACACAAGGTGCGTGTAATGACAGACCACGACAGTGAACCAACCTTCGCCATCGGTGAATTGGCCCGCGAATTTGATATCACGCCTCGCTCTATTCGCTTTTACGAAGAACAGGGGCTACTCAGCCCGCAACGAACCGGCCAAAATCGAATCTACTACAACAAAGACCGGGTCAGACTAAAGCTTATTTTGCGTGGAAAACGCTTGGGCTTTTCTCTTGCTGAGGTAAATACACTTTTTAACATGTACGACACGAACCCTAATTCAGCCGTTCAGCTTGAGGCAATGCTTGAAATGACTGAGCAGAAACGTGCCGTACTTAATCAACAATTAGAAGACATACAAATGCTTATGACAGAGCTTGACGATGTAGAAAGCCGCTGTCGAGAAGAATTAGCTGAACTTAAAAGAGGAAAAATTGCATGAACACTTCCTATCCTACACTGAACTTTGGACTTGGCGAAGACATCGACATGCTTCGCGACCAAGTTTACCAATTTTCACAAAATGAAATTGCTCCCCTTGCAGAACAAGCTGATGCTGACAATCAGTTTCCGAACAAACTCTGGCCAAAACTTGGGGAAATGGGGCTTTTAGGTGTTACCGTTTCTGAACAGTACGGCGGCTCAGACATGGGTTATTTAGCGCACACTATCGCGATGGAAGAAGTGAGTCGAGCTTCAGCAGGCATTGGGCTGAGCTATGGCGCACACTCAAATTTGTGCGTTAACCAAATATTCAAAAATGGAAACGATGCCCAGCGCGAGAAGTATTTACCAAAGCTGGTTTCTGGTGAACATATTGGCGCACTTGCTATGAGTGAACCTAATGCAGGTTCGGACGTGGTAAGCATGAAATTGCGTGCTGAAAAGCGCGGAGACAAGTACATTCTAAATGGCAATAAGATGTGGATCACCAACGGTCCTGATGCACATACCTTCGTTATCTACGCAAAAACTGACCCAAGTGCAGGTCCACGGGGTATCACAGCCTTTATTGTTGAACACGATTTCCCAGGCTTCAGTCGCGCGCAAAAGCTAGACAAACTTGGCATGCGCTCATCAAATACATGCGAACTTGTATTTGAAGATTGTGAAGTACCGGCGGAAAATATTATTGGCCAAGAAGGTGAAGGCGTACGCGTCCTAATGAGTGGCTTAGACTACGAACGACTTGTACTGTCTGGTGGCCCACTCGGTATCATGCAAGCGTGTATGGATATTGTCGTGCCGTACATCCACGACCGCGAGCAATTCGGTCAATCAATTGGCCAGTTCCAATTAGTACAAGGCAAAGTAGCCGACATGTACACACAAATGAATGCCGCTCGCGCCTATGTTTATACTGTTGCCCAGTCTTGCGACCGTGGCGAAACCACACGTAAAGATGCCGCAGGTGCAATCCTATATTCTGCTGAATTGGCGACGAAAATGGCCCTTGATGCTATTCAGCTTCTCGGCGGAAATGGTTATATCAATGAGTACCCCACGGGCCGATTACTGCGCGATGCAAAACTTTATGAAATTGGTGCGGGCACTTCGGAGATTCGCCGCATGCTTATTGGTCGTGAGTTATTCAACGAATCAAAATAAATTAATGGTCTTAGCTATGTGGCAGCATTTGATCGATAAATATAATAAAAATGAAAACGGTCATGGCTGCCCGCTAACTTTAGACAAATACCAATAACCGACATCTCCACCGTGGAGATTGAAGAACATTAAGGAGGGGGCCATGCCCGTTCTACGTTCAACGATAAATACAAAATCTGAAACCTTCGTGGTTAATGCCGAGCATATGCAGGCGCAAGTCAATGATTTGCTTGAAAAGATAAAGCAAATTGAGCTGGGCGGCGGCGAAAAAGCAGCAGAAAGGCATGTTTCGCGCGGTAAATTGCTTCCCCGTGACAGAATAAATGCCCTGCTTGATGACAACACTCCATTTCTTGAGATTAGCCAATTAGCGGCGTGGGAAGTGTATGATGACTATGTGCCGTGCGCGGGTGTAGTAGCAGGCATTGGTCGCGTTTCAGGTATTGAATGCATGATAGTAGCAAACGATGCCACCGTAAAAGGCGGAACCTATTACCCGCTAACGGTTAAAAAACACCTTCGTGCACAAACCATAGCTGAACAGAATAACCTGCCATGTATTTACTTGGTTGATAGCGGCGGTGCAAACTTACCGCGCCAAGATGACGTATTTCCTGATCGCGAACATTTTGGCCGAATCTTTTTCAATCAAGCCAATATGTCAGCAAAGAATATCCCCCAAATTGCTGTAGTAATGGGCTCTTGCACGGCTGGTGGTGCCTATGTTCCAGCTATGGCTGACGAGAGTATCATCGTTAAAGAACAGGCCACGATCTTCTTGGGTGGCCCACCTTTGGTTAAGGCTGCTACGGGTGAAGTGGTTACCGCTGAAGAATTAGGTGGCGGTGACGTGCACACCCGTATTTCAGGCGTGGCTGATCATTTAGCAAATAACGACCATCATGCGTTGTCGATTGCACGAAACGCAGTGGCAAGGCTTAACAGAACGAATGAGAAGTGCATAACGCCAAGTGAAGTTAAGCCTCCCCGTTTTGATACCAAAGAAATTTACGGCATCGTTCCAGCTGACAGCAAGCAAACCTTCGACGTGAAAGAAATCATTGCTCGTGTGGTGGACGACTCTGATTTTGATGAGTTTAAACCACTCTACGGCACGACACTGGTTTGTGGTTTCGCAAGAATATTCGGCTTTCCCGTAGGTATTATCGGCAACAATGGCATTTTGTTTGGTGAGAGCGCGATGAAGGGAGCCCACTTTGTGGAACTCTGTGCAAAGCGTAAAATCCCGCTAATTTTCCTACAAAACATAACAGGGTTTATGGTTGGAAAACAATATGAGCACGGAGGTATCGCAAAACACGGCGCAAAAATGGTCACTGCGGTAGCCTGCGCTAATGTCCCAAAACTTACCGTTCTAATCGGTGGAAGTTTTGGTGCGGGCAACTATGGCATGTGTGGACGGGCGTATGACCCGCGGTTCCTATTTATGTGGCCTAACGCCCGCATATCCGTTATGGGAGGCGAGCAAGCTGCTGGCGTGCTTGCGCAGGTAAAGCGCGATCAAAAAGCACGTGCTGGCGAAACATGGAGTGATGAAGAAGAAAAGGCATTTAAACAGCCTGTTATCGATACCTATGAAACGCAAGGTCACCCCTATTATGCGTCGGCAAGATTATGGGACGACGGCGTTATCGACCCTGCAGACACGCGATTGGTACTTGGATTATCACTGTCAGCCGCATTAAATAAACCTATTGAAGACACCAATTTTGGTGTGTTTAGAATGTAATCGAGGACACTGATAATGGAACAAGCAGTTACCTATATCGTAGACCAGCGCAATGTGGCCACGATTACACTGGCACGGCCTGACAAACATAACGCCTTTAATGACGACATGATTGCTACGCTGACTTCACTATTTAAGAAAGCGGGTGAAGACGACACCGTGCGTGCTGTGATACTGCAAGCGCAAGGCAAAAGCTTCAGTGCAGGAGCAGATTTAGGCTGGATGAAGCGCATGGCTAGCTACACCGAATCACAAAACCATGCTGATGCAATGGCACTTGCGACGATGCTTCATACGCTTTACACGTTACCTAAGCCAACGATTGCACGCGTACAAGGCGCTGCATTTGGCGGGGCTGTCGGGTTAATAGCCTGTTGTGATATCGCCATTGCAAGTAAGTTGAGTAAGTTTTGTCTTAGTGAAGTGAAAATCGGTCTTATTCCCGCAACCATAAGCCCATACGTTATAGAGGCAATGGGCGCGAGAGTGTGCAGACGTTATTTTCAAACAGCTGAAGTGTTTTCTGCACGTCGAGCACGCCGTTTAGGACTATTAAGCGAGGCGGTTAGCGAAGACGAACTTGATAGCACTATTGACGACATTATCACCGCTATATTGAAAAACGGCCCTCAGGCAGTTAGTCAGTCAAAAGCATTGGTTCAAGATGTGGCTGGCATACCAATTTCACCTTCATTGATGGAAGAAACCAGTGCCCGTATTGCGGCGGTTAGAACATCAACAGAAGGGCAAGAAGGGTTAAACGCGTTTCTTGAAAAACGCACAGCAGCATGGCAAGAGGTATCGCAATGATTACAAAACTCCTGATCGCTAACCGTGGCGAAATAGCGTGCCGCGTAATGAAAACTGCAAAGTCGTTAGGTATTCAAACGGTAGCCGTTTATTCAGACGCTGACATACACGCCAGACATGTCCAAATGGCAGATGAAGCCGTGTGCCTTGGCGCCGCGCCATCAAAAGACAGCTACTTAAAAGCAAATGATATTATTGCCCATGCGAAACGTTTGGGTGTAGACGCTATACATCCAGGATATGGCTTTTTATCAGAGAATGCGGGATTTGCTACCGCGTGCGAAGATAATGATATTATTTTTGTCGGTCCACCCGCTTCAGCGATTGAAGCGATGGGCTCAAAGTCTGCGGCCAAACACATCATGGAAAAAGCGGGTGTTCCTCTGGTTCCGGGTTACCACGGCGATGACCAATCACCCGCTGTGCTAAAAAAAGCCGCGGATGACATGGGTTACCCGGTACTGCTTAAAGCTGCTGCCGGTGGCGGCGGAAAAGGCATGCGCCAAGTATGGAGCGAAGACGAATTTTCTCACGCATTAGATGCGGCGAAACGCGAGAGTATGGCAAGCTTCGGTGACGACCATATGTTGGTAGAAAAATACCTTACGCGCCCTCGCCACGTCGAATTTCAAGTGTTCTGTGACAAGCACGGTAACGGCGTGTATTTATTTGAACGAGACTGTTCAGTGCAGCGTCGTCATCAAAAAATAATTGAAGAAGCTCCTGCGCCCAACATGTCTCAAGAAACTCGTAAGAAAATGGGTGACGCAGCGCTACTCGCCGCCAAAGCGATAAATTACGTCGGCGCCGGTACGGTCGAATTCTTGTTAGACGAAGATGATTCATTTTATTTCATGGAGATGAATACGCGTTTACAGGTCGAGCACCCCGTAACAGAAATGATCACTGGTGAAGATCTCGTGCATTGGCAACTACTGGTCGCCGAAGGCAATGTTTTACCTAAATCTCAAAAAGACCTTACACTCACTGGCCACGCGTTTGAAGCGCGTATTTACGCCGAAGATCCAGATAACGACTTTCTTCCAGCAACTGGCCGATTAGCGCTACTTAAACCACCACAAGAAAGTGATGTCGTACGCGTTGATACGGGCGTGGTGCAAGGCGATGAGGTTACCGTTTACTACGACCCTATGATTGCTAAGCTCGTCGTATGGGGCGCCGATAGAGAAATTGCACTAAAGCGCTTACTAAGTGCCTTAGGCGATTATCATATCAGTGGCCTAACCACGAATATTGATTTTCTTATGCGAGTTGCGGGTAGTAAACCGTTCATCAACGCTGAACTCACTACTACATTCGTTGATAAGCATAGCGATATGCTATTTAAGAAAAAAGAAAAAGACCTGGCTACATTGCTGCCTACCATGGCGATGCTGGCATTAGCTAGCCGGGAGAAGATTGATACTCAAAGCCAATCGCCTTGGGATACAGCAGGGTCATGGCGCGCAAACATGGCATACCGTGAATCGATGGTGATACGTATTGACGACATCGAACACGACGTTACCGTGTCTCATACGCCACGCACAAATGATAATGAAACCGCCACGTTCACGGTTTCACACGCTAGTGGCACGTCAACAATAAGTGGGTATATAGACGGGCAAACGTTTATCGCGATTGCTGATGACACACGTACCCGATATAGCTTTTCAAAAGATGGCAACATCTTTGGTTTATACAGCCAGTCAGCGTATTTCCATTTTGACGTAATAACCCCTGATCTTGGCGATGATACAAACGAAAATGATGAGGCAAACCTGACCGCCCCAATGAATGGAACCGTCGTTGCTACTTTGGTAGCGGTAGGCGAGAACGTTAAGAAGGGTACGCCGATTATGATTATGGAAGCCATGAAAATGGAACATAGTATTTCGGCGCCAGCAGACGGGGCCGTATCAGAGTTCTTTTTCTCTTCAGGCGAATTGGTGGATGGTGGCGCCACACTGCTAGCGTTCGATAAGACCGAAGAGGAAGCGTAATCATGGCACTCCCTCGTGATGTTTCTATTGTTGAAGTCGGCCCAAGGGATGGGCTTCAAAATGAGAAAGCCGTATTGACTGTTGTTGACAAGGTAACATTGGTCAACTTATTGTCAAAAACAGGGCTTTCTCGAATTGAAACAGGCAGCTTTGTGTCACCTAAGTGGGTGCCACAAATGGCAAACTCAGATGATGTGTTCCACGGGATAGACAGAGAGACACACTGTGTTTACTCTGCCCTGACTCCGAATATGAAAGGGTTTGAAGCTGCTATTTCTGCGAAGGCTGATGAAGTGGCGATTTTTGGCGCTGCGTCTGAATCATTTTCACAGAAAAACATAAACTGCTCTATTACTGAAAGCCTTACACGCTTTGAAAGTGTCATTGCAGCGGCTGATGCGAGTAACGTTAAGGTAAGAGGTTACGTCTCTTGTGTTATGGGCTGCCCCTATGAAGGGGAAATATCACCTCAAAAAGTGGCCGACGTAACCAAGACACTATTGGATATGGGGTGTTACGAGGTGTCGCTTGGCGACACTATTGGTGTGGGTACACCAGCATCAACGAAAAGAATGCTTGATGCAGTACTCAACGTCGCTCCCACCACATCACTGGCCGTACACTTCCATGATACTTATGGTCAGGCACTGGTTAATCTTTACACCGCGCTGGGTTATGGCATCCCTACTATCGACTCTGCCGTGGCCGGATTAGGCGGATGTCCATATGCAAAAGGTGCTAGCGGGAATGTGGCTACTGAAGATGTGCTTTACATGTTAAACGGGATGGGCATAAATACGGGCGTCGACATGACCGCGTTATTGGAGGCGACCGCGCATATTTCCCGTGTGTTAAACCGTGAACCCGTGTCAAAAGTCGCAAACGCGTTACTTGTACAAAAAAGCACATAACGACGCGTAACGAATCTTAACAAGTGTGGTTAACACCACTTAAAACACAGTTCCGGATAAAAAAATGCCACGCTAATGTGGCATTTTTTTTAAATGCCGTGTCTTTATTGCCTTTATGTCAACCAATTTACTTTTCTTTAGGTAAACACCAAGTCGCCGCAATGGCTACTGCGAGAACGAGCGCCATAATATAGACCACCGAAAAGGTAATAAATGCAGATAGCGCTGCATAAAGCGCCCCAAACGCGAGTAAAATCAGGCCAATTGCGGTATTAGAAAAACCAACGAGTTCTGTCCTTTGTTGCCCCTCTTTTACGTCTAAACTATACGTTTTTCTCCCTGTTCTTACCCCTGCATGTGCAACGGACAAAACAAAGAACAGCAATGCTGAGACCCATAATGTGTCAGCGCCAATAATAAGCAAACCAAGACATGCTAGTAATGCCATGATGCCGGCCAAACGCAAGGTAAGTGTGGCACTTTTATCAGCCACCTTTCCCCACACAAAAGAGGACAACAAGGTCGCAAGCGCCTGTGCCGCAATATAAAACGGCAGTAACGTTGTCGCATCTTCGCCGCTCTCAAGCATGAAATAAGGCGCTACAAGCGCTGAATGAACGAACAAACCACGCACAAAAATAAACTTATAAACTACGCGGTCAAAATGCCATCCCCCGCCCTTTTTATTTGCGTCACTATCAACTTCCACGTACGTCTTAAGCGATAACATGCAAGCAAACGTTAGGCTAAAAGAGAAGACTGCGGCACCTAATAGAGCATAAAGCGCAAAGTCTTGTAGGGTGTCTTGAAAATAAACCATAGGTGCAGCAAATAATAAGGTCATCACACCTGATGCTGTTGATGCTACTCCAACCAATCTTCCCCGCGTTCCTTTTTCAGCAACGTCTGCTTCAATATCTTTCACGGTAAGCGAGCAAGCTGAACGCCCTATACTCAAAAATACCAGGGCCCCTATTACAATCCCTCCAGCGACAATACCTTCGAACAACAGTGCAGAGGCAAGCATTGTAAATACCGCCGATATTTGCACCGCCATACCGATTCGCCATATATGGTGCCTGGCGCTGTGTTTACGCAGGTAAACACCGATGAGGGCTTGTGGGAGGAGCGCGCCGGATTCTCGAATAGGCACCAACCAACCTATCATCCATGCAGGCGCACCGATAGCGATTAGCAGTGCGGGAAGGGTTGTCTTAGCAGAAGAAAGTAAGTCGGCTAGCTTATTAAACGCTAACCCCAAAATAAGCTGGCGCTGTTTACCTGACATAGTGGCATCCGTGGTTAAGGGGACTTCCCTTGTTCGTGGTATCTACGTATCAGGCGGTCACAACAAGCGATTAAAACAAAGGTACTGAAAAAGGTAAGTACGTGTTATCGCTTTGTTTAAACGCTGTGTTCCCACTAGATATAGTGAAGCAATTTTACGTCAGCTAACGTGTGCAAGATCAAATCGGCATCGCAAATAAGTTTGTTTTCGCGCTGCGGAATATACGGCCCCTACCGCTTATCAACGAGATAATTACCGGGGTAACCAACCCCCATGCAATGCGCGCTTTAACCTCTAGCTTAAACCCTGTATCCAGCGCTCGATGCCCGAGACCGTTTAGAATAGTTAACCGTTGTTTTCGGTCACCGTTTTTAGGTTTTCTAACCCTAACTCAAAGTCTGGCCCTATCATATCGTCCATAATAAGAACAAAATATCGGTCCAATGGATTATTACCCACGGCGCCTTCATCACGCCATGTTACTTTTGTTCCGCCGTCTATCTCTTGTAATTCAACCACACCTGTTGACCCCATATCAAAGTCTGGGAAATACAAGCGATAGACTACGCGCTTGTTGTGTTCTAACTGGGTAATTTCCATCTCACCATTACCCTCTGAGGCACTTTTCCACTCTGAACGCATGCCGATAGCACGGTCAGGACCTGAATACGACAATGTCATATTAGGGTCTCGTTTGAACCACACACCCCATTGTGGCCATTTTCTTAAATCAACAATATTAGGGTAAACCTCTGATGGCTCAGCAGATATAACGACACTACGCTGCACTGAATATTCTTTTGGCAATAAAAAACCGACTAAAACAAAGACAGCCAAAACGAGTCCAATGAGTACAAGAAGTTTTTTTAATACAGACATTTAATCTCCAAGGGTGGTAGCTCACCCTTGGCAATATATAACATTTAATTAACAAATGGCACTGGTGAATCGGAAAAATTACCACTTAAATAATGTATTACCATCTGGCGCACGTAATCAGCGTCAACGCTTTCCACCCACGAAATTAAGGCCCCAGAACTATCACGCAGGGTCTGTCCTGCATTAGGCGTCGTTGTGCCTACGGCAATGCTCCCAGTACTAATAACACGCTTATCGCTTGGCAGCGACACCATGCAGGTAGACAAAATATCCCAAAGGAAATAAGTAAATTCATACGACGGAATTGCCGTGACCGTTGCCGCCCAAAACTGACCTGCCAAATCGGAAACTGGCGTATCTGCGCTAGCAAGCGCCTCTAAAAATGACCAGTCAACAGGTAATGCATTAGTTGCGTCTAACGGAACAAGCAGCACATTTAGCCCGCTATGTACGAGCGAATGCGTTGCCATCGGATCCCAGTATGCATTCCACTCTGCACTACCGTTGTGATCATGCATCGCAACGTTACCTTTAACGTCAATCGCACCGCCCATCCATATCACTTTATCAATATATTGCTTTATGGCTGGTTGTAATGTGTACGCTTCGGTTAAGTTCGTCGCGGGACCTGTCATCAGCACCGTTACTTGCTCTTGCCTATCAGCAATCGTCTCGGCTATCCATTCATGGGCAGGTTTTTCAACGACATGGACGGCATCATGGTCGGTTCGCAACATTAATGGAAGCGCATGACACATTTTAGGTTGTGCTCGCCACTCGGGGGGAAATGGGTTCTGACCATATTTATTCCCAACACTAACAGGGATGTGAGTATTGCCGGTCAATACGAGTAGCTTTCGAGTGCTTTTTAATGCATCGTCTGGGTAACAATCGGCGGGGGTTATTGTCACACCGATTACTTCAATTGAAGGAAGGCGTAATAAGAGAAGCAAGGATAAGAGGTCATCGATACCTCCATCATGGTCAAAAATGACCTTAGTAGTTGTAGACATTATGAATGCACTCCTTGTGATATTGCAATGTTCTGAAAAATGTACTGTAAAACGTACTAAAATAAGATGATTAATTTGGCGTATTTATTCTCACACCTAATGTAAACCATTGGGTCGTGTTACTTACGTGCTCTATTTTTCTCAGGCTAGAGTTTAAAGGCAAACAAACTGGCTCGTTCTTTGGCAAATAACCAAATTGCCAACATGCGTATATTTTTTACATACGTATGCAAATTCGCCATGTTTTTCCATTTATTCTTGTGTAGTATGAGGTTAGGTTAACACAAGTTATCAACACCAAGGCAGCCCTCTTGCGCTACTTACACCAACATTACGTTGCGTACAGCATGATAAAATTGCGCACGTCTCTTACGTCTACACAAGGAGTTTCCAGAAATGGCAGATACCAGTTCTCGTTATATAAGTAACCTTACTCGAGATACTTATGCCCTTATACTTGCAGGTGGCAAAGGCTCTAGGTTACACGAATTGACGACATGGCGAGCGAAACCGGCACTTTATTTTGGCGGTAAGTTTAGGATCATCGATTTTCCACTATCAAATTGCGTAAATTCGGGAATAAGACGAATAGGTGTAGTAACGCAATACAAATCGCACTCGCTCATTAGGCACTTAGTGCGAGGCTGGGGACATTTTAAAAAGGAATTGGGTGAATCGGTAGAAATTTTACCTGCTTCACAACGCTTTTCTGACAACTGGTACGAAGGAACGGCCGATGCTGTATTTCAAAATATAGACATTATTCGTGACGAGCTGCCAAAGTACGTAATGATTTTATCGGGTGATCACATTTACCGAATGGATTATGGCGATATGCTAGCTCGCCACGTTGAAAGCGGTGCAAAAATGACAGTATCTTGCATGTCGGTACCTATTGAAGAGGCCGCCGGCGCATTTGGTGTAATGTCGGTTGATGAAAACTTCCGTATCAATGGCTTTGAAGAAAAACCAGAGCACCCCACTCCGCTTCCTGGCGATGACACACGCTGCCTTGCTTCTATGGGTAATTATGTGTTTGATACAGAATTTTTGTTCGAACAATTGCGACGAGACGCCGAAACATCCGGCTCTCAACGGGATTTCGGTAAAGACATCATTCCATCGATTATCAAAGACCACCTTGTTTACGCGTTTCCATTTGAAAGTAGCGGCGGTGATGGCGCGTACTGGCGAGACGTGGGTACGGTTGATTCATTCTGGGAAGCAAACATGGAGATGGTCGCTCCCGTGCCCCAATTAAACCTTTATGATAGAAAATGGCCAATATGGACCTATCAAGAGCAACTTCCTCCAGCCAAATTTGTATGGGAAGACCATGACAGGCGAGGAGAAGCAATTAACTCGGTGGTGTCGGGAGGCTGTATTATATCCGGCTCTACATTGCGAGCGAGTATCTGCTTCTCAAACGTTAGAGTGCATTCCTACGGGACAATTGAAGGCGCCGTTATTCTTCCTGACGTTGAAATAATGCGACACTGTAAGCTTCGCAAGGTCATTATTGATCGCGGTTGTGTAATCCCAGAAGGTACGGTAATTGGTTATAATCATGACGAAGACAGAGCGCGCGGCTTTAGAGTCTCTGAGAAAGGCGTTGTGTTAGTTACCAGGGAAATGTTGGGCCAGCCTGTAGGTGGACTCAGCCCTTCACGTGGTTAAGAACGTTCTTCCCATTGACGTAGTGTACTGGTAATAAAATCGGCCGCTACGTCTGGGTGTTCTAGCGGAAACATATGCCCTCCTTCAAGCGTCGTGTGTTCAATAGCATTTTGAGCACATAACCGCTTAACCATCTCTGGTTTACACACGTTGCTTTGTTGCCCTGTTACAATAACCGCTGGGCACTGAAGTTTACCGCGATATTTTGAAAGGTTGTGTGGAATATTTCGAAAGATGCTCGCTTCCACATCGGCCTTAAACGTAAGCGATATGTGCTTACCTGTTTGCTTCGTTACCGCATTAACATAGTCTCTTACACACCGAGGGTCCATATTCTTAAACAAGGCTTTACTATGAAAGTACGCCTCCATGTTGGTGTTAGCAGGCCATTGGGTATTTCGGGTATCTGCAAGCTTCGCTGGGGTAAGCTTATTAATTAATGGTGTATGCTTTGCTAGTCTAAAAAATTGACTCAATGGCCCTAATACAAGCGGTGGATCAAAAAGGATGAGACCTCTAAACAACGCCGGTTGCTCACATGCAGCCATAAAAGATACTACCGCACCGAAAGAATGGCCGACTGCGTAAACACCGCGTTCATCAGTATTGTGCTTTTTAATGTGGTTTATCATTTCATGTATTTGATTTCTCCAGTTCCCATTTACAGGCATAGCAGGTTCATGGCCAAATCGCTCGATATGTAATCGATGGAACGTCTCGGGCAGTGCTGAGAAAAGCGTTTTATACGCGCTCGCAGGAAAACCATTTGCATGAGCAAAATGAAAGCTTAATTCCGTCGTCAAAAGTCATCGCTCCGTTTGGAAAGTAAAAAGGCTGGTTATCCCAGCCTTTATTGTTTATGAACAGGTCGAGTTTACTATAGCCCTCTCGCCTCTGCCATCTCCCAATCTTTGACAATTTTCGTACTTGTCCATAGGAAAACGACAATTGACAAACCATAAGGTATTAGCAAGTAAAGTAACGCCTGACGTAACGCTTCTACCTCGCCTAACGAAGGCACTAAAGCTTGGCTAATAATTCCTGTTAATGTCGGGCCCCCACCAAGTGCGATAATATTTAATACAAAGAAGAACAAGGCGGTAGACATCGCTCGTACGTTTATCGGCGCCAAAGTTTGCGCCATCGCAAAACTAGGCCCTAAGTATGAACCGCTGGTGAAGAGTAAAAAGGTCATCAACCCGATAGACAGCCATGCGCTTTGTACTTGCAGTGAGAAGTAAAACGCCGGTACACCAATAATAAGTGCGAAGGCAGGTAACAATGCATACGCTTTTTTATTGCGCTTACCCCATCTATCTGCAATGAAGCCACCCAACCAAACGCCTAATGCATATGCAGTACCGTTTATGATACCAAACGCCACCAACAGTTGAGTGATATCAAGGCCTGGGAATGCCCTTACATAATAGTCTATGATCCAAGTCGATATCGCGTAGTTACCGAATGAACCGAAAGAAATACCCAACGCCATTCCCCACCATGTGGGTATTTTGAGTAGGGTTTTCAACGATGTTTTGACGCTTGGCTTTACCGTAGGATCAACTTGTGCGTTAACGGTTCTAGATGGTTCTTTAACCGTGAACTTCAAAATCAGCGCAAGGATTACACCTGGCAGCCCCACGCTAATCATTACGGTTCGCCAATCGGCAGACCCGCCTTGAAGGAAAAACGCTGACGCAAAAAACGCGAGCATGATGCCAAAGGGTATACCCAATGAGTAAATCGCTAACGCATTCGCACGCTTTTCTTTAGGGAACAAATCCGAAATAATACTGTGCGACGGTGGGCTACCGCCAGCCTCACCAATACCCACCCCAATACGCGCTAGCGCTAGTTGTGTAAAGTTTGTTGCTGCGCCCGATAATGCAGTAAAGCCGCTCCACAACGTCAATGATATCGCGATAATATTTACCCGGCTGTAGCGATCTGCAAGCCAGGCAATGGGAATACCTACTATGGTATAAAGCAAAGCAAAATAAACGCCTTTCAACCATCCAAGTTGCGCATCATCTAAGCCAAGGTCTGCTTTTATAAATGGAGAAAGAATGCCAATAATTTGTCTGTCGATGAAGTTAAATGCGTAGACAAGTGTGAGAATAAACAGCACATAGTTTCGATAGCTTCTCGATGCGCTACCATGCTCTGTCGCTGAAGTGTCAACCTGTGATTGCGCCATATTTGTCCTTAGTTGTTATGTAGTCTCCAGTCTATCCGCATGTTAAAAACAATAACAACTAATTGTTACTTATTTGTAAACATAACGAAAAATGTTAGCCCGCGCTTTCTGTTCCTTGTAGGTTAAGGTACGATATTCTTACTTTAACTCATCAGACCAGACAAGCATTATGACGGTAGACGAATTACTAAATTTGCCGCCTCTCGAGGCACAATCCGATTCTCAGTGGAACGTAACTAATGTGGTCATTCCCAAAACGTGGGGCCAAGGGCGTACCGCGTTTGGGGGAATATCTGCGGGTATGTTATACAGTGCGATAAGACAAAAGGTTACCGATTCACGGGTGCTTCGCTCATTTACGACAAATTTTGTTGGCCCGTTAGCGCTAGACACGCCATTTACTATTGAAGTGACGTTACTGCGTGAAGGAAAAAACGTATCTCAATACATTGCTCACGCAAAACAAAATGGAAAAAGCTGTGTGTTTTCTCAAGCATGCTTTGGGGTTGGTCGACAGTCAGGTATACAGGTGGATAATACCGACACCCACGATATGCCGAACCCTGCGAAGGCGAAGTTCATTCCGCAAATTCCAAAAGTAACCCCCAAGTTTCTACGATATTTCGATTTATCTATTGACTCAGGAGGCGTGCCGTTCACGCGTAAAAAGGAAAGCCACTATCATGGCTTTATGCGCTTCAAGAACCCGCCCGCGACAATCACTGACGCACATATCATCACCATGATAGACGCGTGGCCGCCCACGCTGTTGCAGATGATGAAATTTCCAGCGCCGGCAAGCACAGTAAGTTGGAATTTGGAGTTTATCCACCCGCACAAAGAAGTATCACCGTCAGATTGGTTTGCTTACAAAGCACATACTCGACAAGCAGCAGATGGCTATGGTCATACTGAAGCAACAATCTGGGACAAGGATAACGAAGTCATCGCCCTAAGCAGGCAAACTGTTGCGGTATTTGACTAACGCCCCTTCATTAAAAAAAGCGCATTTGCGCTTTTTTTAATACAACATAAAAGAATTAGGGTTGAACAATGATATTACCGATATGCATTGTAGGTTAGTCACATCAAGCGCGTCTTCTAAATCCTCATGCTCTAACGTCAGCGTTTCATGAAGTTGTGGTTGTAGATTGTGATAACTAGGGTAGATATCTGGATTAACATTATCCAACGCGAGTACGTAAGAGAGCTGCAAAATTTTACACTCTACAGAATCGCTATCGCTGTCGTTATGATGAATACACCGGATTGGCTCAAAAATCGTGGCTGGAATACCCCAATTTTCAATAACTTCCGCAGACAACGCACTGTAAGTAAAACCTAACACCCCCTGTTGAAGCTCAGCTGGCGTCACTCGGGTATTGAAGTTCGCACAACGTTGTCCGTGCTCAGGAAACATCGACGCAATAATTAACTCGCCAATATTGTGGAGCAGCCCTGCAACAAAAAGACGTTCCGGCTCTTTTAGGTTATGTCTGTCTGAAAAATATTTTGCTAATAAACCGCAAGACACACTTTGTTCCCAGAACTTGTCGAGGTCAACGTCCTGCCCGTCCATTTCATTAAACGCATGGCTGACACCATAAGCCAATGCCAAATCATAAGTCGAGCGAGTACCAACCACCTGAATAGCTCGTGTAATGGTGTCTATTTTATTGGGGAAGCGATATAACGCCGAATTTGCTACGCGAAGCAGCTGTGAGGCAAGCGAGGGGTCAAACGCTATCACTTCAGCTATATCATCGATACTAGAGGCTTGGTCATCCATGCACGCTTTAAGCCTTGTTACCGACTCAGGAAGCACGAACAGCGAGCTGGCTTTCTCTGCAATGTCTTTTACGTTCATTTAAGTGATTACTCCGGAAATTACCAAAACTACATGGTAGTTATCAACACTTGAGGTGTCGGGCACATCCTTTTGCAATATATCATTAAGGGCGAATGTTTACGGTTTACATCACACTGCCACTTCATTAACTCTTATAGAATCTTATTAGTGCTACGTCAACCTTGCGCGTATTAGCAATAAGTAGACTTTTTCGCCATATCAAAGAGTTACGAAGCTATATTATCTGTAATGAAACGGAAATGTAACAATCCTAATTTGTAACGGTTTGTTACGCCTTTTGGTTTACTCTCTTTAACAAATCATCTGCTGACCTGCTTGTGTAAGACAGCGAGGCCTTTTTTTCAGCTTCCGCCTCAGTAATAAGTAAAAGTATAGTCTCATTAACGGGGGTTGACACACCTAATCCGCGTGCTTTTTCAATTACCGCACCGTAGAGGTAATTTTTTTCCGTGTCACCTCGACCGTTTAAGTCCCACCACATTGAGGTTTTTACTTCGGGATCAATCTCTAACATCTGCTTCGCCGCGCGCTTGAATAACCAGTTTGGCAGGCGTAAAAAGTGGGGTAACCATTTACCCGGTAATTTGGCCACTTTGGGGAGCGTGACGCCGGCCTGTTCACATACGGCTAATAACTCCTCCATAAGCAGCGCAATAACACGTCGATATCCACGTTGCGCTAACATCGACTTTACGGGTAAGTTCGCAAGTGCATTTACACCATTGCCTAAGTTAAGCTGTAACTTTGCCCATTGTACCGCCTCTATATCCTCACTTAACGACACGTCGCACAACGCATGACTAAGCACTCTCAGAAAAACGCTATTCATCGCGCCGTCAGCGCTATCTTCGATAATCAGCGTCCCTTCGGACCCTTTGTGGAGGCGGTTCTCGTCAATCAATACAACATTGAACGGCACCATTGCGCGGATAACCTTATTGTCAGGAAAATGCATTTGAATAATGGTGTGGCTACCTACGCCATTTTGGCAACAAACAATAAGCGTATGCGGTGATATTACATCGCGCAATGCATTCGTTATAGACTCGAGCGCTGTACATTTTACCGTCAACCATACAACATCAAAACTGTCTCCTTTTGCAGCGTGAGGACTGTCACTCGGTTCACAGTTTACGCGGTTATGCTTGTAATCAGACAGCACCAGCGTATTTTCTAACCGAGCATGCCATGGTCCGCGCGCCACAAACTTCACATCGGCACCATTAAGTTGCATAACACTACCGATGTAACTTCCTATCAGGCCACTACCAAATATACAGTGTTTCATTTTCTTTATTGCTCTGTGTGCTACTATCTCGCGCTTTAAATGAACACCTTTATTTAGTGATGTCAACTATGCCCTCATCAACTGTACCTCATGATCCATCGACACAACTTGCAGGCTCACGCGTTGCAATAATCGGATATGTATGGCCCGAGCCCAACTCTTCTGCGGCCGGCCAAAATATGATGGCGCTCATCACAGACTTTATAAAATCAGGTGCTGATGTCACCTTTATGACAGCCGCGGGCGATAGTATCCACAAAGTAGACTTAGCATCTTTGGGCGTGCATGTTGAGGCGGTATCACTTAATTGCAGCAGTTTTGACCAGCAAATACACGCACTTATGCCAGACATCGTTATTTTCGACCGCTACATGACGGAAGAACAGTTTTCTTGGCGGGTAAAAACGCAATGCCCCAATGCGTTACGAGTTTTAAATACCGAAGACTTGCATAGCTTGCGCCAAGCACGACACGACGCAGTAAAAGCGACAGGTGATGCGCAGCATGCAGAGAAAATGTCGTTACTTGCTCAGCGAGAAATAGCAGCGGTACTGCGAAGTGATATTACTCTGATAATATCTCGAGCAGAATATACTATCCTTACGGATTTCTATCATGTACCGTCGCAACAACTGTTCTATTTCCCATTAAGGGCAGGCACGCCACTAACTCATACCCCTGCGTTCACTCAACGAAGAGGAATTGTCACCATCGGTAACTTTCGACATGCTCCAAACTGGGATGCAGTGCTTCAACTTAAACAAACTATTTGGCCTGCGATAAGAAAGGTACTTCCTGACACCTCGCTGCATATCTATGGCGCCTACCCTCCCAAAAAAGCCACCCAATTGCATAACCCGAAACAAGGCTTTTATGTGGAAGGCTGGGCAGACAATGCCTATGACGTGATTAAACATGCGAAGTTACTCATTGCCCCCTTACGTTTTGGTGCTGGTATAAAAGGTAAGCTTTTAGATGCGATGCGCTGTCATACGCCGACACTAACGTCATGGATTGGCGCTGAGGGAATACTTTCTGAAGGTGAAAGCCATGAACAATGGGGGGGCGCAATCTGTGCATCCCCTGATGAGTATGCCACCGAAGCCCGTCGGCTTTGTACTGATGAGACACAATGGAAAACGGCATCTGATAAAAGCGCTGAGGTATTGCTGGCGTTTAAAAAGTCTGCACGCGAACCGACGCTAAATACACACCTGAGCATGTTACTTGGTGATGTTGCGACGCACCGACAATCCCTTTTTCTGCAAGCAATGTTGTGGCACCACACGCTCAGTGCAACAAAATACATGTCTCAATGGATTGAAGAGAAGAACAAATAGCAGTAAACGCATGGCCTACATTTTAGACAGTGCGTTTACCACATGCTTAATCCCATTGCCACGAGATTCACTTAGATAGCGGGACAGCTGGCAGGCGATTAGATATGCACTGAAATCAAAGTCTCGCCGCGCGTCTTCAGGCAATTGGTTTGCTTTCTCTAGTAAAACAGCCAAGACCCCTCGGACTATCTTACTGGGTGAATACGCCATGATGACAGGCTCGCTGCCATCATCGACACGTGCCAACCATACCGCGCTCTCACAGCCATCTATATGATTAACCTCGGTACGATATGCTTCGGGCATCACCGATAGATGCTTACCCGCGAGCATAAGCGTTCGGGTAAAGTCATCCCAGCCTCGCGCATTACAAAGCGCGAGAGCAAGAGGGAGGAATTCGTCGTTATTCATTAAACACCGCCGCTAAGGATAACGTAGTGCATACAAACACTATTCGCCTTTAAATTCAGCAGCCAAATCGTTGGCTGTCATAACAAGGTTTTCAGCGTCACTTTTTGTTGGAAACATTACGAGCTCTACGCCGTTAGTTTCAAGCCCTGGTAACCAAGTAGCAGTGAATTCATCAAGTGGGATGCTAACGCATGTGCCGGTTATGCCATTTTCATCGACAAAACGTAACGCGAGATCGTGGTGAGGAAACAACGGAAGTCTAACCGAGTCGTTATCCTCTAGCATGATAAAGCCCTCGGCGCCTTGGACAACCCAAATTTCGTTGGCTTTTTCAGCATAGCTGATAACAAGCTCTTGTCTTTCTTCTGCCGACAGACCAAGCGCTTGGTTAAGAACGATGTCATTTAGTTTTTCTGTTACGGTGCTGGGGAACACAATTTTACCCTCAAAAATTTTTTTGCAGTATAACCGTTGTAGTGCGCCTCACCAACCGTTCACTGCGGTAATCGTTTGGTATTTCACTATTCCTTGTTAATATACAAGGACAAACATAGCCCCTGAGACTCTGTGGGTATATTAAATGGAACACTATGCATAACCTTTTTGCTTCTCTCAAGGCTGATACCCACCACAAACATAATGAACTTGAATCAATCTCGCCGTTCGTCATGTTTAACGATATGGCGCATGTAGACACCACATTGTATGCAAACGTAATCGCTGTAATGCAACAATTTCATACGAGATCTTTTGATTATTTATCTGGCGCAGCGAACACCAACCCATTGTTATCCGACTTAATAGCATTGCTTGACGCAACAAACATCGTTAACGCCTTAAAGGATGATGTAGGCTCACTTAACAAAGCAAATATATCGTCATTGCCCGCAAAAGGCATACCGCTACCAACTTTTGATTCTGAGTTTAGTGCCACCATAGCTGGCATTTATGTCTGGCTAGGCTCGTCCATGGGGGCGAATATAATTGTTAGGCGCCTTACTCAACAACATGTTGCTCTCCCAATTACCTATTACACGTCTATGTCTCAATGCGCGAGAAACTGGACGATATTCAAACAAAAAACAGCATTACTGCTGTCGAATGAACATGACGTTGTATCTAGCATAGTCGATGACGCGAATCGGTGGTTTGACTACCTTATCCAATTAGGAAAAGAACAGACATCGTTGCACCGCGATGTAGCCTCTACGATGCCGCACGCAGCGGCCAAATAAGCACTATTGTGGGTGTTTTGGGCAGCACGAACTATTTATAAACTGAGAGTGTCTGCGCTGGGGCGAATTTGATATTATCGACCCTATAATTTTTAAATAGACGGTAATATGAAAGTAATCTCTTTTAATATAAACGGCATACGCGCCCGGTTACATCAACTTCAAGCTCTTATCGACGCCCATAACCCTGACATTATCGGTCTTCAGGAAATCAAAGTTCATAATGAACAGTTTCCGGTCGAAGCCGTCGAAGCGATGGGTTACCACGTGTTTTATCACGGCCAAAAAAGTCACTATGGTGTTGCTTTTCTTGCTAAAAAAGCGCCCTCATCGGTAATCTACGGGTTCCCTACCGACGATGATGACGCTCAACGTCGCATGATTATTTTAAAAACTACAAACGATAATGGTGATCCAGTTACCGTACTAAACGGGTATTTTCCTCAGGGCGAAAACGAAAAACATGAGACTAAATACCCAGCGAAACGAAAGTTCTATCAAGATTTAATGACGTATCTTGATGAATACCACGCCGAGGACGAAAACATCATCGTAATGGGTGATGTTAATATCTCTCATACTGATTTAGACATCGGCATTGGTGAAGAGAATAAAAAACGCTGGCTAAAAACCGGTAAATGCAGTTTCTTACCCGAAGAGAGAACGTGGCTTAACACCCTCTTGGCATGGGGGTTTACTGATAGTTACCGCGCGTTAAACCCTACCGTGGATGATAGGTACTCATGGTTTGACTATCGCTCAAAGGGGTTTAATGACAACAGAGGCTTACGTATCGATTTGATCCTTGCCACGCCGTCGCTTCACGAGCAACTTAAAGACGCTGGTATTGATTACGAATTAAGAGGCATTGAAAAACCGTCTGATCATGCACCTATTTGGGCAACATATTGAGGTAATTTAGGAGGCGTTTTGACTCAGCTACAAGGAGTTGGTTTGGTTCTTTTTGCGTTAGTCGTCGCGGGCGCTTTGCGATCGCTCGACCTACGTGCGTTAGTAAAAGCCAAGCATCAACAACACCTTGTGTTCGGAAGCGCGGCTGCGTTGTTCGGGCTTTGGTTATTCAGAGCGGGCATCTTTGATGGACTCGATGTCCATATACTTGGGCTCACCATCATAACGTTAATGTTAGGCTTTCGGTATGCCCTGATTACCGCTACCATAACGTTAGTGGGGGCGACATTTGCCGGCTACACAACGTGGGACATGTTTGGTATTAATGGGCTTCTCGCTATAACTTTACCCATTGTTGTGACCTACCTTGTTTATATGGTGTCATTTCACCATATGCCCCGTCATTTGTTCGTATATCTCTTTGTGTGTGCATTTTTCACTGGCGCTATTGCTATCGCGCTAAAAACCCTCGCGTTAGGTGGGTACTACTACATTGAAGGTACGTACAGCTGGAACATTATCGTGGATAATTACCTGTTGCTTATTCCTTTAATGGTATTTCCAGAAGCGTTTTTAAGCGGCATGATTGTTACAGTATTGGTTATTTACCAACCTACATGGATGTATACCTTTCACGATAAATTTTATTTGGACGGACAGTGATACAACATATAGCTCGATCAGGAGAACGATAGACGCGCATGCTTCTGTTGTCGTATTCACTTCATTTCAAACACAAAAAAGCCGTGATAAACACGGCTTTTTTCGCGTTAAATAGGTTACTTGTCGAATAAGATGTCGATAACGTCAGCAAGTTCTCCCTTGCCCTCTCTGATTTCTTCTTCCGAGAGCCCTGCGATTTCATGCGGGAATACCAGCCATTCATCACTTTCGTTACAGTAATAATCAGGCGTTATCTGTGTTTTGTTATTTTGAGGCTTATACCACGGGCACGCGATACGAATATCTTTTGGCATATTTAAGCGCATCAATTTATTGATTTGATTAATCAATGCTTCGACACTTCGCCCAGAGTCAAACACATCATCGACAATAAGAAGCTTGTCACCTGCATTTGCGTTCTCTACAAGATAATGTAAACCATGAACGCGAATTTCTTTAGACTGCTGGTTAATGCCGTAGTAAGAGGACGTGCGAACCGCAATATGGTCGGTTGGCATATTTTTAAATTCAAAAAATTCTTGTACAGCGATACCGATTGGAGCGCCACCACGCCAAATACCGATTATAAAGTCTGGACGAAAGCCATCTTCATATACTTTTGCTGCCAAGCGAAAGGAATCCTGTAATAGCGATTGTGAAGTAATAAAATTCTTGTTCATGACGTCTCACTGGCCAATGTATAAAAGCCGGGAGTATAGTGAATTTCCTGCACTTTTGCACGGCTATTTGCTTGTTTCACTCGTTTTGCAATGCCATCGAAGGCTGTATTCGCATCGCACGCATTGCCGGATAGATACTTGCAAGCACGCACAATAAAAGTGACAACAGTGTGACTAGCAATATTTGCAGCATATCAATTTCAATAGGCAAACCTCGACCATCTGCAGACAGTGAAATAGGCGCATTGAAAAACGCGAGAATATCATTGAGGAAGTACGCCAAAAGCAGGCCAACGACGAGGCCAATAAGCGCGCCTTTCAGCCCATTAAATAAACCGTTTAATACAAATATCCACATTATTGCAGCAGGTACCATGCCTTGCGTCTGGAGCACGGCGATATCGCCCTGCTTTTCAGACACCACCATCACTAACGCCGATACAATGTTAAAAGCGGCCACCGCTATGATTAACAGCAACATAAGGAACATCATGTTCTTTTCCATTTTTACTGCATCAAACAGTGGCCCTTGACGCTCTCGCCATGTATTCGTTGACACGCCACTTTCATTTAACACCGACAAGGTGTCTTGATATTTAAAGGCGTCTGAAAGAAACAAGCGGCGAGATTCTCCACTACCCTTGGGGTCGCGAAGTAATCGGTTCACATCGTAACGATTAAGATAAACGACCTTGTCGTCAACTTGTGAGCCCATATCAAATATCCCAGCTACCGTAACTAGACGTTGACTTGGCATACGCCCAAACGGAGTGTAAACACTCGCCCCCGTTACCATCAGCCGAAGTTTGTCACCGATACGAGCTTCAAGTTGAACCGCTAGCGCACGGCCAATAACGGCGTTAAAACTGCCCTCAGTTAAGTGGCTAAACGCGCCTTGTTCTACCCGGTTCGCTACCATCGTGTGTTGTTCCATTACACTTGGGCTAACGCCATGAACCTGCACGCCACGAAGTTCCTTTTTTGACTGCACCACACCTTCAGCCTCACGGTAACGCATATCGGACAAGACACCCGGTAGCGCCGAGGTATCAGTGCTCCAGTCTGGCTCATTGATAATAATGTGGGGAACAATGCCCAAAATTCGTTGCTTTAGTTGCCCCTCAAAGCCGTTCATGACAGAAATCACAATGATCAATGACATTAGCCCCAACGCAATTCCTGCAACTGAAAAGCGATTGATAAAAGAAACAAAGCTGTTTTGCCCGGCCAATGTCGCACGACCGGCTTTGGCATAACGAAAAGCGATAAAAGCAGAAAGAGGAAAAGCCATGACACCGTCTGTTACCGCACCTACCCTCTATTACGTGGTGTCGCGATGTGTATTAGCATCAACAACATTCCACAATAGAGTGGTGACGGAGTAAACCCAAAATAGTAAAGTACGTATACTACGTGTAAGCTACTGGCCGCACAAGATTAAGTGGCGGGAGAATAATGTGGAAAATTTAAGCTTAGAACAAAAAAAAGCGCAGTTTGATGAATACTTTTCCATTAATCACAGTATTAATGTAAACGCTAAGATTCTTCCCGCTAGTACGAGCATTCCCGATGAATCCTCGATTGAGGATGTAATGCCATACGCGTTCAAAATTGCGAGCGAAATGGCAACTATTGAGGCGCAAGCGCTCCGTCCCTTGCGTCATCTTAGCGACCATGCGGAATCTTTAGCTGATTATTTGAATCACCAGGCACGTAAAATTGATTTAATGATGTCGTTTATTTTGCACCAGCAAGATGAGGTCGACTACCGCTTCCAAACCATTACGTTCGGTGGTGGCGGTATTGTGATATCAAGTGACACCGAGATGCGCATCGGTGACAAAGCCGAACTTAAATTGTTTCTTGACCAAGAGGCCGCGGCCATTTTTTGTTTTGGTGAAGTTATAAGCTGTGAAAAAAATGATACTGCCTTTGATGTGGCCTTTATTTTTAGTTCAATTAGAGAGCAGGACCAAGAGTTGCTTGTGCGCGCTAGTTTGCATATTCAAACTCAACAGTTACGAAAACGCGCTAAAGACAAAAAATCGGGTGCGTAAGCCAATAACATTAATGCGTAAAATAAAACGATAACGTTACAGGAAATCATGACAGCGACCTTATTATCATTGCCCTTACCGGCAAAAAAGAAAGACGCCTCATCACAAGACCATAAACAGTGGGGACAGCTGCAAGGCAGTAGCGCAGCCTTATGCATTAGTCAGGCTCAGGCTCAGTATAATGGGCCTATTGTATTAATTACGGCCGATACGCCATCAGCAATGAAGCTTGAAAAAGAATTGGCCTTTTTCATGCCCGCTAGTAACGTGCCTATCACGCTTTTTCCTGACTGGGAAACCCTGCCCTATGATACGTTTTCTGTGCATCAGGACATCATTTCGCAGCGGTTAGAAACCCTTTATCGTTTTACACAGCAACAACACGGTATCTTCATTGTACCTGTCAATACCCTGATGCAACGCCTAGCGCCCACAGATTACTTAGCTAAGTATCTACTTATGCTGAATAAAGGCGATACGCTAGACAGAGATCAATTTAGAAGAAACCTTGAACAAGCCGGTTATTTACACGTTAGCCAGGTAATGAGTCATAGCGAGTTTTCTGTCCGCGGCAGTATTATTGACCTCTTCCCCATGGGCAGCGATAAGCCTTTTCGAATCGATTTATTTGACGATGAAATTGACTCAATACGGTTTTTTGATACTGAGACACAACGTTCTGGTGATGCCGTTGATAAAATTAGGTTATTGCCTGCTCGAGAGTTTCCTACGGATAAAGCGGCGTTAACGCTATTTCGACAACAGTTTTTAGAACTGTTTGATGCAAATAATGCATCTGAGTCGGTGTTTGCACAAATTAGTAAAGGCACAATGCCAAGTGGTGTTGAATACTATCTCCCCTTATTTTTTGAACAAACCGCAACACTGTTCGACTACTTGCACCCTCAAAGTATGTTATTGCTGCATGGCAATGTACAAGATGCCAGTGAGTTCTTTTGGGCCGATGTGCAAGAACGATACGAACAACACCGCTACAATCCAGCGCGTCCCCTATTAACGCCTAACACGCTTTTTCTGCCCATTAATGAGCTGTTTCAATCCATTAAGCAATGGCCCCGCGCCTCACTGCAAGCGCAACCTCTTGAAGAAAAAGTAGGTGCAGTCAACCTTCACTGCGAAAAACTTGAAGATATTGCGATTAATGCGCAGAAAAAAGTGCCTGCGGCTCAACTTATCGCAACGGTCAATAACGCGCTTGAGCGAGGCGCCAAGGTACTGTTTTGTGCCGAAACACAAGGTCGTCGCGAGAGTTTACTTGCCGTTCTTGGCAAAGCTGGCATTAAGCCCTCGCCTGTTGACACCTTTAATGACTTTTTAGCGAGTCATGAATCGGTCGGCATTACGGTAGGAATGGTCGAGCATAGTTTCAGGTGGACAACCAATGAAGGCGAGCTGCTGTTTATCACTGAGACAGAGCTTCTCGGGCACAAAGTCAGTCAACGACGTTTGCGAGACAAGCGCACCGCCACTGACGAAAGTGCGATCATTCGCAATTTGGCAGAGCTTTCTATTGGTCAGCCCGTCGTTCATCTTGACCACGGTGTTGGCCGTTACCTTGGCTTACAAACCCTAGATGCCGGCGGCGTGGCAACCGAGTACTTGTGTATTGAGTATGCTAAACAGTCGAAATTATACGTACCTGTAGCCTCACTACACCTAATTTCACGTTACACCGGAGGCGATGCGGAGAACGCGCCGGTGAATGCGCTCGGGTCCGACGCATGGTCAAGAGCGAAACAAAAAGCAGCAGAAAAAGTACGCGACGTTGCCGCCGAATTATTAGATGTGTACGCGCGCCGCGCTGCCAAACCGGGCTTTGCTTATCCCATTAATTGGGAAGACTACCAAGCATTTGCTGACAGCTTTCCATTTGAAGAGACCCCCGACCAAGCTCAAGCCATTGCAGCGGTTATGCACGACATGGGTAGCCCTCAGGCAATGGACAGGCTTGTTTGTGGTGACGTTGGCTTTGGTAAAACCGAAGTAGCGATGCGCGCAGCATTTCTTGCAGCCAACCAAGGAAAACAGGTTGCCATCTTAGTGCCCACTACCCTTCTTGCTCAGCAGCATTACGAGAACTTTAAAGACAGATTCGCCTCATGGGCGTTTGAGATAGAAGTGATGAGCCGGTTTGTCAGCGGCAAAATGCAAAAAGACACCATTGAAAGGATTGGTGAGGGCAAGGTCGACATTGTGGTCGGCACCCATAAGCTGTTATCTAGTGACATTAAATACAAAGATCTAGGGTTGGTCATTATTGACGAAGAACACCGATTCGGTGTGCGCCAAAAAGAAAAATTAAAATCGTTACGGGCCGACGTCGATATTCTTACGCTTACCGCTACCCCTATTCCCAGAACCCTCAATATGGCGCTGTCGGGTATGCGCGACTTGTCTATTATCGCCACAGCACCTGCGCGCCGACTGTCTATAAAAACGTTTGTACAACAGCGAAATAAGGCGGTGATACGCGAAGCTATCATGCGTGAAATATTACGTGGTGGCCAAGTGTACTTCCTTCACAACCAAGTAGACAGCATTGCTCGCACAGCAGAAGAAATTGCTGAAATCGTGCCCGAGGCTCGCATAGCTGTAGGACATGGCCAGATGCGGGAGCGAGAACTTGAAGCGGTGATGAGTGACTTTTATCATCAGCGTTATAACGTGCTTGTGTGCACCACCATAATTGAAACCGGCATAGATGTACCGAGTGCCAATACCATCATTATGGACAGAGCAGACCATTTAGGGCTGGCCCAATTGCATCAATTGCGTGGTCGTGTAGGCCGTTCACATCACCAAGCTTACGCCTACTTGTTAACCCCTCACCCCAAACGGATGACCAAAGATGCGGGCAAACGCCTTGAGGCGATTGCCCAATTAGAGGATCTTGGCGCTGGCTTTGCATTAGCAACCCACGATTTAGAAATTAGGGGCGCAGGAGAGTTATTGGGTGATGACCAATCGGGCCAAATTGCCAGTATTGGCTTCAGCTTGTACATGGATATGCTTGACCGCGCCGTGACAGCACTAAAAGAAGGGCGTGAGCCTTCATTAGAAGATGCGACATCAGGTCACACTGAAGTAGAGCTTCGTATCCCCGCATTGCTGCCCGACGACTACATTGCAGACGTTAACATGCGTTTGTCCCTTTACAAACGTCTAGCCAGCTGTAAATCGCAAGACGACATTGATGAGTTCCAAGTAGAATGTATAGACCGGTTTGGGTTGTTGCCGGAGCCGGCGAAGAACCTCATTCGAGTTGCTGAATTAAAATTAAAAGCACAGGCTATTGGCATTCTAAAAGTAGACTTGTCTGCACAAGGCGGTACCATAGAATTTACCGAAACAACACGTGTTGACCCCGGCTACATTATTAAACTGGTGCAAACGAAACCGCAGCTGTTTAAATTCGAAGGGAGTCAGAAGTTACGTCTTGTTAAACAAACTGATAGCGCAGAAAAGAGAATGGCATTTATCAGTGATATCATTGCCGATTTTGCAAAGGAGTCGCGATAACATGAGGCTGGTTCGCTGGTGTTCACTATTAACACTACTATTTACACTCCCCATTCAGGCAGATGACGCATGGTGGTTTGATGTTGAAGTTATTGCGTTTAAGCGCAATATCGCACTATCTGAACTTGAGGAGCAATTTGGTCTCTCTAACGGTTTACTTACTCCCCATGCCGATGTTGATGTTATTGGCGCTATCGTTAGCCCAGATATAAGCTGGCTTAAACAAGGGCTGTCGGTGTGCCATGCTGATGAGCCTGACTCTAGTCTAGCGCTGTGGCCCAATAAGAATTTATTTTCCATCCCATCGTATGACGTTGACTTCCTCTCGCTTTCATTAGCACAACCTGAAGACACTATGGGTTTACAAGACGTAAACGTTAACAATGCGAGCGACATCGAGCCACAAGACAGCGCTCCCTCCCCTGAACCGATTGTCGCATTCAGCCAAGACGATGCGTTAGATATCGAAAATAATATAACTACCGTAGCGCCCTCAGTTGTCGGGCCCGACGATAGCGCCATTGCCGATCATTGGTTACATTTTTTTGGCGTAAGTCATATGAGCATGCCTGAAGCACCAACGTTTTCATATTGTGAAGATGCGAAACCGTGGATGACGGTAGCAAACAATTCCATTGTGACTAATCATGTTAATAATCGTCTGCCTTCCCCGCAATCGTTGCCTATAACCATAGAAGGACACGACTGGCCATTAGCGAATCATGCACATTTGCTATCCAGCGAGCAGCAAACACTCGTCTCACTCTCAAAACAAATACGGCAAAATCGTGCTTTAGAACGGCTGACGCATGTAACGTGGAGACAACCGGTTTTTTTCGGTAAAGATAATGCGTTTACTGTCAGGCTTTTTGCTGGCGACAACTATTCGAAACGGTTCAATAGTGACGGGAGTGAACGACAATTGATGCTAAGCGATACGTTGATAGACACTATGTCGTTCGATCACCCGCAGTCATCCATCTCAGCAGTCGAACCCGACATTTTCGACAAGATAGCATCGGCATCTTCATCGCTTACCGACATGACACTGCAAGAGGTTATGTCACTGGAAGAAGGCCAAAACGAAGAAAGTGATACTAGTAATGCGCAAGACACTGCCATGCTCGCCCCTATCTGGGAGCTTGATGGAACGGTTAAGGTATTTTTGAAATATATTAACCGCGTGCCCTACCTACATATCGATAACAATGTTTTCTTTAGGCTACCGGTTGTCAAAGACCCACGGGTGAAAGACGTTCGTATTGGCGGGCAAGATGATGAGGTTCAAGATGATACTGACATTGACGCTTACGTTGAAGAGATGCAACCAACGCAAGCAGATACGGCGACCGTGGAGTACGAACTCGTATCTGTTCCTTTCTCAGAGCAAAGACGAGTGATCAGTAAACAACTGCATTATTTCGATCACCCCTTGTTTGGAATGATCATGACTATCAACCGTTACCAACGTCCGGTTGCTGATACTGAAGAGCCATCATTATGAAAATTTATACGCGTGCTGGTGATAAAGGCAGCACACAAATTTATGCAAAAGAAATGATACGCGTTGAAAAAGACGACATGGTTGTTAATAGTTACGGCGATATCGACGAGCTTAATAGCAACATAGGCCTACTTGCCGCCATGGTTGAACCAGAGCATCGAGAAGGGTTGCATCATATTCAACGTAACTTGTTTCAAGCAGGTTTTGCGATTTCAGCGAGCTCGACGCTCACGCAAGAGGATATCGACAAGTTAGAAAAAGACATCGATACGCTTACCGCTACCATGCCACCCCAAACACAATTTATATTGCCTGGGGGCTCAACCGCGGCCGCGCAAGGACACGTTTGTAGAGCAGTGTGTCGCCGTGCAGAACGCTCTGTTATCACGTTGTCTAAGCAACATGATGTGCCAAGCGTTGTGCCTGCTTATCTTAATCGTTTATCCGATTATCTTTTTACCTTTGCTCGCTATTTAAATGCGCAAGCAGGCGTTACAGAGACTACCGTGTAACGCGTAAATGAATTACGGTTTGTTTTTTGCGTATTTACAGCGTACTTTTTACGTCGCCACCTTCAATATCTACCGTTTGTCGAGTGCTCGTAATACCTGCTGCTGAGCGGCGAGATACGTCTCCTTGTCAATAGAAAGCGTTCTTTTAGCGAGTGACATTAATACCTGCTCAGAGTGTGCTTTTGCATTAGATACTTCATCGTGAGATAGCCCGTCGAGGATTGCCTCAGCACCTTTTTCATTGTTGCAGGCTAACACCATATCGCAGCCAGCAGACAGGGCTGCTTGGGCTCGGTCGACATAGTTCCCGGCAACACTCGCCCCATGCATCGACAGATCATCTGAAAATACCGCCCCTCTAAACGCGAGCTGTTTTTTTAACACGGTTTGAAGCCAGTGATGTGAAAACCCAGCCGGTTTATCGCACACGTCGGAATAGATAACGTGCGCAGGCATTATCCCATCAAGTTTTTTATCGCCAATTAGCGATTTGAACACCGTCATATCATCGCGCGCTATATCTTCTAAACACCGTTCATCAACGGGAAGCGCGATATGAGAGTCAGCGGTAACGCTACCATGCCCTGGAAAATGTTTTCCAATAGCGGGCATGTTGCCTTCGTGTAAACCGTCGATCAACGCATTAGCAAGAAGAATAACCTCCTCACTGTTACATCCAAATGCCCTATCGCCAATCACCTGCGAGATATTGTTAATGTCGAGTACAGGTGCAAAGCTAAAATCGATATCCATCTTTTTAAGCTCGTAGGCCATTACCACGCCGCATGCTCGTGATAGCGATAAAGCTTCGTCTTTACTCGTACTAAGGGTGGTTAACTCGCCCATAGCAGGTAAGTGTGTAAACCCTTCTCTAAAACGCTGTACGCGTCCGCCTTCGTGATCAACAGCAATAAGTAGTGGCGAATGAGCATACTTTCGAATGTCGTCAATTAGTGCTCGCAATTGTGCTTTATCGTGAAAGTTACGACTAAATAAAATGACACCGCCAACGGTTGGGTGTGCTAATTTCTCTCTCTCCTCAGGCAATAACATTTCTGCCTGAAAATCTAACATCAATGGCCCCAACGAATACTCCTTGCTATAACGTTTTGTTTTGAACGCTACCGAGAAGTGCGTAACCGGTAAATCATTCTTTGTTAAACAACGCTTCAAATTTATCTCATGTGCCGATAGGATAGAGAAAAACGCGGAGTAATACACGTGATTAATTGGATAAAATGGTCTGTAGCGGGTGTGGTGAGCATTGCAGTTTTAGCGGTAGGTGCTGTTTACCTTTCGCTATGGTTAAGTTTACCCACGCTTGATGGAAATAGCACAACTAAGAACGTTGATGCGCATACGCAATTGTCGCGCGACGCGATGGGTCATGCAGTGATAAATGCAGCAACAAAATTTGATGCCGCTTACGCATTGGGGTTTGCACATGGCCAAGACCGTTTATTTCAAATGGATTTGCTTCGCCGTTCAGCATCAGGCGCCTTGTCTGAATGGGTTGGCGACATTGCTTTAAAGCGTGATAAGAGCATTCGATTCCATCAATTTTCAACACGTGCAAAGCAAGTATTTGAAGCGCTACCTTTGTCGCAAAAACAATTGTTAATACGATACTCGCACGGCGTTAATGCCGCCATTGATGAATACAATATCCTACCTTTTGAATATATCGTCACCGGCGTTACATTAAATCGCTGGAAGCCTACCGATAGTATTTTGGTTGCATATAGTATGTATCTGGATTTACAGGGAAGTCAGTTAAATCTAGACTTGGCACGTACACTCTTGAAAGAGAAGTACGGCGAAGCAATTTATGATTTTGTTACTCAACCCAGTAATTACCAAGCCGCGTTAGATGGCAGCGTAATTGAATCTCAAGTTAAAGATATCCCCGAGTACCCTTCGTTTCTTTCATCACTAGATAATGTTGCTTACAACGCCACCGAGCTGCCTGATATAGGCAGTAATAATTGGGCGGTAAGTGGTAATTTAACGCCAACAGGGCATGGCATGTTGGCTAACGACATGCACCTTGGCCTTCGCGTACCGAACATTTGGTATCGTGCGCAACTTAATTATAAAGAGAATAATGAAGCGGTATCGATGACCGGCGTGTCATTACCTGGGCTACCCAGTATTGTGGTTGGGACAAATGATCACGTAGCGTGGGGCTTTACCAACGCGAACTTAGATAACGTTGATTGGATTGCATTACCTGAAAACGCGCCAACCACGACAGAAGAAGAGCATATTGTCTCATCGAATGGCACTTCTCACGTCTATCCAATTGTTAAAAGTGAATATGGCCCCGTGAGAGAAATCAACGGAAAACGGTACGCACTAAATTGGGTAGCACATCACCCTTTCGCGGTAAATCTTTCCATCGTAAATATGGGAACGGTAAAATCAGTGGAGGACGGTATTATAGTCGGGAGAACTATCGCTATTCCTACACAAAATATGGTGATGGCCGATAAAGAAGGAAGTATTGCATGGTTACCAGCTGGCGCAGTCATGCATCGTGAATTAGCGTCAAACATCGCGCTCAGTGAACAGCAATTTGCTGCTCAAGGTGTAAAACTTGCTGAAAATTTACCACTCGTGTTAAACCCAGACAACGATAGAATATGGACCGCAAACTCACGGGTAATTGCGGCAAACGATCTTGCTAAATTAGGTAATGGAGGGTATGCCCTAGGCGCCAGAGGCCTGCAGATTAAAGCACGCCTTTTTGAGAAGGCCCAATTTACTGAAAACGACTTTTATGCCATCCAATTAGACAACAACGCACAGTTTCTTACGCCCTGGCATACGTTGCTCACGGGAATACTCGCATCGCAACGCATTGAATTTAAGCCAGACATATCATACCTAAACACTTGGGGCGCTTGTGCGTGTGAATCCTCTGTCGGCTATACCCTGGTGAAAGCATTTAGACGCCATGTTATCCAAAACCTTTTCGGGCAAATCTTATCTGAAATTGATAATGACGGGGTTGACAGCAGAGGGCTGCTAAGAGGCATTGAACCTGCGGTATGGCAGCTTATTCATACACAGCCTACGTCGTGGCTTCAAGAGCAACATTCAAGCTTCGACGCATTGCTCGTCGACGCCTATCGCAGTGCCAAAAATGAATTACTCGACCGCTTTTCCCCCGTAGACGGAGATTTAACCGAATTGGCATGGGGAAAGGTAAACGCGCTTAAGGTAGAGCACCCTTTTTCAAGTCAAATACCCCTTGTGGGCGACGCTCTGAATATGCGAACGGTAGATGGCTTTGGTGACACCTATATGCCTGCAGTTCAAGCGCCTAAATTTGGTGCATCACAGCGGTTTTTCGCAAGGCCTGGTAAGTTAGATGAGGCTGTTCTGACGCTACCTAGTGGTCAATCAGGCCACCCTCTTTCTGATTACTTTATTAAAGGGTTTGAGGATTACGCTACCCACGGCGCGACTCCATTACTGCCGGGCGCAATAAAGCACACCCGACAATGGTATCCTAATCCAAAACCAACGAGGTAATGATGAGCACATTAACGGGAGCGCTGTGACACCTGCAATTACATTACTTCGAAGACAAAAAATACCTCACGAGGTACTTAGCTACGAGCATGACTCACTGGCCGCTTCTTATGGTTTAGAAGCGGCTGAGAAATTATCTTTAAACGCAAACGCTGTTTTTAAAACACTGGTACTTGAGAGCGATACGAAAACATTAGTCGTCGCGCTAGTGCCGGTGAATCATAAACTAAGCGAAAAAAAATTAGCTAAAATTATCGGCGCAAAAAAGATAAAAATGGCGGCGTCTGATACGGTAACCAGAAGCACCGGGTATGTGTTGGGTGGGGTTAGCCCTATTGGGCAGAAAAAACCGTTACGTACCGTTATACACAGTAGCGCACAGGGTCAACATACGATTTACGTAAGCGCAGGTAAGCGCGGATTAGAAATTGCTATTTCACCAGATAAACTTGCAACGTTAACCGATGGAATATGGGCCGAGATCGCCGCAGAGTAAATAATTGTAATAAGGCATGTTTTACGACTTAAAACATGCACTTTATTGCATAAATTCGATGTCGGTGTTACGTTTAAAAGACATTGAAGTTATGTTTACCCTTATGGTTGTCGATGCTACAAAATAGCAAATCACGATTTAGCGCCCTCCGTTCTGTGGAAAATAGGTTTTCGCAGATACCTACTATGGTAAGCGAAATTTCTAAGAAAATAACAGACTTCAGGCAGAGGTTTCGAAAGCTCGTTGATAATGCCGAAGTATTTTTCAATGAATATCAGGCGCAATATCGGTCTCTTGCCTTGTTAAAGCGTAAAATCGATACATTTCAAGAGCAGCTTGACCGTATAGATACCTACCGAAAAGAAAAGGGTAAATACCCTTCGATTAAAGGCCAGCCCTCAACCCAACGTTATATTGCCCGTCTGGTCGCTCAGCAAACAAAGTTGGAAGATGAGCACCGTGCACTAGAGAAGACGGTTAACATTGCCAGAAATGATCGCTATGAGGCACTTGATCATCTCACTGATGAAATTCTAGATTTATTAGATGGCCATCAAATTTTTGGGCAGTTTTTAGGAACCATTGCGTTATCAACCCCGTCGCCTGAAGACAAAGTGCGCCACATTCGTAATGAAAAGTATAAGCCTATTTATATTGCCGCACTGACCATTGCGTTATTTGAAGAAGTGAGGTTCAAACATATTTTTGAGTATTCATTGTTAAACGATGAACTTAAAAGGTTATTTCCCACTGCTGATAAATTTAGTTTAATGGCAAATAAAAATGATGCGAGTAATACGGTAAATCTAACGCGACAGCCTATGGCTAGCGACACAAAGCTCGCATACCGGGAAAGCATTTTAAAACCTTTAGCTAAAGCGGCATTATTACAATCGATTGGATTACATAGCCCTGAGGCTCAGCAGGTGTTAGGAAGAGATAGGTATCGCCGCCTTAATAATAGCGAACGCTTATCATTACTTAGCATTATTGATAAGAAGACGATGGACTATATAAAGCTAGGCGTGGGGATCCCGACCGTTCGGTTTGACAGCAGAGAGGAAAAAGCAGCCTTTATTGCTAACGAACAAAAACAACTTACCTTTATGATAGATATTTTAAGTGGTCTTAAAAAAACGGGTCACGAACTTGGGGATCTCATTCGTATACCTATGACATATGCCTCTTTTTTACTCTCAACAAAAAAAGACCTTGATTACCAAGAAATCTATCGCGCTTACGACATTATTGAAGAAAGTATACAGAGAAAAACTAATCACCCTACACATGTTTCATGCTTTTTAAAAATGGTCGGCCGTTTTCCCCTTGGCTCGGGTATATATTTCATTCAAGAAGAGAGTGGTGAAATTGAACGCGCAATCGTTTCTTCACTCTACCCATTCAATGTAGAGGAGCCTATTTGCAAGCAAATAACACGTAGGCAAATACAATTTTTAAGCCAAACAGAAGTTGTCGTCTCGAAAAAAAGTAATCTGTTTTACGCTCAAAGTAGAGAAAAGAGCCATTATGATCCTGAATTTCTGGCGGCAAGATACCACGGAATCTTTACCTGGAACGCAGCGGATTTGTGGGAATCACAAATATCCTCGTTGGCGTTCTGGAAAAAAGATGGCGTAAGAAAAACCAACGGCCGCTATAATCCGGACTCTTATTAGCTATCACGCTTATTAACTACCTGGCGTTTGTTGACTCTCGTTTTTATTTTTCTCTATCCATATGTCTTGCGCGTTCTTTACATCTTGAGGCGTTGGCGTCTGGTTGCCTGATATTGTCATCGCTATCTGGTAAATAATTTGTTCACGCTTATCCAAAAGCCCTTGTGCTCGTTCGAACAAATCCTGCGCTTCTGGGAATTTAACTTTAAGCTCGTCGATACCGCCTAGCGAATAGTACTGTGCTTCGAACGCGTCATTAAAAAGCTGTCGCTTAGCATTAAAAATAAGGTAATCTCGCGCTGCATCAGACTGTAGGTACGTGATATCAGTCGTTGGTAACTTTGCTTCTTCAGCTACAGCGAGCGCTTGAGACACCCATTCGTCAATTTTCTCGCCATCACCCTGCTTTACCGCATGCTTTATTCCAGACTGTAAGTCAGTAGCATGTAATATATCCATCACCGTAATAACAGGAACATATGCAGCGTCCTCGCTACGCTCCTGCGATGTATTGGATAAATAGGCGAAATAGGCCCCAATCAAAATTATGCAAGATAAGAGAACAACAAGTGCTTTATTCACACTTCCTCCGTACTAGTAATAACGTCAATATTATGCAAAACGCACAGACAAAAAGAGCGAGTACACTCGCTCTTTTTCTTTATGTATACAACTAATAAATACGATTAGTCGACAGGCGTCGAGTTTTCTACTCGGCTCTTTAGTTTTTGACCCGGGCGGAATGTCACCACTCGGCGCGCTTTAATTGGAATGTCCTCACCCGTTTTAGGATTACGGCCGGGACGTTCATTTTTATCGCGCAGGTCAAAGTTGCCAAAACCTGACAGTTTTACTTGCTCACCAGATTCTAGAGCGCCTTTTATTTCTTCAAAAAAAAGCTCTACCAGATCTTTCGCATCACGTTTATTGATGCCTAGTTTCTCGAATAGGTGTTCAGCCATCTCGGCTTTGGTCAATGCCATAGTTTACTCTCTTAACGCGGCCCCAAACTCAGATTCCAGACCTTTAACCACAGTATCCACAGCCTGCTGAATTTCAGCTTCTTCTAAGGTTTTATCCGGATCTTGTAAATGAAGTGACAAAGCAAGGCTCTTGTAACCGGGTTCAATCCCCTTTCCTTTGTACTCATCGAACAAGTTTAGAGCAACTAATTGATTTACGCCAATATTTTCTATGTAAGAAAGCACATTTCCTACGCGAACCTCGTCCTTCACCGTAATGGCGATGTCTCGGCGGTTTGACGGGAAGCGTGATACAGGCGCTGCAAGCGGTAATTTCCGAGTTGTAATAGCGTCTATCGCTAGTTCAAATACAAATACACGGCCATTAACACCTAACAACTTGGTAAATTGTGGGTGTATAGCACCAATATAGCCAACTTCTTCACCATTGAGCAAAATTTTCGCTGCCATGCCTGGGTGCAGTGCGCAGTGCTCAGTGGTTACAAACTGGAACTCGCCGGTTTTACCCGTAAGCGCCAACAGTGCTTCGACATCAGCTTTCGCATCGAAAAAGTCCACTGGACTGTCGCCTAAATCCCAATGCTCGTCATTACGTCGGCCGGCTAAAACACCGCCAATAACGTTTTCTTGCAACACGCCGTTAGGCGCATCTGGCTGAGGAATAAAGCGTAAACCTGTCTCGAAAAGACGGATACGTTGTTGCTGACGTTTTTGGTTATACGCCGTTGCGCCAAGTAGTCCAGGCCACAAGCTCACGCGCATCACCGACATATCAGACGATATCGGATGAGGCAGCACCATACCTTTTGCGTCAGGGAAAAGCGCATTTTGCACTTTAGGGTCGACAAAAGAATATGTAATGGCTTCATTATAACCACGACTTAACAGCAACGATTTCATGCTGCTAAGTGGAAGCTTAGACTCTTGCGACGGTAACATTGCCAGCGTGGCGTTCGGCGCAACGTTTGGAATGTTGTTATAACCGTAAACTCGAGCAATTTCCTCAATGAGGTCTTCTTCGATAGAAATATCGAAACGATAGCTTGGCGCAATAGCATCCCAGCCGGCGTCGATTTCGGTTACATCAAGCCCTAGACGGTTTAGCATTTCCGTTACTTTCGCATCGTCAATGGTAATACCTAATACGCGAGCTAAGCGCGCACGACGAAGCGTTACCTTTGCTTGCTTCGGTAATTTTTCTTCAGCAGCAGCTTCAACAACCGGACCGGCTTGACCACCACAAATATCAAGAATAAGCGCGGTAGCACGCTCCATTGCTTTATGTTGTAGTAGCGGGTCGACACCACGCTCGTAACGGTGTGAGGCGTCAGTATGCAAACCATATTGACGCGCTCGCCCCATAATTACATCACGGCTAAAGAATGCACTTTCAAGCAAAATATCTTGTGTTTCGCTGGTTACACCCGAGTGAAGGCCACCGAAAATACCCGCCATCGCCAAGGCCTTGTTGTCATCAGCAATAACCAGCGTATTGTCTTTAAGCTTGGCTTCTGTCTCATCAAGTAATGTAAGCACTTCGCCTTCACGTGCCATACGCACATTAATGTTGCCATCAATGGATGCCAAATTAAATGCATGCATCGGCTGACCAAGTTCAAGAAGAACAAAATTGGTGACATCAACGATAGGGTCAATACTTCGAATGCCGCAGCGCCTTAGTTTCTCTACCAGCCATAATGGTGATGCCGCTTTTACATTTACACCTTTAACTACCCTGCCCAAGTAACGCGGACAGGCGTCGTCGGCAGTTAACGTGATGCTAAGACTATCGTCGATAGTGGCATCGACCGTTTCAATAACAGGCTCACAAACGTCTAGGTTATTAAGCACACCCACTTCGCGTGCAATACCGCGTAAACCCAAACAATCAGCACGGTTAGGGGTAAGATCTACTTCAATGGCTTTGTCATTTAGGCTAAGGTAATCACGAATATCGCTGCCAATAGGTGCATCCGCAGGAAGCTCTATGATGCCGTCATGATCGTCGCTAATACCTAGCTCAGAAAAGCTACATAGCATGCCGAATGAGGGCTCGCCGCGTAGTTTCGCTTTTTTAATTTTGAAGTCACCAGGTAGTACTGCGCCAACACACGCAACAGCCACTTTAATCCCTTGACGGCAGTTAGGCGCACCACAGACAATATCTAATAGTTCATCGCCACCTACGTTAATTTTTGTTACTCGTAGTTTGTCTGCGTTTGGATGCTGACCGCACTCCACGACTTCCCCAACAAGTACGCCAGAAAAGTCTCCCGCGACAGGCTCAACACCATCAACCTCGAGACCGGCCATGCTTAACTGTTCAGACAGCTCATGTGCCGACAGCGACGGGTTAACCCATTCTCTTAACCAATTTTCACTGAATTTCATGTCTACTCTCTGCCTTAGTTGAACTGCTTAAGAAAACGAAGGTCGTTTTCAAAAAATGCACGCAAGTCATTAACCCCATAACGCAGCATGGTTAAACGCTCAACGCCCATACCAAAGGCAAAGCCTGTATACTCTTCTGGGTCGATCCCAACCGCTTTAAGCACGTTAGGATGAACCATACCGCAACCCAAAACTTCAAGCCATTGACCGTTTTTACCCATAACATCTACTTCCGCTGATGGCTCAGTGAATGGGAAGTAAGACGGACGGAAACGCACCTCGAGAGACTCTTCAAAGAAGTGATGCAGAAAATCGTGCAGAATACCTTTAAGGTCGGTAAAGCTAACGTTCTTATCTACCATTAACCCTTCAACCTGATGAAACATCGGTGTATGGGTTTGGTCGTAATCGTTACGATACACACGACCTGGAGAGATAATACGAAGTGGTGGCTTCTCTACTTCCATCGTACGGATTTGAACCCCTGATGTTTGCGTTCTCAACATCATGTCAGGGTTAAAATAAAACGTATCGTGATCAGCACGAGCTGGGTGATTCGCAGGAATATTCAATGCATCGAAATTGTGAAAACCATCTTCAATTTCAGGCCCAGTTTTAACCGAAAAGCCAAGTTCACCAAAGAATGATTCGATACGAGCAATTGTGCGACTTACAGGGTGAAGGTTACCGGGTTTTTCGGTACGTCCAGGTAAGGTTACATCAATTGCTTCTTCAGCAAGTTTACTGTTCATTTCGGCAGTACGAAGTAAATCGCCTTTTGCAGAAATGGCTTGCTGTATTGCCTGCTTAGCCACGTTAATTTTTTGACCCGCGGCAGGACGTTCTTCGTTAGAAAGCTTTCCTAACCCTTTAAGTAAGTCGGTAAGTTTACCTTTCTTACCCATGAATTCGACCCTAACTTGGTCTAGTGTGGCTGCATCTTCGGCAGCGTCAATCTGGCTCTTTGCCTGATTGATAATCGCGTCAAGCTCCATGGTTTCCTCAATGTGCATGATGACTGGATGGCCAAAGCGGTGAAGTTGCTTTTCACGAGCTTAGGCTTGCCTGAAATAAAGCCGTTAGTTTACACGAGAGGTAATTAGAAGGGCTACCCTAGATAGCTGATATTGACGTATTTTCATGCTTTTTTTTATAAAAAAGCGTAGAAACGAAAAAAGGCGAGCATCCTGCTCGCCTTTTTCCGAAAGAACTTAAACTTAATTAGTTAATAATTAAGCTAATGCGCCTTTAGCCGCATCGACTAGTGCGCTGAAAGCTGCTTTGTCATGTACAGCGATGTCGGCAAGGATCTTACGATCGATTTCAACAGACGCTTTCTTCAAACCGTTAATGAAACGGCTGTATGACATACCATTTTGACGTGCAGCAGCATTGATACGTGCAATCCACAATTGACGGAATTGACGCTTGCGCTGACGACGGTCACGATAAGCATATTGACCAGCTTTAGTTACGGCTTGTACCGCTACGCGATAAACACGTGAACGAGCACCGTAATAACCTTTTGCCTGCTTGAGGACTTTTTTGTGGCGTGCACGTGCGATTGTGCCGCGTTTTACTCTAGCCATTTATAGTCTCCTAAGTCTTAAACGTAAGGCAACATGCGCTGAACCAATTTGGTATCAGAATCATGAACCAGTTTTTTGCCACGTAAGTGACGTTTACGCTTAGAGCTCTTCTTAGTCAGAATGTGACGTAAGTGAGACTGTTTGCTTTTAAAGCGGCCAGAACCCGTTTTCTTAAAACGTTTGGCGGCACCGCTTACAGTTTTCATTTTAGGCATTGCTAAAACTCCGCATTGTTTAGTATCGACATTGTAGGCTTGCAGTTGCCTGTTGTCGGTTAATGTTTGCAGCAAGGTGTTTCAAGACGCAGTTTCTTGAAAACTTTAGACCGTTACTACTTCTTAGTTGGGGCTAGCACCATGATCATCTGACGGCCTTCCACACGACGTGGGAAAGACTCGCAGTTGGCAATGTCTTCTAAATCACCTTTAACGCGATTTAGCAAATCAATACCAATATCTTGGTGCGCCATTTCACGTCCGCGGAAACGGATCGTAACTTTGGCTTTATCACCACCTTCAAGAAAGCGACGCAGGTTGCGCAGTTTTACCTGGTAATCGCCTTCATCAGTGCCAGGGCGAAATTTAATCTCCTTGACCTGAATTTGCTTCTGTTTTTTCTTCTGCTCTTTTTGAGCCTTACTTTTTTCGAAGAGGAACTTGCCATAGTCCATAACTTTACAGACAGGCGGCTCGGCATTCGGACTGATTTCCACTAGATCGAGGCTCGCTTCTTCCGCGTGTCGAGTTGCTTCAGCAAGTGAAACTACGCCAGCCTGTTCTCCATCTTTGCCAATTAATCGAACTTCTCTGGCTTTAATCTCATCGTTAATGCGGGCTTTATCGCCCTGAGCCTTATTATTAGCGCCTTTAATATGCTATTCCTCCAAACATTTAAATCGTTTGTCTGCTCTTGCCTTCGAATTGAAATATACAAAAGCAGACACTGTCGTGCAGTATACACGAAAAAGCTCAATTACTTAATGGTCTTTTCAACCACTTCTTGTTGAGCCATGGCAATAAAGTTTTCCAGGGTCATTTTCCCAAGGTCGTCGCCTCGACGTGAACGCACTGCCACTTCGCCAACTTCCATTTCTTTATCGCCTACCACCAGCATATATGGAATACGCTTTAAGGTGTGCTCGCGGATTTTAAAGCCAATCTTCTCATTTCTCAAGTCAGACTTTGCTCTAATTCCAATTTCTTGTAGTTTTTTAGCACAATCTTGCGCGTAATCGGCCTGTTTATCAGTAATATTCATGATAACGACCTGTTGAGGGGCTAACCATAGTGGATAAAAACCCGCAAATTCTTCCGTAAGAATCCCGATGAATCGTTCAAGGGAGCCGAGAATAGCACGGTGAATCATAACCGGTACTTTTCTTTCGCCGTCTTCGGCAACATACGTGGACCCTAGTCGACCCGGCATTGAGAAATCTAGTTGAACCGTTCCACACTGCCACGCACGGTCTAAACAGTCGTGTAATGTAAATTCAATCTTTGGACCGTAGAACGCGCCCTCTCCAGGTTGGTAATCAAACGCAATATCGTTTGCTTTAAGCGCATCAGCCAATGCCGCCTCAGACTTATCCCAAATTTCGTCAGACCCAACACGTTGCTCTGGGCGTGTTGACAATTTCACAGCAATATTTTCAAAACCAAACGCGGCATAGGTTTCATAAACCATACGAATACAGCCGCTCACTTCTTCCAATATCTGCTCTTCTGTACAGAAAATGTGTGCATCATCTTGGGTAAAACCACGAACACGCATTAAACCATGCAATGCACCAGACGGTTCGTTACGATGGCAGCAACCAAATTCAGCCATACGTAATGGAAGATCGCGGTAAGACTTTAGGCCTTGGTTAAATATTTGCACATGACCGGGGCAGTTCATTGGCTTAATGGCATATTCACGCTTTTCTGATTCAGTAGTGAACATGTTTTCAGCGTATTTGTCCCAATGTCCCGATTTTTCCCACAAGGTGCGGTCCATCATTAACGGGCCTTTCACTTCATCGTAATCGTACTCTCTAAGTTTTTTGCGTACGAAACTTTCAAGCTCAGTATAAATCGTCCAGCCGTCGTTATGCCAAAACACCATACCTGGCGCTTCTTCTTGCCAATGGAACAAGTTTAATGCTTTACCAATTTTACGGTGATCTCGCTTCTCGGCTTCCTCTAAGCGCTTAAGGTAAGCATTCAATTGCTTCTTATCCGCCCACGCCGTTCCGTAAATACGCTGTAGCATCTTGTTGTCGCTATCACCACGCCAGTAAGCACCTGCTACCTTCATCAGTTTGAAGTGATGGCAGAACTTCATGTTCGGCACATGGGGGCCACGACACATATCAGTGTATTCTTCGTGTTGGTAAAGCGCTGGTCGGTCGTCTTTACTGATGTTTTCGTCAAGAATTTCTATTTTGTACGATTCGCCACGCGCGTCGAACGCGTCACGTGCTTCTTGCCAGCTAACTTTGTTTTTAACAACGTTATAGTTTGTTTTTGCCAGCTCAAGCATACGTTTTTCAAGCTTAACCATATCTTCTTGGGTTAAACTTTCTTCCATATCAACATCGTAATAAAAACCGTTGTCGATAACAGGGCCAATTGCCATTTTTGTATTTGGCCATAATTGCTTAATAGCGTGACCAAGTAAATGTGCACAACTATGACGAAGAATCTCAAGTCCATCATCATCTTTGGCGGTAATAATTTGTAGTTTTGCATCAGCGTCAATAATATCGACCGCATCAACCAACTCACCGTTCACTTTACCTGCAATGGTCGCCTTGGCTAAACCAGGGCCAATGTCATTGGCAACGTCAAGAACAGAAACTGGGTTTTCGAAAGCGCGTTGGCTTCCATCAGGAAGAGTAATAACAGGCATTTTATTTCCTATACAGTGGTGACACCTACTCTGCGCCACTTGTGGGGTAAAAGTTAAATGGTGCCACGGGCACCGTCGTGTTTAGTGCAAAGTAACAGCCGAATACTGCAGCTGTAAAAGAATACCTTTGCACTGAAACCATATCGTAGCCAGCGATTATAACGACTGATGTTACAACTGCAACGACAAACGTACAACAAAGTTGATTTGCCTAGCATTTTCCACTTAACAGACACGTTTACAAAACATAAGCGCGATTTTTATACCATACTAAAGTAGTAACGCTTCGCTTAAAATCTAGTGATGATGAGGGTTTGGCCATGTGGCATTTTATTAGTGAGCACATCTCTGAAGTAACTGGTACGCTTTTCCTTTGTACACACATCCAGCGCGTAAGCGGGGGGGACACTCACGACTCTTATGTTATTCACGATAACCATACTCGGTACTTTGTAAAAACCCGTGCGTATGATGACACGCAACAACTGCACCTCGAAGCAGAGGGACTTGATGAGATTAACGCAGCGAACACCCTACTAACCCCTCGTGTTATTTGTTGGGGGCTGACAAAAAATGAAACCCCTCAGCAAGAGTATCTTGTACTTAGTCATATTCGCTTTATCGCGCCGAAACCTAACGATTTTGCGCGACTCGGTGCACAACTCGCTGCCATGCACTCGCTCAATAAATACACGCACTATGGGTGGCTGCATGATAACTATATTGGCGCAAGCATCCAAACAAACGTAAGAAGTGTGAACTGGAGTGACTTCTTTGCAGAGTACAGAATAGCAAGCGTGCTTGAGCGTTTAGCTATCGAAGGACACATGTTTACGACGCCTATTCCTGTAGTGCAGCTATGTAAAGACGTACTGTCGAGCCATTGCCCTCACCCTGCGTTAGTTCATGGTGACTTGTGGCATGGGAATGTTGGTTTTTGCCACAAAGGTCCCGTAGTCTTCGACCCCGCTATTTACATTGGAGATGGAGAAACCGACCTCGCTATGGCGGAGTTATTTGGCGGGTTTCCCACGTCATTTATTGAAGGGTATGCAAGCCATACCCCTATCGATAAAAATTACGAACAAAGAAAACTTTTTTATCAGTTCTACCATATTCTCAATCACACGTTATTATTTGGCGCTCATTATCAACAGCAAGCCGACATGCTGTTGCAAAAAATCAAAGCACTTTAATACAAACGGTAAGGGAAAATATGGCTGACTCGCCTCAGGTAGCACTAATTACCGGTGCAGCAAAACGCATTGGCGCAACGATTGCTGAACACCTTCATGACGAAGGCTTTAACATTATTATTCATTACGGTAGCGCTAAAAAAGACGCCGACAACCTGGTTGAGAAATTAAACTCACAAAGGCATGACAGCGCGGTAGCGTTACAAGCAAACCTATGCGATATCAGTCAAGTAAACCAACTGGCAGAAAAGGCGTTAACACAGTGGGGAGCACTTTCGCTATTGGTGAATAATGCGTCAAGCTTCTACCCTACTCCCCTTGGCACCATAACCCAAGATGATTGGACGTCATTGGTTGGAAGCAATGTAAAAGGGCCGTTATTTTTATCTCAGGCGCTGGCACCGGCGTTACAGGCGACATCGGGTAACATTATTAACATGATTGATATGCACATTGACCGGCCGTTAATGAATCATAGTGTTTACAGCTTGGCCAAGACAGCGCTGGCTTCACTAACACGTTCGCTTGCTACAGAGCTTGCGCCAAATGTGCGTGTTAATGGTGTTGCTCCGGGCGCAATATTGTGGCCCGAACGCCCACTAACGGATAGCGAAAAGCAACTATTATTAAGTAGCATTCCGTTAGGCTCGATGGGGACGGCCGACGATATCGCGCAAGCTGTATGCTTTTTGAACAAAGCACGCTATATCACGGGTCAAACGCTATATGTCGATGGAGGCAGGAGCTTACACACTAATGCACCAGCGTAAATCGTTTTACCTTGCCCTCGCTGTTCTAACGCTTTCATTGCTTACAGGCTGTTTTGGCGAAGATAAACTCAAAGAAGCTGTTGACGCATATACAGTAAGGTTGTCACGCGTGTTAGATACTACGCTAACGGTTTCCGCTCCAACCGAGAGCCTTCCATTCCCAGATAGAGCGCGCTTACATCAAGTTATTGAGCCAATAAACCTCAATTTGAGAGAGTTTTATGCTATCGATGAATGCGAATTAAGTACGTTAATTGCGCAGCGAAATACCACACTCGGAAAAAGCCAGCTGCCCTCTCAACGTTTTGCATATGAATCTACACTCAACCGCGTACTTAACGACTGTAAGTCCGAGCTGCGTTCACAAGCAAGCGACCGATATACAGTGGTAAGCGGCTGGCATGAAAAAAAACAGGCGCAATTTGGCGCGGTTTGGGCAAATATGATCCAAACTAGCAACGAAATGAAGCTTGGTTTGTCCGTATCAGATAGATTACTTAGTGCTGACAATAACAAAGATGCACAGGCTAGCATTACTGCGCTTTATTATCTGGATAGTTTACTCAACATGTCGTCAGGAACCCTAGCAAGAAATGGTTCAACCTCAACTCTGCCGGATAGTGAAACGGCATTGTCATCCAACGAACCTGGCACTCCACCGACCCGCTTGAGTAAAGAAATTGAAACACAATTACATATCATCGCATCATCGAGATTGCCGGCCACGATGTGGAATACCCAAACTTACTTAACCAGTTCGCTTTCGGCGCTTACCCAATCGCTTGAACCTGCATTAGACGGGATATCTTGCCCCGATGGACGGGCAAGTGATACCGCTAAGATAGCGCGAAACGTCTTCTATCTGTTTTTTATTAACGAGATTCAGCCCATTGGCAGTGCGCTGAACAACTATCACTACAAGCTACTGCCCTTGTGGCAAAAATGGCAAAAAAATAGTGATTTGCAGCCCGCTTTCAAAACGTACATTAGCGCTTATGCCGAAACGCGTTTCGCTGCCTATCAAGCGGCAATGTCAAAACATGTTGTGCTGTGGCAAGGCTTTTTGGCTCGCTGCAATTTATCGCCAACGGCACCGCACGCCTCTTGAATACAAGAGAAAATAGGCTGACGCTACAGTATGTTATCGCCGCTCTCAGGGTCGCGAGAACGCCTAGCTTGCTCTCTGATTTCATGGGCGTCGCTACTTACATCATCGTCATGGGATGACGTTTGTGCGATTACATCATCAACACATTTTTCGTCGCTTTCATTGCCGGACCTGCCACCGTCTTTAGATGCGCTTTTATGATCTACTTCCAACGTTTCACCCTTCGTCGATTTCGATAATGAAGTATTAGTTAATTGAATACCTTGGGGGAAAATACGCTCTCTTGCGTCGTCAGGCATACTGATACCCGCAGCAGTAAATGCCGCTATCATATCTCGCATTAACATCGACGATATCTTAGTGATACTCGTGTCTTCTACGTTTATCCAAAAATACACTTTGACATTGTAAGATGACGCTCCTAACGTATCGATAAGCACTTGAGGCTCTGGGTCGGACAATACCTTTTTGTGCTGCTCTATAATCTCTAACCCAATGCGTTGCGCGTCTCTTATCGACGCGTCGTACCCCACACCAATAATAAAATGGCCTCGCATTAGGGGGTTAGCCGTTAGGTTTTTTATTACCCCTTTATAAATCGTCGCGTTGGGGATTTGAATATGGTTACCATCAAAATCGACCAGGGTGGTAGCCCGAGCTGTGACTTTTTGAATAATCCCAGTGAAGCTATTTACTTGAACAATATCGCCTATGCTAAACGGTCGCTGTATTGTAAGTAACAGGCTTGAAATAAAGTTTTCAGCGATGTCGCGAAACGCAAAGCCCAAGATCAATCCGACCACACCGGTGCCACTTACTACTGCAATGGCAAAGCCTGTTAACCCCGCTAAATAAAGGAATACGTATACGCCCAATAAGATAATAAAAAGGCTAATACTTCTTTCTAACACAGAACGCAACAGCACAGAGGAAGTCGTACGCGTCAGCGGTTTGATGAGAAAGCGCGACAATGGTCCTGCGCATAAAATAAACACAACCATCAATACAATGCCAAGGCCGATGCCTGGTAAGCGATATGTTACTTGCTCCCATAACGCCGACAACAGAGACTGGGCACTGTCTAAATTGGTAATCGCTATTGTGCCGGCAGTGTCAACGTTTTGCGACGCTTGGCTTTGTGTAAACCGGTGAAGCAATGTAAGTAGCATAGTCGTCCTTGATAAATAGTGTCAGTAAGTCGAAACGCGTCAGCGCGAGAGAGGGATCAATTTATTCTTTTTTACTTAATAGCCGACAAAAAGCTATGGGGGTTGTTATTACCAACTCGCAGTTTACATAGGCGTTTTTTATTTGTTCATGTACCATAACAACAAAGCGGAACGTAATACTACATTAAGCGTAGTTAACGACATGGTACTGTAATGGCTCAACACACACCTGACGATATCATCAAACAAATAGAGTTAACCTATTTGTCGCTTTCGCCTTCAGGAAAAAAAATTGCTCATTATTTACAGCAAAACCCTATCGCCGTATTGTCTCAATCTACCTCGCAGATTGCAGAGAGTACGGGGACATCAAAAGCAACCGTTAGTCGCCTCTTTCGTCAGTTAGGCTTTGCATCTCATCAAGAGGCAAAAGCCGCCCAATCACTTGTACGCCAACAGGGAGTACCGCTTGGGCGCGCCGTTGAAACTACCGAACAGTTCCAACAAGAAATAGCGAATGTGTCAGGCACGCTAGAGGGCATTGATGCCCGCACCCTCACTACGGTTGCAGACCTCTTAGCACGTGCAAGTAAGCTAACGATTATTGGTTACCGAAATGCTTACCCGTTAGCGTTGCATTTTCGACAGCAGTTAATGCAAATAAGGCGGTCGGTATCTTTGCTACCACAACCTGGTCAAACTATTGGAGAAGATATTGTTGACCTAAGCCAAGATGATATCGTTATATTATTCGGCTTTAGAAGGCGAACTCGGCAGTTCTCGTTTGTTCTCGATGCCATTAAGCACGCACGGGTTATTCTTATTACTGACCCAACAGGTCAAGCCTATAAATCCGATGTTGAGCATTGTCTCGTCTGTCAGCTTGGTGAAACACTGCCGTTCGATAGCTACGCCGCGCCGATGAGCCTTATATCTACTTTATGCAACCTTACCTATGAAAAACTTGGCGATGCAGCCGCTAAACGAGTTAACACCATTACCGACACGTATGTTCAACTTGACGAGTTAGCCAATCCTAAATTGTAGTTAAAACGCAACCGAGCCATAAAGTAACAAGAAAAGGTAATCTCATCGGGATACACATCATAATATCGACACCAATGGAACAAACGTTTCACTTGACTTGACGTAGAAACAATTGTTTCATAGAGTTATCTTTTATTTTTAGTAAGTCTTAACGTGTCGTCTCCCTTCGTTTATTTACCTCAGCCTAATCAACGCGCCACTGAGATACTTGTCGATAGCCAATCAAAGGCTCTGGACGGTTTGTCGCTAGCGGTAAAAGATTTATTTCATATGAAAGGGTTACCTACCACGGCGGGCAACCCCACTTGGTTATTGACGCATGCTTACCCAGAAGTAACAAACTCGACCGTAACAAGGTTACTGGAAGAAGGGGCTGTATTTGTCGGTAAAACCATAACCGATGAACTCGCTTACAGCTTGAACGGTCAAAACAAACACTACTCGCCCCTCGACAACCCAGCGGCTTTGGGTCGAATTCCTGGCGGTTCATCGTCAGGCTCCGCCGTCGCGGTATCGCTGTTACAGGCAGATATTGGTTTAGGCACAGATACAGGCGGATCAATACGAGTGCCATCAAGCTATCAAGGGTTATGGGGGCTACGCACCACTCACAACGCAATATCGTGCGATAACATGGTGCCACTTGCGCCGTCGTTCGATACTATAGGCTGGATGACGCGTGATATCGACACCATGCTTGCGGTATCGAACACCTGCTTATCATCGGCGCGAACACACAGCAATGAACCGGTCCATATCGATGTAGAGCGTGCTCGTTTTGGTATTGCTACACATTTATTCGAAAACGTTGCGCATGAATCGAAGTGTACCCATTTTATTGAAGCGTTAACGAAGAAATACGACTGTAAGGCGCTTGACGCAGACGAGCTAAATCTAGCGCGCTTAAATACTGCAAATACCTTTCGCGTGCTACAAGGCGCAGAAATTTGGCAGCAGCACGGAGCGTGGATTTCGACGCATAACCCCGACATTGCTGATGACATTAAGGTTCGTTTTGATTGGTGTAAAACGCTATCGGCCTCAGATATAAACCAAGCAAAAGAGCAACAAGCCCATATCGTTGCGCATCTGAATACGCTTTTTACTAAATACGATGTACTAGTCATACCCACTACGCCCGGTATTGCACCGCGATGCGATGCTGACGATGAAACATTGGCAAATGATAGGAATGCCTTGTTATCCCTTACTGCAATTGCAGGGTTAACCGGATTACCTCAGCTTCATTTGCCCCTTTTTACCTTACACAACGCCCCGTGCGGATTATCGCTGGTAGGCAAAAAAGACAGTGACATTGCGCTAATAAACCTTGCCAAGGCTTTCCTTGAAAACGTTAACGCAAAAAACGCTGCTTAATAATTGGAATAGAACAATGAGTGAAAAACATAATATTGCCTTTACGGCTCCCCATTTCGCCGCATCTCAAGTCGGTTTATCCATTTTAGAGAAAGGCGGTACGGCGATTGAAGCAATGGTTGCAGCGGCAGCCTCTATCGCCGTGGAGTATCCCCATATGAATGGCATGGGCGGTGACGGGTTTTGGCTAATTAGCGAACCTGGCAAGGCGCCTGTTGGCATAGATGCGTCGGGTGTATCAGCACAAGGGGCTACGCCTGAATTTTATGCTGGTGAGAGTGTAATTCCAAGTCGCGGCGGTAAGGCTGCATTAACCATGGCAGGCGCGGTAGCGGGATGGCAGGAAGCGCTTGAGATTAGCCATGAGTGGCAAGAAGGTTTGTCATTAAGTACTTTATTTGATACTGCGATTAGTCAAGCTAATTGGGGGATTGAAGTAACACAAAGTTTGTCAGACGCAAGTCATAAGACGTATGATGATCTTGCTGATGATGTGAACTTTTCCCCCTTTTTGATTAAAGGCAATGCCCTAAAAAAAGGGAAGATTTTAAAGCTAACGGCGTTATCTAAGACATTGACTCATTTGGCAGAAAAAGGACTAGGCGACTTTTATCATGGCGAGCTTGCAGAGAAGTTAGCGCAAGATTTAGAAGCGGCAGGCTCCCCTATTCGCCTTGACGATTTTAAGCAGTACAAAGCCAAACGCGTTAACCCTCTTAGCGTTACAACCAGTAAAGGGACCTTGTATAACTTACCCGCACCAACACAAGGCGTCGCATCATTAATTATTCTCGCGCTTTATGACAAGGTACAGCATTTAGGCAGCACTGATGCCGATATGGTTCATCTGCTCATTGAATGCACTAAGCAAGCGTTCATCGCACGCAATGCCAATGTTACCGACCCCTCTCGTACGCCGGTCGACTTACAGAGCTTATTAGCCGATAGCGTTCTTGAAGAGATGGCCACCCACATCAATATTGATACGGCCCAACCTTGGCCCCACGCGGCGAAGCCGGGCGATACCATTTGGATGGGGTGCTGCGACAGCGAAGGCCGTATGGTAAGTTACATCCAATCGTTATACTGGGAATTTGGCTCAGGCATAGTAAGCCCACAAACAGGAATTGTTTGGAATAATCGGGGGACTTCATTTTCGTTAGACCCATCGAATAATCAATATCTCGCACCAGGGTTGAAGCCTTTCCATACCCTTAATCCAGCCTTTGCAGAACTTAGCGACGGCAGACGCATGAGCTACGGTACTATGGGCGGAGAAGGTCAACCTCAGACGCAAGCAGCACTGTTCGCACGCCACGTATATCACAACCAACCTATTGCCAAAGCGATAGGTTTAGGACGATGGCTTCTTGGTCGTACATGGGGCGATGAAAGCCATAACCTCAAAGCTGAGCGGGATTTGGTTGAATATGTTGGTGATAGCCTCCTGGCGCGAGGTCATGACATGGTCACAGTAGCACCTTGCAATGAACTGATGGGCCATGCAGGAGCCATTATTCGCGATACAAAAGGTGCAGTAGAAGGCGCTAGCGATCCTCGCAGTGACGGTAAAGTATTTACAGGTCATTACAACAAACACACGAATTCATAGAGACCCTTTATTTATGCAGTTCTTATTAGATAATCTAACGGTAATCCTGTCGTTAATGGGCACGGGTATCTTCGCAGGCTTGCTTGCAGGTATGTTGGGTGTGGGTGGCGGCATTGTTATCGTTCCCGTGCTGTTCTTCTTATTTCAAGCATTGGGCGTGTCACCGGATAGCGCAATGGTTATTGCGACGGCAACCTCGTTGGCTACGATTGTTCCTACATCTATCAGTTCTATTCGTGCGCACAACGCGAAGGGCAATGTTGATATTGTTCTTCTTAAAGCATGGGCGCCTTTTATACTCGTTGGCGTTTTAGTTGGCAGCTATCTGGTGACTATCGTGAATGCGACTTTCCTAACCCTACTATTTGGCGTTATCGCTACGCTATCTGCAATAAATATGCTTGTGGGCAAGAAAGAAGCGATATTTAACCAGTTACCCTCGCCTGCTGGCCAATCGGTAATGGCGTCATGTATCGGGTTATTTAGTTCTATGGTAGGTATTGGCGGCGGCACGCTTACCGTACCGACCCTTACATTTTGCAATTACCCAGCACATAAAGCGGTAGGTACCGCTGCCGCTGTGGGTTTAATCATTTCGCTTCCTGCCGCGCTGACCTTATTGTTTGTCGGCACCGCGCCGGCAGATGCGCCGTTTGCAACCGTGGGCTACGTAAATCTATTAGGCTTTGCATGCATCGTTCCGCTTACGGTGTTGTTTGCGCCTGTGGGTGCAAATATCGCGAGCAAATTAGATGCTGGGCTGCTCAAAAAGATATTCGCTGTTGTTCTTATCATTACAGGCTTGCGCATGTTAGCGCAGGCGCTGCTTTAGGAGTGCTTTTCATGCAAGGTTTTTCTCCCCTCACACCGCCACCACGCTTGTTAATGGGTCCAGGACCGATCAACTGCTACCCGCGAGTGCTGTCTGCCATGTCTACGCAATTAGTGGGACAATATGACCCCGTAATGACAGGTTATATGAACGAAGTCATGGCTCTTTATCGCGATGTTTTCAACACTAAAAATCAACAAACACTGTTGGTCGATGGTACCTCGCGTGCAGGCATTGAAGCCGTATTGGTGTCTGCCATCGAACCTGGCGACAAAGTATTGGTACCTATTTTTGGTCGATTTGGACACCTTCTTGCTGAAATAGCAGAACGAGCAGATGCACAAGTACACACGATAGAAGTGCCGTGGGGTGAAGTGTTCCAACCCGAACAAATAGAAGACGCTATAAAACGCGTTAAACCCAAAATGCTTGCAATAGTGCAAGGCGATACATCGACCACTATGCTTCAACCTCTTGCCGATATTGGTGAGATTTGTGAGGCTCACGATGTCCTTTTTTACTGCGATGCCACCGCATCTATCGGGGGAAACCCACTTGAGGTCGATGCATGGAAACTTGACGCGGTATCCGTTGGCTTACAAAAATGTCTTGGTGGTCCATCTGGCAGTGCCCCTGTCACATTGAGTGATAAGTTTGTTTCACTGGTACGCACAAGACATCATGTGGAAGCTGGCATTCGTGATGCCCATCATAAAGACGCTCGGGGTCCGAAAATACGTTCTAACTACTTCGACCTGCCGATGATTATGGATTATTGGGGGGAGGAACGCTTAAATCACCATACGGAAGCTGCGAGCATGCTGTACTGCGCGCGGGAATGTGCACGAGTGCATCTTGAAGAAGGCCAACAAAGCGTTATTGCACGTCACAAAGTGGCGGGCGATGCAATGTTGGCAGGTATTCAAGCGATGGGGCTAATGCCGTTTGGCGATCTTAACCACAAAATGTATAACGTGGTAGGCGTCCATATCCCAGAAAATATTGACGGGGAAGCGATTCGTGAAACGCTACTCCTTCGTTTCAATATCGAAATTGGTACGAGCTTCGGACCGCTTAAAGGCAAAATATGGCGTATCGGCACCATGGGATACAATGCGCGACAAGATGCCGTACTTCACACACTTCAATCTTTAGAAACCGCACTTAGAATGCAAGGCGTTAACACGCCTTTCGGTGCCGGGGTTGATGCAGCCCTTACCGTGTACTCGGGGGCGGCAAATGCATGAATTTGCTGATGCAGCGGCGCAGGTTATGGCGCGCTGCGAAACACTTGGTACGCTAAGTCAACAACCAACGTGTTTAGATAGGCGTTACCTGAGTGAACAACATAAACTTGCCAATCAGCTGACCTCTGGGTGGATGATAGAAGCCGGTATGACAACATGGCAAGACAGTGTTGGTAATATATGGGGTCGATTAACATCGAGTGTACCTAATGCGCCGCGCTTAATCCTCGGCAGCCATCTAGATACCGTTCCGAACGGCGGAAAGTACGATGGCATGCTAGGCGTCGTAGCCGCTATTTCGCTTGTAACTATGCTAGAGGGCAAACACCATAAACTTCCTTTTCACATCGACATTGTCGGTTTTTGCGACGAAGAAGGCACCCGATTTGGCACTACACTATTAGGTAGCCGCGCACTTACTGGGCGCTGGGAAGAACAATGGCGTCAACTTAAAGATGAGAACGGTATCTCGTTAGAAAGCGCCATGGAAGCGTTTGGCCTGAACTTTTCAGACGTCGCAAGCGCAAGTATCGCAAGCACTGACATACTCGGCTACATTGAACTTCATATTGAACAAGGTCCTGTGCTTGAGCAAGAAGGGCTACCTGTTGGTGTGGTCAACGCCATTGCTGGTGCCAAACGATTTATACTTACCGTTGAAGGAATGGCAGGCCATGCCGGAACCGTCCCCATGTCAATGCGCCATGACGCATTGTGCGCCACTGCCGAAATGATTCTTGCTGTAGAGTCTATCAGCCAGCAGCGCCCGGGTGTGGTGGCAACGGTGGGAAAAATCACTAATGCACCGAACGGTGTGAATGTTATTTCTGGAAGAACCCATTTCTCTCTTGATATTCGAAGCGAAGATGACGCCTTAAGAGACAGCGTATTAGCTGAGATTTTACATGCGTTCAATGCCATCACAATCAAACGTAATGTAACCTTATCTAGCGAACAAACCCATAGTGCCCCCGCTGTGCATTGCGATGAAACGCTAACGTCTGCGCTAATTCAAGGTACGACCAAAAGTGGTTTAACGGCCAGAGTGTTAGCTTCTGGTGCTGGTCATGACGCAATGGCAATGGCTGAAATTTGCCCCGTTGCAATGTTATTCACACGCTGTAAAGGCGGTATCAGCCACCACCCCGGTGAATCAATTATGCAAAGCGACGTTGAAGCCAGCTTAGCGGTGCTATTTAACACCATCGTAGATTTAAAGCACGATTAAGCCATTCATCAACATCGATAAATTTTCACAACAAACGTACAGGGTAAGAGGATATGAAGATTGCCAGAATTTACAACGACAACCATGGAAAGAGTCATTTTGGGGAGGTCGACATTCCGCTAAAGGATGGCGGTCCGATAGGCCTTTTATCAGAAAAGTTTGGTGCAGATAAAGTCATTTTTCGTGAAACGCCTGCTGATTATGACTTCAAGTGGCATACGGCGCCCGCTCGTCAGCTACTTTTTATTCTTAGAGGCAGCGCAGAATTTACAGTGTCAAACGGAGAAAAACGCACATTTGGTAGTGGTGATGTTTTGCTTTTAGAAGACACTGAGGGCGAAGGGCATTGTTCAAAAGCGTTGAACAATGAGATACGCCACTCTATTTTCGTCACCCTAGACGACGGGACACAATTTTAAGGTCGATGTTATCGGCATGCGGCACTGCTAAGCGCAACGTGTAAACTCGCCTTACAATAGGTGCTACATTTTTGAATATCGCTATCCCGGGAACGTGCTCTGCACCACTTCCCGGCTTTTCTCGCGCTATCTTGGTGCACCCATCAGAGAAAACCGCAAACTCCTTCGTACAAACAAAAAATTAAAATTATAAAACAACATGTTACAGTAAGAATAAACGCCAGACTACATGGTCAATTTATTGCTTACATTATCAGGTTTTCATCCATCGCGTTGACGCTTCCACCTGATAAGGATATTGCATGGTCGGTACTGATCTAATTTATTCACTAAACGACAAACCGTCGACAGCGGCCAGCCTAACCGCTGCTTTTCAGCATATGCTCGCCAGTTTTGTTGGTGTCATTACGCCAACACTAATCATTACATCTACACTCGGTTTGGCCGAACACACCCCGTATCTTGTTAGCATGGCGCTTTTTGTCAGCGGCGTGGGTACCGCAATTCAAACTAAACGCATTGGACCTGTTGGCAGTGGCCTTGTTGCTATACAGGGAACGAGTTTCGCATTTATTAGTGCACTACTTTTAGCCGGTCATAAAGTAAAAAGCGATGGCGGAAGCAGCGAAGACGTATTGGCCTTGTTATTTGGGTTAACGATGGCAGGAGCATTGGTAGAAATTATTTTTAGTTTTTTTGTCGTACACCTAAAGCGAGTGATCACCCCTCTCACAACAGGGATCGTTATTTCGGCCATCGGTTTGTCGCTTATAAACGTGGGGATGACCGACCTGGCTGGTGGCTTTGGTGCCGAAAATTTTGGCAGCATCGAAAATTTAGGCGTGGGCGTAAGCGTACTACTCATCATTGTTTTCTTAAATGCATGTGAAAATGCATGGTTAAGGTTAAGTGCAATATTTATTGGCATGATAGTGGGGACACTCTATGTAGCGTTTAATTCTGGTATAGCGTTAACCAATATGACTAACCTTCCCGTTATAGCTATCCCTCACCCCTTCGCGTTTGGACTTGATTTCGATATAACGCTGTTTCTACCTATTGCCCTTATCTATTTATTTAGTGCGATTGAGACCGCTGGTGACCTCACGGCAAACAGTCTGTTTTGCAAAGAGCCGGTAAACGGCCCGCTTTACTTGTCTCGCATAAAAGGTGGCATATTAGGTGACGGGGTTAACTCGTTAATTGCCGGCGCATTCAACACATTCCCGAATACCACGTTCGGCCAAAACAATGGCGTTATTCAACTTACTGGTGTCGCAAGCAGAAAAGTAGGGCTATTTGTTGCAGCACTCTTCATGATTATTGGATGCTTTCCCTTTATCGGTGGACTATTACAAGCTATTCCCAAGCCAGTTTTAGGCGGCGCGACATTAGTGATGTTTGCTATGGTTGCCGTAGGCGGGCTAAAACTGCTTGCCACCTATGCGCTAGACCGTCGAAGTAGCCTAGTCACTGCGTGCTCACTGGGTATGGCAATTGGTGTAATGATGGTTCCGCAATCGCTTGCTCAACTGCCAAACTGGCTTGAAAACATCTTGTTATCGCCTGTGACCTCAGCAGGGTTAGTTGCGGTCATTCTCGACAGTGCCCTTCCTGGCCGACATAACACGAGTGAGATGAAAAACAATGAAGAGCATACTATCGATAGCAACATTTTAATTGGTGCAAATCGCCGGTGACACTCACCGTGATGGTGCAAGCCTTCCATTAGATACAAATCATTTACATTTTAAGAGCATGAGAAGAAGAATAAAACAAACATTTTATTCAACAAATTCAATATCTTAATAAAAAACAAAAAATAGACCAACTGGTTAATAAATTGGCATTCTTCCTGCTTTTTCATTGTTAAAAAACGCGTATATCAATAATAAAAAGCCTGCACCAAAGGCCACAATGAAATTGAGGAAACCATGAAACACACAACGTTCAAATTATCGCCGCTAAGTCGCGCTTTAGCATTAAGCGCCGTGATGTCGATTTCGGCTACTGCCGTAGCGCAAGAAGACAGCACTCTTCCGAATGAAGCAGATGTTGAAAAAATTGAGGTCAAAGGGTCGTTAGGTAGTCTACCCGGGCAAGACGTTGAATCGGTATTTGGTTTCGGTAAATCTATTCTTGAAACCCCTCGTTCGGCGTCTACCATCTCTCAAGAGCAGATGGAACGCTTTAATGTATCTGACATTGATGAGCTGGTTGCATTTGCTCCAGGTACGTTCACACAATCATTTTTTGGTGTAGCAGGCTCATTAGATGTTCGCGGGACGCCAGGGGAAACTTACTTTCGAGGCGTTAAGCGACTCGATAACCCCGGTAATTACCCTACGCCTATCGGTGCATCTAGCCGAATCGATATTGTACGAGGCCCAGCCTCGCCCATTTATGGTCCATCCAAAATTGGGGGGTACCTAAACTTCAACCCCAAATCTGCCCGTGCTTCATCGGGTCAGTATTTAGACAAGCCTGAAGGCGCGATGTCGTACACCACTGGTTCATGGGAAAAAAGTATCCTTACTGCTGAGGTAGGGGGCCCTGCGTCTGTCGGTGGAAAAGAGATGGGATATTATCTCTATGGTGAATTGGAAAACTCTGGTAGCTATTACGACAATACTGCAACTGATCAAACCGTACTTCAAGCTTCATTCAACGTAGATATTACCGACAATTTACGCTTAGAGTTTGGCGGTATGTATCATGACTTTGACGGCAACCAAGTTGCTGGATGGAACCGTCTTACGCAAGACTTAGTAGATACTGGCACGTATATTACCGGGACGGCATTACCACTTGATACCGACGGTGATGGCCAAATTAGTCATGAAGAATACGGCGCAGTAAATATTGCGGGTAACAGCTTCTTTTACGTTCCTGCCTCCTCTTTTACCGACGACGAAGCCACCGATTTAATGAAGCTTCAAAACGTAGGCTCAACCACGCTAAAGGGTAATCAAGTGCTCGTTGCACCAGACGATCAGTTGGCAAACGAAGCGATTACGCTCTATTTCGACACTATCTATTTCTCAGACAACTGGGAAATACGCAATCAGTTTTTCTACGATGCATATGACAACATCAATGAAAATGCTTACGGCTTTTCACAGTTTCATGATAGCTGGGTGATAGAAGACAAGCTTATTTTTGCTACTGAATACGAAAATGACAGTTTGCTTGCACAGTTTCAGTTCTCTCCCTCTATACGTTACACCGACTTTGAGCACGGCGACGACTTTACGTTTGAGTATTTCAACCGTCGTGATCTAACCATGCCGTCATCCGCATTAGACAAGCGTTTATTGTCGACACGCTCTGGCAAGAACTATGATAACTACGATGTAGGTAACTACCTCGACCTTGGCATTGCAGCAATGACCGACCTTACCTGGGAATGGGGTTTAAATCTCGTGTTAGGTGCTCGTTATGACACTATCGATATAGAAAGTACATCACGTACCGATTTGCTCTTATTTGCAGCAGGGGACGAAACGCCTGAGTATGCCGAAGAAACGGTTGATGGCTGGTCGTGGAATGCGAGTATCTCTTATGAATTTGAATTTGGTCTAATCCCTTACTTTACCTCAGCAGAGCAAGCTACATTAGTAGCAGGGCAAGGCGCGGAAATAGGCGTAGGGCAATTAAATCAACCCGGTGGTAGCGGCGCGTTTGATACCTCAAAACTCACTGAATATGGTATCAAGGGCTCACTTCTTGATGACACGCTATATTTCGCGTTATCAGCGTTTGAACAAGAGCGTACCGACTTCAATACACAAAATACTGTAACGAATAACACCACGAATAACAAAGGCACAGAATTTGAACTGCGCTGGGTTGTAAACGAAAATCTCGTGATGTCTGCAGGCTATACCAATATTGAAGTGATTAACCTTACCGCTAAAGAGAACGGTAACCAGTTTGGCTTCCTAGGCGCTGAAGATTTAGTGAATCTTTCCGACCCATCCCTAGTATTTGGTGGAAACGTAATTGGTTTAAACCTTATTGGCGAAGGTTTTGCTAATACAGACGGTCGCAAAGCCGGTATTCCAGAGAACATCTACACACTTACCGCCACCTATGACTTCCAAAATGGTTATGCTGCAAATGTGAGTGTTGTTGACGTTGATGAAGTGGCATCTGGATTTTCTGCCTCTGTAATATTGCCTTCATACACGTTGGTAAACGCAGGAATTTCATATCAAACCGAAGACTGGTCAGTAAATGTAACTGTGAAGAACTTAACGGATGAGCGTTATTTCCGTTCTAACTTCCCTGACTTATTCGGCAGCCAAATCATTCTGCCTGAACTCCCTCGCCACTGGAATGCGAAGTTCGCTTATCGATTCTGAGCGTGAAGGTTTAACCGAAAAAGGCGCGTAAATGCGCCTTTTTTATTATCTTCTTTGTTGTTGTAATGACGCATATTTTTTAGACAACATCTTATCAACCTGCTGTTTAATCGCGTTTTTTGATACCGGTTTTGAAATAAAATCACTCATTCCTGCGTCATAACACGCCTTTTTATCGCTTTCTGAAGTATTCGCCGTGACAGCTATAATTTCGCCGATACCGCCAAGCCCCCCTTCCCCGCAGATAATTCTTGATGCTGCGATTCCATCAAGCACCGGCATGGCAATGTCCATGAAAATCAGATCAAATTTTGTCGCTCTGGCCATCATTAACGCTTCTTCGCCGTTTTCGGCCTCTGCCGCCGTGCAGCCCAAATCTTCAAGCATTGACCCAATAACCAATCGATTGATATCGTTATCATCCACGACCAGTATAGAGAGTGACTGAGGATCAATGGCGCTATGCGATGCAGTTTTTGCTCTGGCGTCTTCAGGTACTACTGAACTTGCATGAACGGGAATGATAATATCAAAACAGGTTCCTTGTCCTACCACAGAACGGAAATCAATCTCGCCATCCATTTTCTCGACAAGTTTATTAACGATCGGAAGGCCCAAGCCTGTATCCATACTCATCTCGGAATGCGCATTATCAACACTAACAAAAGGTGTAAACAATGTCGCTTGCGTTTCATCCGACATGCCCACCCCAGTATCTTCAATAGATACTAATAGATTGAGGCCTTCAGCTCGTTCTTTTAGCGCAACGTGCAAGGCAATATGTCCTTCGTTACTAAACTTTATTGCGTTACTTAATAAATTGGTAATAATTTGACAAATACGCGTGGCATCACCGTAAATGGTAGTTTTTCCTGCAAATGAAAACGCGGTATAGAGACGAAGTTGTTTTTCAATGCATTGGCGTTCATATTCATTCACGATATCTTCCAAACACGCTCGAATACAAAAATCGTTCATTTCTAAGGAAAACTTTCCATTGGATATTTCAGTGAAATCCAACACATCATTTACCATTCTAACAAGGCGGTTGGTACTATTGATGGCATGGTCTGTTTTTTGTTCTCTAACGAGTGTCCGTTCTTCAAACTTTAACGTTTGCAGCATACCGCTAACGCCGTTAAGTGGCGTTCTAAGTTCGTGACTTATTCTATTGAGCAGTAAATCACGTTCGTGGAGCATTCTTTCAGCCTCACGTCTTCGAGAATCAAGCTCCATTCGTAACCTAACCGATTTATCAACGTTTTGCACCGTGCCAAACAACCGAACACTTTCACCGTCCACAGCATCTATCATGCCGTGTGTTTCTATAAAAATCTCTTTTCCTTTCGCCGTCACAAGCGTAAGTACTGACGACCAAGGTTCCCCGGTGGTAATCGCATGATTTACTATTTCAGTTATCCGTTCCCTGTCTTCACCTTCTTTATAAAAGCTGATTGCATTGTCAAGCGTGGGGAGAAAATCATCGGGCACCTCGTGAATTTTACGTGTCTGAGATGACCACACAAGCGTGTTGGTCTCTAAATCAACCTCCCATGTTCCAATATTGGCAACAGATTGAAGTTTCTCAAAGAGCACTGCTGTAGTGTTAGACGACGCGTGATTCATGATGGGTACCACTGGCAAAAATAATTATCGAACAGTTAAAGCATAACGGAATAGAAACAAAACAAACATTAACCATTTGAATAATAAAACAGCAAAAGGTTATCAAGAAGAATACCATTTTGAACAACAAAGGTATTTGCTAAAAGTAGCGTTTTTACCCTCCCCGTAGGCAGAGAAACATTGGACTAATGCTTAGCCTTTCGCTCTGTTTTTACCTTGTTCCTTGGCTTCGAATAAATAAACATCAGCGCGTTCTATCAATTCTATCGCCCCTAGCTCGATGAATTCACGGGCGGGCCCCGTTGCGTAACCTGCGCTTATCGTCACACGACCGTTAATACCATCGGCATGAGGTAGGGCCAAGTCATAGACGTTTTTTACCATTGCATTGGCAATCGATTCTACTCCCTTCCTGTCGGTATAGGGCAAAATAACCAAGAATTCTTCACCACCAAAACGTATCGCAGCATCGAATGGTCTTTTAGCGGATGCGTTTAATGTAGACGCTATATTTTCTAAGCAAACATCCCCTTGAATATGACCATATCTGTCGTTATAAAACTTAAAAAAATCAATATCAATCATGACTGCGGATACCATCGCTTCTTCACGTGCAATCTGTTTTATGAGTCTTGGTATTTCATTACTGAGGTATAATCGATTGAATAGCCCTGTTAATTGGTCTTTAAACGTCATTTCTTGAAGTAGCTCGGTACGTAACTTATTTTGCAGCTGATTTTTGATTCGGTGGACTAACGTGGATGCCGTAACCGGTTTAACAACATAGTCACTTGCCCCTACTGACCAACAGGCATTTTCACTCTCAATATCCATGGTTGCGGTGACAAATATAACTGGAATAGATGACAAGACACTGTCCGCCTTGAGCGCACGGCATAAGTCCAGACCATTCATGTCTGGCATATTCATATCTAATAAAATGAGGTCAGGTTGAGATTGGTTACAGCGCTCTAATGCATCTTTACCACTTTGGGCTGTCTCGTAACCAAAATACGGTTCCAGTATAGACGCCAACAAGGTGCGCGACATTAGCTCATCGTCAACGATAAGTACCGAGCAGTCTGAAAAGGGTTTTAAATCAAAAAACATTATAAAAGTATACCATGCGATACGCTTAACTCTGAATCTCCTAGACATGTTACCGTATCACACGCTCGAAATTTTCATATATATTTCATAGTGGTATTCGTATTTTTTTACTTACGCTAGTATCGTCAGGACCTGTATATTAAACTTTCTGCTCTCAATAGCGTATTAGTACACATGCGCAAGCTTTCGACATAAGTGGTCTAGCTTGTACCCTCTAAACAACAGAAAACTGATGGATTGACATGGAACACGTAGCAAAAACATCACAATTAACCTTGTGGAATCGAGACGCTGCACTTGCTCGCCTCGGCAATAATGAATCGCTGCTTGAAAAAATAGTCGTCATGTTTCTAGAGCAGATAAACAGCAAAGTTGAGTCGTTGCAAGAAGCTGTTAGTGCAAAAGATGCCGACAGGATTCGTTTTGTTAGTCATGCTATAAAAGGTACTTCAGGCGATGTGGGGGCTGAGGCATTACATCACGAAGCGTCGCATCTTGAGGAACTCGGTCGCAGTGGCAATATCGATAACATTGACAGTGAGTTTCAATCGTTCATGTCGACCGTTAACGACACCGTCACCGCGATGAAAGCGTAAACAGCATCACGCCATTTCTATCGCTTCCACTTGTGAGTAGAAATACTGCTTTTCATCTTCTTCTAGAAAGCTTGCAGCAAAGCTGTTTAATACCAGCTGTTTAAGTTGCATCGGCGTAATCGGAAGCGCTTTTGCGAGTGCGTTAAAATTGTCATTTAGAAAACCACCAAAGTATGTAGGGTCGTCTGAATTAACGGTCACTAACAATCCACTCTCAAGCAACGACAGAATATTATGCTGACGAAGATCATCAACTACACAAAGCTTAAGGTTACTCAATGGGCACACCGTTAACGGAATTTGGTGCGTTTCAAGATAGCGCATCAGTTTTTCATCTTCTTGGCATCTCACGCCATGATCGATACGGTCAACATCGAGCAGGCGGATAGCCTCCCAAATATATTCTGCCGGCCCCTCTTCTCCCGCGTGGGCAACGATTTTAAAACCTAACGCTTTCGCTTTCTTAAATACGCGTTCGAACTTTGATGGAGGGTGTCCAAGCTCAGAACTGTCAAGCCCAACCGCTGCAATGTCGCTATAGTATGGCTCAGCCTCTGCTAGTGTCTGAAAAGCGTCGTCTTCAGACAAATGGCGTAAAAAAGACATAATAAGTAAGCTTGACGTGCCATACGCTTTTTTAGCATCCCGCATGGCGCGCAAAAAGCCTGGCATGAAAACATCAAACCCTACTCCTCGCTGTGTATGGGTTTGCGGGTCGAACATAATCTCAGTGTGAACGATATTATCTTCATTACATCGCTTTAAGTAATCCCACATGAGGGCATAGAAATCATCTTCATCGTTTAATACACTTGCCCCTGCATAATAAATGTCTAAAAAGCTTTGTAAGTCGGAAAAATTGTAGGCAGCTGAGATCTCGTCCACGCTATTGTATGCGAGTGTGATATTATGCTTTCTTGCCAGGTGCCACATAAGCTCGGGCGTTAAACTGCCTTCAATGTGAAGATGCAGCTCAGCCTTTGGCAGTTTTTGAATATAGGTTGATAACGTCATGGCCCCTCACTTCTGATTTCGCCCCACCATAATGCAATTGAATCATTATGGTGCACAAAATCAACTTCTATGGTTGAATTATGTAGTGGAAGTGGAGTTCTCTCGCTCCATCGTTTTTATGCGAATACCGGCTCTTATCCGCCTTTTTAATTCGCATTGCTGACTTATTGTCGTCTGGCTACAGGTAAGGTAGCACAAAACGCACCAATAAGTTGACTATGTGGTCAGCTTATTGCTTCTCACCAAGAAGAATAATAAACGACTCAACAAAATAGAGAACTATTGATGTCTACTTCAATTATAGAACACCTCTTCAAACTGCATGCTCACGGCACGACAGTCAAAAAAGAAATAGTTGCAGGGTTAACTACGTTTGCAGCCATGTCATACATTTTAGTCGTAAATCCTAGTATCTTAGGGCTAAGTGGCATGCCAATAGAAGGCCTTATCACCGTGACGGCGCTTGCGGCATGTATTGGTACATTGTTAATGGCGCTGATGACCAATTACCCGATAGCATTAGCGCCGGGCATGGGGCTTAATGCCTTTTTCGCTTTTACCATTTGTATGTCGCGAGAAATCCCTTGGGAGGCAGCGTTAGGCATTGTATTTTGGAATGGGATTTTATTTTTGATTTTATCGCTTACTGGGGTAAGAACAAAAATAGCAGAGGCTATTCCCCCCGCGCTAAAAATAGGTGTTCAGTGTGGTATAGGCTTATTTATCGCGTTTATTGGATTGAAAAATGCAGGGCTTATTGCCGACAACCCAGCCACGTTTGTCATGTTAGGCGACTTGTCAGATCCGGCCGTTATGCTGGCCTTTGCAGGCATTATCTTTACTGTTGTTATGATGGTTAAACGAGTAACCGGCGGTATTTTATTATCCATCATTTTACTAACGGTGATTGGCGCATTTATCCCAACAGAGTCAGGCATGTTAACCCCGGTCCCCGAAGCCATTATCGGAATGCCAGAACCCATTTCGTCTACATTTTTTGCCATGGACTTCTTATACCCGATAGAAAACCTTGCACAAACATGGGACCTTATTTTTGCGCTTATGTTTGTAAACATGTTTGATACGATCGGAACACTTATTGGTGTATCGCGTCGCGCAAACCTTCTTACACCCTCTGGAAAACTGCCAAAGATAGGCGCAGCAATGACTGCAGATGCTAGCGCCAGTGTGGTAGGCGCTGTTATCGGAACCTCTCCGGTTACAAGCTATGTAGAGTCTGCTACAGGGGTCTCGCAAGGCGGTAGGACTGGATTAACGGCAGTGGTCGTCTCGGTATGCTTTTTATTAGCGTTATTTTTAACACCATTGATGAAAGTTATTCCATTAATGGCTACCACACCAGCGCTAGTGATGGTAGGTATACTTATGATGGAGTCGATTCGCCAGATTGATTTCGATGACTTAGGTGCACTTGCGACGGCAACGGTTGCATTATTGGCCATGCCACTTACATTCAGCATCAGTGAAGGCATTGCTCTTGGGTTTATAACGTTCGTGGGTATAAAACTTGGTACTGGACAATATAAAGAAGTGAGTAAACTAACCTACGCTCTAGCCTTTATTTTTCTTATTCGCTATGCGTTAAACCTTAAATAACCCGTTAATATTAAATGTAAAAACGCCGCTCTGTTGAGCGGCATTTTTATTAATCAAACATCATGAAGGAAGGCTGCACTAACAAAAAAGGCTATTTCAAACCATCATAGCTAAAGGTAACGGCTTTATCGCCCATAAAAACGACCTTGATAAGTTTATCGTCTTCTTCACCCCACGTACAAGCGGTAGTTCCCATCATGTTACCGCAGTTATCTGCGCCACCAATAATCGCCTCAACCTCTTGTTGTGACATGCCTATTTCTAACAATTCGTAATTTTCTTTCGTCAACTTGCTGCACCCTGCTAATGCAAAAAGTGCAACTATTGTTAGTAATAACTTCGCTTTCATCATCGTCTCCTATTATTGTTGTTCTTCAACGGGAAAATGCTCAACCCAATGCTGGGCTATCGCCTCACGTGTGGTAAGCCACACCTTATCGTGGCTTTTTACGTACTGTAAAAACTTCTTAAGTGCGGCAAATCGAGCAGGACGGCCAACGATCCTGCAGTGCAGTCCGATGGATAACATTTTAGGTGCATCTTTGCCTTCTTCATATAATACGTCAAAGGCATCTTTCAAATAATTGAAAAACTGTTCACCGCTATTGAAACCTTGCGGCGTAGCAAAGCGCATGTCATTAGTATCAAGCGTATACGGCACCATTAATAAAGGTTTACTGTAGTGGTGATCGTAATAAGGTAAATCGTCGGCGTAACTGTCCGCGCAATATAAAATATCATCTCTCTCGGCAATAAGCTTCAATGTATTCGGGCTTGTTCTTCCGGTATACCAACCAGCAGGCTTTTTCCCTGTAAGTTGTTCGTGCAACAAAATAGCTTCATCAATTTGCTTACGCTCTTGCGCTTCGCTCATGTCTTGGTAGTGGATCCAACGCATTGCATGAGAGGCAATTTCCCATCCGGCTGTTAACATCGCCTGCACTGCGTCTGGGTGTCGCTGTAACGCCATAGTAACGCCGAATACGGTTACCGGCACGTTATTGTCGGTAAACAGTTTATGCAACCGCCAAAAACCAACACGACTGCCATACTCATAGATAGATTCCATGCTCATATGACGATCGGTATACGCTTGCGCTCCAATAATTTCTGAAAGAAAAATTTCCGATGTTTCATCTCCATGAAGGACAGAGTTTTCACCGCCCTCTTCATAGTTCAGTACGAATTGAACGGCAATTTTCGCGTCATTTGGCCACTGAGGATTGGGGGGCGTAGCCCCATACCCTTTCAAATCGCGTGGGTAATTATGATCAGTCACACATTATCTCCTGCGTAACGTGCGGGCACGGCTAACTCACACCCACCAAGCACCAACTTAATGAGCTCGCGAGTAGCGTGCTCATAATCGGCTTTAACCATTTTCTTGCCACGTAGGCGAGTAATCTGAGCTGAAAAATCCGCATAGTGCTGAGTACTTGCCCAAATCGTGTATAACAAGTGTTCTCCATCGACATCAGGAAGCTTATTGACAGATTTCCACCCTTCAATAACGGCCAAACGACCTTTCATCCAAAGTCCGTGTTCTTCATCAAAGTAGCCGCTTAAATTTTCAGCGCCATTGATTATTTCCATGGCAAATATGCGAGACGCGAGTGGGTGCGTCCTAGACACTTCCATTTTTTCAGCAATATAGTCTGCAAGTACTTCTGCGGGATCATCGTCAACTGTTGCCTTGTCGAAATGCGAGTTCCATAACGATAGGGTTTCTTCCAAAACCGCAACATACAGCTCTTGTTTAGATTTAAAATAATAAAGCACATTGGTTTTTGGCAGTGCCGCTTCATCAGCAATCTTTTGAACAGCGGTACCTTTAAATCCGTACTGAGCAAAACACTTTTCCGCGGCTTGAAGGATTTTTTTCCTATTTTGGGCACCAACGCCAGCTTCTATGCATTTCTGTTTTATCATGTGTGGCTTCTTCCTTTCTCGCTCGCATGCTTTTTTGATAGTGAATTAATGGCATTGCCAGCTGCATTATCAGATAGTACCGCCGCTACGCGCACGAATAAAGTCATTAACGAGACTCTTTCTGGCTTAATCAATTAATGATGGCAAAACGTGCACGGTTCTTGCGTACTATTCTTGTGTATCGTACGTGAATACCGTCATGAAGACATGACGCACAGACCCAAACTTCAAGCGGTTTTAGTGTATTACGTACCTTACATTTTTCATCTGCGAATAAATGGCCTTTTTAATATTGGCTTTTTTTATAAGCAAAAAATTGACCAAGTGGTCTACTTTTATGATAAAAATACCGCTATATTAATGGATATACAAATGAATATAACTAAAAGGTACGGGTATGATTCGTTTTCTTATTGATGAAGAAACCGTTGAAATAGATGAAGTGAGGGCTGACCTTACACTTTTGCAGTTCATCCGTGAACATCGTCAGTTATCGGGTACAAAAGAAGGCTGTGCCTCTGGAGACTGTGGTGCCTGTACCCTCGTAGTTGCCGAACCAAACGCTACGTTTTCAGATTTGCACTATCGTACATTGAATAGTTGCATTACATTAATGGGCGCCCTACATGGCAAGCAACTTATCACGGTAGAGCACATTAGTGACAAAGACACGCTGCACCCCGTTCAGCAAGCCCTAGTTGATTATCACGGCTCGCAATGCGGTTTTTGTACGCCAGGTTTCATCATGTCTATGTTTGCGCTTTACCATAGCAATACTCAACCGAATAGAGATGACGTTCTCAATGCGCTATCTGGCAACCTTTGTCGTTGCACTGGCTACCGACCTATCATTGAGGCGACATTGGCAGCATGTGCTGAAGCACCTAGCGATAAGTTTGTTAAAAGACAAACCGAAACATTGGCCACATTAAAATCCTTTTCCGAGGTGGATGAGTGCGGAACTACTCACTTGGTGACCCCGACTAGTCGAACTCAGTTAGCAAAAGCAATATGTGACTACCCCTCGGCGCCATTGGTTGCAGGTAGCACTGATCTAAGCTTACGCTTTACTCAACAATTACATACTGCAGATAAAATTATCAGTCTTTCGCAGGTGCAAGAGCTCAAAGTATGCACCAAAACCGAACATTCGCTTATTGTTGGTGCGGCATTGCCGTTTAGCGACCTTGCGCCGACACTACTATCATATTTTCCTCAGTTAGCTGAGCTCATCACTCGATTTGCGTCGCTTCCTATCAGGAACCAAGCAACCCTGGGCGGTAATGTAGCTAACGCCTCGCCAATTGGCGACATGCCACCCGCTTTATTGGCCCTAAACGCCATTGTACATATTGATAATGGCGAACAGCGCAGAACCGTTCCAATTAACGATTTTTTCAAAGGCTATCGTCAAACTGATCTTGCGAAAAACGAGTGGTTGTCAGCACTAGAGTTACCGTTTGTCAGTGATAGCCATCGTATTGCTGCTTACAAAATATCGAAGCGTCTTGAAGATGATATTTCAGCCGTCTGTGCTGTCTTCAATGTCACCGTAAACGATGGCGTTATAACGGAAATGTCGACCGGTTTTGGCGGCGTCGCAGCAACCCCTGTTAAGTGTGAAGCATTAGAAAAAGCATTAACAGGGCGTGCCCTTGCTAGCAGCGAATGTTTGAACTTAGGGAAGCAAATACTTTTCGACGCTTTCGACCCAATCGATGATGTACGAGCTACAGCACAATACAGAAAAACAGTTTTAGCCAACTTGTGGCATCGCTTCTGGTTAGAAAACCAAACTCAAAATGCTATTGAAACTCGGGTGGTTCAACATGCGTAAACTTATTGACAGTACTGATACGCAGCACGCTTCGAAAGTCGTTCATACTAGCCAAAAACACGAAAGCGCTATTCGACAAGTAAAAGGTAGCGCGAACTACGTCGATGATATTGTTGCTCCACGTGATACCTGCTACGCAGCGGTCGGCCTAAGTACGTGTGCAAAAGGCACGCTTACCTCGTTGGACTTACGTGCAGTAAAAGAAAGCGACGGTGTTATCGATGTAATTTCGATTGATGATGTACCGGGTCACAAGGATATCGGGCCGGTATTTAAAGGCGACCCGCTATTGGCCGACGGCGAAATAAAGTTTTATGGCCAACCGGTTTTTGCAGTGCTTGCTACATCGGTAGCGTTGGCACGAAAAGCGGCGTTGAAAGGCAATATGGTAGTGGGCGATGAAGCCCCTACGTTAACTGCATCTTCTGCACACGCTAAACACCAGTATGTTCGCCCTATGCATGAATTTGGTACGGGCGATGCTACACGCGCCATCACCGATGCGCCTCATGTTGTATCGGGTTCATTGTCAATTGGCGGGCAAGAGCACATGTACCTAGAAGGTCAAGTATCACTAGCGGTGCCCGACGAAGACGATCGTATACACATCTACACATCAAGTCAGCATCCTAGCGAAGTACAAAAGCTGGTTGCTGAAGTGCTAGACACAAAACTGCATAAAGTGGTCGTTGATATGCGACGCATGGGTGGCGGTTTTGGCGGTAAGGAAACGCAGGCAGCCCAGTGGGCATGTCTCGCAGCGTTGTTAGCGAAACGAAACCGCTGTGCGGTTAAATTGCGTCTGCCTCGGAATGTAGATATGCACGTTACCGGAAAGCGACATCCTTTCGAAAACCACTATGAGCTTGGCTTTGATGAGCAAGGCAAAATTTTGGGAACGACACTTGAGATCAATGGAATATGTGGTCATTCTCCCGACCTTTCAGATGCGATTGTCGACAGAGCCATGTTTCACGCTGACAATGGCTACTTTCTTGGTGAGAGCCATATTGTTGGACATCGCCTTCAAACCAACATGGTTTCTCATACTGCATTTCGCGGATTCGGTGGCCCTCAGGGCATGATTATGGCTGAGTCCATGCTTGATGCTATCGCCCGTAAGCTTCGCATTGACCCGTTAACGGTGAGAAAAACCAATTTGTACGGTGATGCAACTGGGGATACTACGCCATATGGTATGAAAGTGGAGCACAATTTATTGCCTGAAATGATTGCTAAGCTTGAGGAAGAGGGTAATTATTGGGCTCGCCGCGAATCGGTTTCAGCGTTTAACCGGTCAAGCCCTATTATTAAAAAAGGCCTTGCCCTGACGCCAGTAAAATTTGGCATCTCGTTTACCGCGAAGCACCTTAATCAAGCCGGCGCTTTAGTGCATATTTACACCGATGGAAGTATTCAAGTGAATCACGGTGGAACCGAAATGGGCCAAGGGCTTCACACCAAAATCGGGCAAATTGTTGCCAATGAATTTGGGGTATCGTTGGACATGATTGAGGTAACCGCAACGCGAACAGATAAAGTGCCAAATACTTCCCCTACCGCAGCATCAAGTGGAACGGATTTAAACGGTAAAGCAGTACAAAATGCATGTATAACCCTAAAAAATCGCATAGCAACATGCTTTGCAGCTAGCGTAGCATTGCCCGACCGTTCTGACGACGTTATCTTTTCAAATGGCTACGTTACCTTAGATGATCATAGCGCGTCGTTTTCTGACGTAATTCAAATGGCTTACTTCGAACGCGTATCGTTATCTTCCAGCGGGTTTTATAAAACGCCTAAATTACACTATAACCGAGATACTGGAGATGGTAGGCCATTTTTCTATTTCGCCTACGGTGTTTCGCTAAGCGAAGTCTCAATAGACACGCTTACTGGCGAGTATACGGTTGATAGCGTCGACATCATCCATGATGTAGGCGATAGTTTAAACCCCGCTATTGATATCGGTCAGATAGAAGGTGCCTTTGTGCAAGGTATGGGGTGGTTAACTACCGAAGATCTTAAGTGGAACAATGCTGGTAAGCTTATCAGTGAAAACATGGCAACCTATAAAATTCCAGCCATTGGCGATACCCCGCCGCATTTTAACGTTAGCCTATTCGGCCGCAAAAATGCCGAAGATAGCATTTATCATTCAAAGGCGGTGGGCGAGCCCCCTTTCATGCTAGCGATATCCGTTTGGTGTGCACTAAAAGATGCAATATCAAGCATTTCGGGATATTCACAAGATCCGCAGCTAGACACACCAGCCACTCCTGAACGAGTGCTAAATGCAGTGCTAGCAATGCAAAGTATGCAGGCGAAGTAAATGAGACAACCAACGACATGGTATGAAGCCGTCGCTATGTGTCAGCACGCAGCGCAACCTTACGTATTAGTAACCGTTATTAGTGCGGCAGGCTCTACGCCGAGAGAAACAGGCAGCAAAATGGTGGTGACTAATGCTGCTAGTTTCGACACCATTGGTGGTGGTCATTTAGAGTATGATGCCATAAGCACGGCAAGGACATTATTGGCGAAAGGTCATACCGGCACTGAGGTATGTTCGTACCCTTTAAGTAGTAAATTAGGCCAGTGTTGTGGCGGTGCAGTGAAAGTGCTATTCGATGTGTGCAATATCCATCAACAGCATATTGCGATATTTGGTGCAGGCCACGTTGCCAAAGCGTTGGTGCCTATTTTATCTCAATTACCGGTACATATTTCGTGGATTGATAGCAGAGCGTCCTTGTTTCCAGACGCTATGCCCGGGAATGTCGTTTCTATTATCGAAGACGCCCCAGAAACAGAAGTTCGGCAGCTACAAGATAATAGCTGGATTATTATTCTTACTCATGATCATCAACTTGACTATCGGATTGTCGAACAAGCCCTGAAATACCCATCGTTACCTTTTGTCGGTCTGATAGGCTCTGAAACAAAGGCCAAGCGATTTATTACTAAATTACAACACAGAGGTTTTGACGATAACGCGCTTAAGCGTTTGGTAACGCCGATTGGAATGAAGCATATTCCAGGAAAGCGTCCGATTGAAGTTGCTGTATCCATTGCTGCACAAATTATTGCGCGTATTCACAACCATTCAGAAACCGAATTAAATGAAACACCCGCGGTGAATTCGACCGCTAAGCAAGTGTGAGCCATACTTTTATGAAAATTGAAACGTTAAACATGCTTCCTTCCAGTGAAGCCGCCGCATGGTTTGAACAATGTTGTGCAGCTACGCACTGGGTTGAGAGTATGGTATCAGCAAGGCCTTACCGCGATATTCAGCATATAGAAACGCACGCCGTATTCGCATGGTCAACATGCGATAAAGCCGACATTCTAGAGGCGTTTACTGCCCACCCCATGATTGGCGATGTAGATTCACTGCGTAAGAAGTTTGCTAATACCAAGTCGATAGCAGCTGGAGAGCAAGCCGGTACCTCACAGGCATCAGAAGCGACACTATTGGCGCTTAAAAATGCAAACCAAGCTTACTTGGACAAACATGGGTTTATATTTATTATTTGCGCTACTGGCCTGTCAGCTGATGCAATGCTGGATGCCCTAAATGAACGCTTGCCTCACACCACCGATAAAGAAATTCAATTAGCGGCTCAAGAGCAATTGAAAATAACATTACTGAGAATAAACAAAGCGATAAATGTCGAGTAAGGTCAGCGTAATTAATATGACCAAGAATACCATCATGGATTGCAAGACACCTACCCACGCACAGATATTTTAGGACGTATTATATGAATACACTATCAAGTCATGTACTCGATACCACATCAGGAAAACCTGTTGAAGGTATTGCCCTTTCGCTTACTTTACCAAGCGGAGAAACGCTGACTGGTACCACGAATGCCGATGGACGATTCAACGATTGGAAGACAACATTTGACGCAGGTGTATATACTCTGCGCTTTCATTGTTATGACTACCTTGTATCGACGCATGGCAAAAGCTTTTATCCACATATCGATATTGCGTTTGAACTTGAAAGCACTGGGGGGCACTATCATGTTCCTTTGCTGATTTCACCGTTCGGTTTCAGTAGCTACAGAGGCAGTTAGTAATAATGCAATTATTTCGCGCAAATATTGCGCATTTTCCTAAGGCAACTGCTGACGTAAATCGCGATATTCACATAGTGTGTGATGGCGGTTTGCTTATTGATGGGAATCACATTGTTGCAGTCGGTGATTTTATTTCGCTTAACCAACAATATCCTCACGCTGAAGTGATTGATCATTCAGGTAAGTGGCTTGTTCCAGGGTTTATTGATAGCCACCTGCACTATCCTCAAACTCAAAGTATTGCGAACTACGGTGAGCAGTTACTTAGTTGGCTGGAAAATTACACGTTTCCAACGGAAATGCAGTTTTCAGACGAAGTCCACGCACAAAAAATAGCGCAGATTTTTTTGAATCAACTATTAAAAAACGGCACAACGACGGGCTTCGTGTTCTCAACGGTGCATGCATCAAGCTGCAATGCCCTGTTTGAAGCCGCCAATAACATTGATATGGCCATTGTTGCTGGTAAAGTGTGTATGGACAGGCATTGCCCAGCTGCACTTCAAGATACCGCTGATATCGCCCAAAAAGAAAGCGCACAACTGATTGAGAAGTGGCATAACAAAGGGCGTAACCGATACGCTCTAACCCCCCGGTTTGCCCCCACTAGCACTGAGGCTCAACTGGCAGCGCTTGGTGAATTGGCCACACAGTACGATGACGTATTCATTCAAACTCATCTCTCTGAAAATAAAGACGAAATTGCGTGGGTAAATACCCTATTCCCTCATTGTAATGGCTATTTAGATGTGTATGACAAATATAACTTGGTGCGCGAACGTGCAGTATTTGGACATGGTATTCACTTAGCAGCTAGCGAGTGGGCTCGGTTAGGTGAGTCTGGCGCAAGTATTGCGTTTTGCCCAACCTCTAATCTTTTTCTCGGCAGCGGCTTGTTTGATATGCAGACAGCAAAAGCCCACGATGTTCACGTGGCACTAGCGACCGATGTGGGTGCAGGTACAAGCTTTAGCATGCTTAAAACCTACGCTGATGCCTATAAAGTAAGTCAGTTACGCAATGCGCCTATTTGCCCGTTAGAAGGGTTTTATCTTATGACGCAGGGTAGCGCTGTTGCGCATCAATTAGATCACGAGATAGGAAATTTAAATGCGGGTACAATAGCCGATTTCGTTATTATTCAGCCCCACTACGACGAACTCACTGCACTACGAATTGCAGACACTGAAGACTTTTCCGATGTCTTCTTTGCCCTGAGTATTTTAGGCGATGACCGCGCAATTGAAGAAACATGGGTAAGCGGTCAATGTTGTTACAATAAAAAGGAGAATCAACATGCCATGGTTTGATTGGATTAGTTTATTTACCCGTTGGTTTCATGTCATCGCGGGAGTTGCGTGGATTGGGGCTTCGTTTTATTTTATTTGGTTAGATAACAGCCTTCGAACACCGCCAAAATGGAAACAGGATAAAGGCATTAAGGGCGACTTATGGGCCATTCACGGCGGCGGGTTTTATGAAGTGGCCAAATACGCTTACGGGCCGGAAAAAATGCCTGAGACGCTTCATTGGTTCAAATGGGAAGCATATACAACATGGCTGTCGGGCTTTGCCCTTCTTATTTTAGTATATTACTTTGGCGCGTCAGCGTACCTTATCGATCCAAGCGTTAACGATATTTCCCCTAACCTTGCAGTATCGCTTGGATTGGCGCTTATTTTTGGCGGCTTAGCTATTTATGAAATCGGTTGTCGAAGCCCTCTTGCGAACTCGCCTATGGTATTTGGGCTTTGTTTGATCGCGCTTATCTGTTCAGTAACGTACTTTTCCACTCAATGGTTTAGCGGCCGTGGGGCATTCATTCATGTAGGAGCGCTTATTGGTACCATTATGGCGGGCAATGTATTTTTCAATATTATGCCTAATCAGCGAAAGATGGTGGCGGCTGTAGCGGAAAATAAGAGCATCGACCCACGATGGGGGGCAAGCGCGAAATTGCGCTCAGTTCACAATAACTATTTTACGTTGCCATTACTCTTTATCATGATTTCCAATCATTACCCTATGACGTATCAACACGACGCGAACTGGCTCGTGCTGATAGCAATTATGGCGGTAGCGGCGTGGATAAGGCACTTTTTTAATCTTCGTAATGTAGGTCAGGTAAAACCGAGCATTCTGGTCTCCGGTGCCATTGCAATGCTGGCCATCGCCCTGTGGGTATCATGGCCTTCAGCTTCTGACACAGTGCAGCAAAACGAGGAACATACCGACGTCACCGAGATAGCAGCAACACCGGTCACTAACGACGTTATTTCATCGTTAGTCAACACCCACTGCGTGAGTTGTCACTCTCGCACGCCAACCGACGCTATCTTTGCCATTGCCCCAATGGGCGTTGTACTAGACAGTTGGAGTGATATTGAACGATACAAATCGCAAATTGTAAGACGAACGACCATCACAAGAGACATGCCGTTTATGAACAAAACCAACATGACAGACGAAGAGCGTGAACTAATGGCGTTATGGTTTAAACAAACCACTTCTCCATAAGAGCGAATGTTAAGTTGTGGTAGCGCCTTCATGGCGCTGCCGTTTTTCAGTATACATAGCACTGTCGGCCAACTCTATCCACTGCTGTACGGTGGTTATACTCTCATCCCATGTTGCCTTACCAATACTCATTGATAACGTAATCGTTTCTTCTTTATCTACTGGAATATGGTAAGGCGTTTCAGCGAGCCGATTCAAAAATATCGTTGCATCGTCGAAGCCGGTGTCAAACAATAACAGTATAAACTCATCGCCCCCTACCCTTCCCAAAATATCAGTTTCTCGTAAGGCGCTGGTTGTTATATCAGCGAACACTTTTAATGCCTTATCGCCAACCTGATGCCCGTATTTATCGTTTATTTGTTTAAAGTTATCGAGGTCAAAGTAAACAAGCGTAGACGGGGATTTTGTTCGCTGCATTCTGTGAATTTCTTCACTTAATTGTTCAAAAAGCTCACGCCTGTTTATTAAGTTCGTTAAACCGTCCGTTTTAGAGAGGAGTTCAAGCTTGCGAACCGCCTCAAGGAGTGCATATTGCTGTTGTTTTTCGTGAGTGACATCGTCAGACGTCCCTAGGAGCAATACTTGTTTATTTTCTGGGTCGAATAGCACTGAACCTCTATCATGAAGGTACTTTGTGTTACCTACGCTATCAATCACGCGGTATTCGAGATCCCAATTTGATAGGGGGCGGCGGAAATAGGCATCTTCTACATAATGCTTGTCTTCTTCATGTACATAGGCCAAAAACGCGCAAGGGTTGCTGTAGAGTTCATAATCGCTTCGACCAAAAATACTCTTATACCCACCGTTTACATAATGCAACTTGGATAAATTAGGCGTAGACACCCAAATAAACGTTCGCTCTGAAAATGCACTCACTATTTTTGAAAATAACGCTTCTGCTTGAAATAATTCAGCCTCCAAACGTTTTCTATCGTCTATATCTTCAATGACAGAAACAAATAACTCTGGCTTGCCGGTCGAATCGCGAACAGCCGATACCGTTAACTTTCCCCATACGTTATGGCCATCTGCATGAATATATTGTTTTTCTATTACGTAGTTTTCTATTTTTCCCTCGATAAGATTATCTAAAAGGGCTAAATCTTGGTCTAAATGCGTGTCGACCGTAATTTCTTGAAATGTCTTTTTAATTAATACTTTTTTCTCATAGCCTAGAAACTCGCTCAGTTTTTTATTGACGCGTATAAACCGCCCATCTAAACCGACATGAGCCATCCCTACTGCGCAAAACTCAAACGTTTTTTCGAACACTCCGTCATTCTCCTAATTAGCGATAAAATCCATTTTTCAGTATGAAAAAGCGAGTAAACTAATATCCCAATAAAAATATTAGCTTATAAAATAAAAACTGAAAATTTTTTGCACTATTTTCTAAATGCAACATACTGTTGAGCTTAGGTTTGTTGACTCTATCCAGTATCACACTATCTGCAAAAGCAACTGAATTGTGCGATAAAAAAAAGCAAATATAACAGGGGTTGAAGTGACTTCAGAATCAAAGAAACACCATGATAAAAACGAAAAGGAAGCGGTTTCCCATATGAAGCAACCACCTCAAAAAGTACTCGTTTTGTTTGCTCATCCGGCGCAAGCATCCTCTGAAGTGAACCTGCACCTTTTTCGTGATGCCCTAGCGACACATTCCGTCACCGCAATCGATCTTTACCACGATTATCCTGACTTCAATATCGATATCGCAAAAGAACAGCAACGTCTGCGAGAACACGACACGATTATTTTCCTTTTTCCGCTTTTTTGGTATTCAACACCGTCGATTTTAAAGGAGTGGCAAGACTTGGTGCTTGAATATGGTTTTGCCTATGGACAAGGGGGCTCTGCACTTCAAGGTAAAAAATTTCTGTGCGCTATTACTGCCGGAGGGAAAGAAGAGGCGTACCAATCTGATGGATTTAATCATTTTACCATTCGGCAGTTATTACAACCGCTAGAACAAATGGCGAGCATTACTCAAATGGCCTATATCGCGCCATTCGCATTGTTTGGCTCAAGAACGGCGCAAGAAGAACAGCGAATAGAAACACATCGGCAGAAATGGCAACGATTACTAAACATGTTGGTTAACGACACATTGAATATGAGCAAAGCAACACGGCTAGAGAACTTGGCCGACTTATGTAATGAAGAAGGTAACAATTAATGACCGGCTATTTGCTTCAAGCTTTTATATATCTCGTTGCTGCGGTTATCGCTGTGCCTATTGCAAAACGTTTAGGGCTAGGCTCGGTGTTAGGCTACTTAATTGCAGGTGTTGTCATTGGCCCTGTAATGGGTTTAGTGGGCGATGAAACCACTACCATTCAACACTTTGCCGAATTCGGCGTAGTAATGATGCTGTTTTTGGTTGGCCTTGAGTTAGAACCTAAAAGTTTATGGGCAATGAAGTCTAAGTTAATGGGGCTTGGAGGGCTTCAACTAGGCTTAACAACAGGAGTAATCACCAGCGTCGCGCTGTATTTTTCGCAGCCATTTAGCATCGCATTAACTATCGGGTTAATTTTTGCTTTATCATCTACCGCTATCGTTTTACAGACTTTCCAAGAAAAGGGATTGCAGCAAACAGAAGGCGGAAAAAGTGCCTTTTCTGTATTGTTATTCCAAGATATCGCTGTTATTCCTATTTTGGCATTCATCCCTCTTTTGGCACTTCCAGAATTGGCAGCAAACGCCGCAGACAATGAACATCATGAGTCAGTTAGCCTAGTGAAAGGCCTCGCGCCGTGGGCCTACGGACTGGTTATTATTGCATCAGTAGCCTTTGTCACCGTTGGCGGACACTACCTAAGCAGGCCGCTTTTTAAGTTTGTCGCCTCCTCTCGGTTAAGAGAAATATTTACCGCAACAGCACTTATGCTCGTCATCGGTATTGCGGCACTGATGGGGCTGGTCGGGTTATCCCCAGCGCTTGGCGCCTTCCTTGCCGGTGTTGTCCTTGCTAATAGTGAATTTAGACATGAACTTGAGGCAAACATTGAACCTTTCAAAGGTTTGCTATTAGGCCTGTTCTTCATCACCGTTGGTGCAGGTATAGACGTAGATGTGCTAACGTCAAATGTGTCGCTGATCCTCATGCTCTCTGCTGCGGTGATGCTGGTAAAGGCCATCGTTCTCTATATCATTGGAGTTCTGTTTAAGCTGCGCCAAAGTAACAAATGGCTGCTTACGTTGAGTTTGGCGCAAGCAGGGGAATTTGGTTTTGTATTGCTAAGCTTTGCCGCGCAAAACTATGTATTGCCTAACGATATCATCGCTATTCTCTCGTTGGTTGTCGCGCTTTCTATGTTTCTCACTCCCATGCTTTTTATTATTTTTGATAAGGTTGTGGTGCCCCGTTATCAACGTAACGGCAAAGTAAGAGATGAAGACGAGATTAACGAGAAAGGTACTGTGGTTATTGCAGGAATTGGACGATTTGGCCAAATCGTTAACCGACTGTTAGTGGCAAATGACGTACACACTGTTGTTCTTGATATACGCTCTGAACAAATTGATTTAATTCGACGCATTGGTACCAAGGCCTATTTTGGTGATGCATCAAAGCCCGATATTTTACATACCGCAGGCATTCACGATGCTGCCCTACTTATTATCGCCATTGATGATAGGGATACCGCCGCCGATATGGTCAAGTACGCAAAACACGCATACCCTGATGCCCGCGTTCTTGCGCGTGCTTACGATCGAGGACACGGTTATAGACTACGCCAACTAGGCGCTGACTTCGTGGTATCTGAAACCTATCATTCTGCATTGGAAATGGGCACGGAGGCGCTGCGCTCACTTGAGGTTCACCCTTTTCATGCAGAACGACAAAAAATGGCGTACAAAAATATTGAGAGTAAGCAAAATGATGTGCTGTATAACGCGTGGGTGGACGATGCGAGCGGTGAACGGATAGACAATAACTATCTTAAGCTGTTTGTAGAATTGGAGCGCCTGATTGAAAGTGCCTTAAAAGAAGACATCCACGATAAACACTCCAAAATGCGTGGCTGGACGCCACCTCCTAAAGAGCACAGCGAAAGACTACACGATGAGAAATAGCCTTACTCGGCTTTTTCCTCTGCTTTTTTAACGCGAATTCGAGTGTCATCAACAAGTTGATTGTTTAACGACTTTATTGCCGCTTTAGCTTCGCCAATTTTGGGCATTTCAACAAACGCGAACCCTTTAGATTGCCCTGTTTTTTGGTCGAATACGACATTACATGATTGTACGGTACCAAATGCTTCAAATAAGCCTAATAGTGCGTCTTGAGTTGTTGCTCTGTTTAAATTACGAATTAGGATTTTCATTGTTCCAACCTGTGTGAGTTTAAAAGATGAGAAAAGAGATACAGGTTAAGCATTTTGAACATTGTTTAAACATAGCATCTATCTTGAATCGCGCATATTGTACATGAGTTCCACCTTACAAAATAGCAATTGTCGGTAGTCTTCCCTCATAACATCGGCGCAACCGTGTAATCGGCTTATCGGTTATGGTTGCTCGCATCACCTTTTTGCTTAATTAACTGTGCAAAAATTAAAAAAAGTAGCGCAACTTGAAACTGATTTAGAAACAAGTGCTCGTCGTGTTGGATAAAAGTAGACCATAGCGCATCGATAAAAAACAATGCTGCTGCACATTGGAGTAACCTAGGTAGCGTGATCCAATTCATATATGCCCCTTATGTTCTGATAGATGCTGCCTAGGTTACTAGGCAGCAACGGTAAAGTTACCAGTGATTCTTATTGGTGTTGCCATATTGGCGTCTAATTGAATCGCTGATATTTGCCTGCTGCGCGAAAAGCGCCCCTAACTCGTAAAAAAAACCGGCGCCGCTAACTGAAGATAGTTCTTCACAACTCAGCTCTACGGGTTTTACATTGATTACTTTCATTTGCCACTCCTTAGCGTCTGTTATCAGAATAACCTTGATAAAATTCATAGGCAGCATCGGCAATAGCGATTGCAGTTGCGATGTGCCCCCACATGCCACCCGCTACCATTTCGGTCTCGTGGAAAGTTAGTTCATGTTGCGTCATAGTTTGCATTCCTTGTGTTGTTTTAGAGGCTTCATGCCTCACCATTAAAGCTACTCTAGGTATGGGAATAATACATCTGAACTAAAGACCTAAATACTTCAAAATATGATGCGGCAATGATAATGCAGCGCACCGTTTTGTCTCAGGCTCGCCGATAGGTTTATAGGGGAAAGCAAGCTAACGCTTAGTTACATTACATTATGTCGATACAAGGATGGTGGGTTAACGGCAGAATTGACCGTTTTGCGAGCCGTATTAATCACAAAGAAGAATTTACGTATTGCAGTCTGATATCGCAACAGTGGGTTTTTCACCTCGGTTAGGATGACGATAAGTAAGACGGCAGATACCGTTTGCTGCGATTTCTGCATTAGATAAACCGCTAGTTTGGCTTTCTAAGGTAAAGGTAACTTCCGGTGCAGAGCCCGTTACCTTCCAGTCATTTTCCGTAAAGTCGACAACTTGCTTCAAATTTGTTTGCGTAGCATAAGGATAACCGTACCTTACGCGTATTCCCGATGGCAGGGTTTCATCTGGGCTGTCCTGTGCCCCCTCTACTAGCGCTTTGGCGTAAACAATATTGGCACTGGATAAAAGCGCTGACTTTAAGCCTTGAAGTGCACCAATTTCGGCATCTTTTTGAATATTTAGGAACTTTGGTGCAGCCGTAACCGCTAGAATGCCTAGGACTACGATCACAATAATGAGCTCAATTAACGTAAAGCCTTTGATTTTGTTCATTATACCATCACCTCGAAAAGCCACTTTTGCGGCCCAAGTATACTACATTTATGGCTCGCAACATTAAAACTCAAAACATCACGGAGCTTTTTCTTCATTTAATAACCCAGTAGGCAGCGCGCCGTGATGCGACACTTTTTGTCGCACCCATTAAGTATGATAATTTGACATTATGATAATAAAACAACGACACGACTATGAGTGCGTTTCAGCGAAAATTAGATATTTTGCAGTTTGTTCCTTCGGCGCCGCGTAAAGTATCGAGCCGCCAAATTTATGAAAACCTTCAAAATTGCGGGCACCAGTACATTGATATGCGCACCATACAAAGAGACTTAGTCAACTTAGAGACCATTGGCCTATTTGGACTGGAGGTGGATAAACGCTCTAAACCGTATGGATGGTTTATAAGTGCGAATTTTAAAAAACTAAATGTTAGCTTAATGGATGGCAACACCGCTCTTGCGTTTAGCGTGTTACAGCAATCTGGGGCAACATTGCCTAACACAACACTACACGAGTTACAGCCCTACTTCGCCAAGGCTTCTCAGATATTGGATAAAGACAGCGACTCACTGCTTACGCATTGGTTAAAATCGGTAGCAGACTCGCAAGTTTCCCAGCCGCTTCTTCCACCGGCGATAGACGCAGATTCTTTCGAAAGGCTGAAAACCGCTATTTTTTTCAAGAAGCAGATCTCAGCCGACATCAAACGCTTTTTTAATGCCGGCAACGCGACAGTGTGGAAGCACTACGATAAAGTGAACCCCATGGGGTTAGTAAAACAAGATGGACGGCAATTGTTCGTTTGTACATTTGGCTCACTGCACAAAAGACGTTATGCGCTTCCCTTACAATCTATACGAAATGTGGCGATTACCGACGATGATTGCCAACAAAGCTTTGGCGAGCGAGAGCACGTGCAAACGCTCACCGCCAACAAAAAAACAGAGATACAATTAAAGCTGTTAGTAAACAACAATGCTTTGTTTCTTCTTCACGGATACAAATTATCTGAAGACCAAACAATAAGCCCGGCACACACTACCGGAAAATCATTGATATCCGCTACCGTAAACGATAACAATAAATTAAGGGCATTTTTACGCGGACTAGGTGACAACATTGAAGTTATTGCACCTCAAAAATTAAGACACTATTTTTTCGAATTATCCAAAGCATTGTTTACGAAATATTCAAGCGAACAACCGGTCTCATAATAATATTTTGTGTTCTCATTGTTAACTTAGGACTTTGTTTTGCATACGGACAAAGGCGGGTATATCAAAGTCTCCGGCTTCTTGCTTGTACGCGGTATACGGTATTGCGCTTTCCATTGATATGACATTTCCTTCGGCGTCACCCTTTCTCAACTGCAATGGAATTCCTGTCGCAATAATGAGCACTTCACCAAAACACGGTAATTCTGGCGACACCGTTACGCCACTAATTATTAATGTAAGCGGATCTGCAATCATGTCTTGCAGTATGGCCAGCATGTCCTCATACATCGCTAAGCTAGGCTCGTCCTTGCACGTTAACTGTACAATGACACCCTGAGCGCCAGCAATACGTTGGTCATTCACCAACGGGTTTTCTAACGCATGCCTTACGGCGTCGCCCAGTGAATGTGCGTCCCGCGCTACACCTACCCCTAACGCGGTATTGCCTTCTAACGATAGAATATGACTAAAATCGTTAATATCCACATTGATATAACCTGTTTCAGTCAACATCGTAATAATGGCTTCGACAATACGATGCATTTGCATATCACAGTGGCGAAATGCTGATAGCAACCCCACCGTTTCATCTAAAGCAGCAATAAGTGAGTCGTTCGACAATACCAGCGTAGCGTTAGCCTTTGCTTTTATCTCTTCAAGCACTGTATCAGCAATATCCTTACGTTTCCCGCCCTCCGATTTAAACGGCAACGTGACAAAGCACATTACATCAATATTGTTTTTCTTTGCGATATCAAGCAATACAGGTGTAGCACCACTCCCCGTTCCGCCTCCCAAACCCGCGATGAGAATAACAATGGTATCGTCTTCAATGAGCGTCTTTAAAGCCTCTTCACTGTGAAAGGCTGCTTCGCACGCGACTTGCGGGTTGGCGCCGGCGCCGTAGCCTTTTGTCGTACTCTCCCCGATGAGAAAAACCTCATGGTTTTTACAGTGGTGTAGCGCCGATATATCGGTATTAACCGACGTAAATCGAATATTGTCGTGCTGGCACACACCCGCCATATTACTAATGGCGTTTCCCCCGCAACCGCCAATACCAATAACATGAATACTGATTTCTTTCGTTTCAAGGCTTTGCATGGTAACCCCCAATTGAATTTATGAGTGAGTAAGCATACGCCATATGTGCGGCGAAAATTGACGCATGTCGACATACGTTCACTTTCTTTGTTACTGTGCGCTTATACCTTTACGTTTGCCCCTTTTGCGGCCATATAAACCGCAATATATTTCTAATAGAAAACAAACTATATCCGTGACAATAAAACGAGACTAAAAAATGCAACCTCACGACCATTCACCATTAACCGATTTTATTGAGTACCCTGAACATGAGATGCAGACGCGCAGCGCTGCGTTTTTAAAAACAATGCAGCGCAGACACAGTGTTCGCCACTTTAGTGACAAATCGGTAGATAAAACCATTATTCAAAACTGTATATTAACAGCAGGTACCGCACCTAGTGGGGCAAACCATCAACCGTGGCATTTTGCTGCGATAAACTCCAACAGAGTAAAGCAACAAATACGCGAACAAGCTGAAGCACACGAGCGTGGTTTTTATGATGGGCGTGCGGGGCAGCAATGGTTAGATGACTTAAAACCCTTAGGTACAGACGCGGCAAAACCATATTTAGAGACGGCACCGTGGCTTATCGCCGTGTTTAGTCAAAAGTTTGGAGAAACCCAAGAGGGAGAAAAGCAGCAGAATTACTACGTCCATGAGTCGGTAGGCATTGCTGTTGGCATGCTTATTACTGCGTTACACAATGCCGGTCTTGCCACGCTTACACACACGCCTAAGCCCATGAACTTTCTTACTGACGTGTGTGAAAGGCCTGATAACGAACGCGCTTATATGCTTATTATTGCCGGGTACCCAGCAGACAATGCAACGATACCTGCCCACGCCACACAGAAGAAATCACTCGACGATATAGCGAGTTTTTTGTAATCGCGGGTAGTTGAGAGTAGTGCTGGTGCATTTATTTGGTTCTGGCCCCATTTGTTTCTGTGCTACTCTGCGCGCCAACGTTCAATTCAGATAATAAATTCGGTTAAAAGGACAAGTCTTCAGATGGTTCCATGGGTTAAATTGGGTACAGCTAACATTCCAAACAACGGTGGTGAATTAACCTTTTCTCAGCGAGATCAGGAATTTAGTATCAGACTCTCAGGTATTCGTGGCGAACTAATGAATAGCCGCGTGTTTAATTCAGAAAAAGAACTGTCTCAAATGGGATGTGCTCACCTTAAATCGACGCCTAACGCACACGTCTTAGTGGGTGGTTTAGGAATGGGTTATACGCTAAGAGCGGCCCTAGATGAAGTTACGCCAACCTCTCAAGTTACGGTTGCCGAGCTCATTCCTGAAGTTGTGGAGTGGAACAAAGGCCCTTTAGGCAACTGCGCTAAGAACCCTCTTCAAGATCCTAGAACTCATGTTGTGGTTGGTGATGTTAAACACCTTTTAAATACCAGAGAACCCACGTTTGACGCGATATTACTCGACGTGGACAATGGCCCTGAAGGCTTAACACACGCTGACAACAACTGGATTTATTCGCTGGAAGGCCTAGAAGACATCTATGACGTGCTTAAACCCGGTGGGATGCTAGCCATATGGTCCGCAGGGCCCGACTATTTATTTTCCGTTCGGTTAAAAAATGCAGGCTACAAAGTGTCTACACGTATTGCCAGAGCTCGCAAAGGCAAAGGAAGCAAGCACACTATTTTCCTAGCTAAAAAGGCCAATGACTAAGAGTGGTGTTATATGTCACTACTTACCTTTCACGCTCGTTTCAGTGCAATCGCCGGTTATAAAAAATAATAGGCGGCAAAACATAAAAACCAAGGAATTGGGTTGAGCCATGTTCGGCAATCTGGTTTTAGTTACATAAAAAAAGCGGCATTTATTGCCGCTTTTTTTATCTACTGATGCATTACATAATATTGCTTCTGCCTGAAAAAAGAACGTTTACCTAATCTTTGTTCAGCGTATATTCTAACGTAATATTAGTGTTTAATAGCTTAGAAACGGGGCAGTTTGCTTTCGCTTCCTCGGCAATCTTCTTAAATTCGTCATCAGTAACGTCTTTAACTTCTGCAACCAGAGAAAGCGCTGACCGCGTAATGTCGAATCCATCATCACTTTTTTCCAAACTAATTTTTGCTGTGGTATTTAACGCTCCATCGTCAAAGCCTGCATCTGATAATGCGAAAGACAGCGCCATGGTGAAACAGCTTGCGTGCGCTGCACCAATCAGTTCTTCTGGGTTAGTCCCCTTTTCATCTTCAAAGCGTGTATTAAAACCATAGGGGTGGTTAGATAAGGCACCCGTTTCTGTTGAAACACTGCCCTTTCCGCTTTTACCTAGAGGTTTGTAGGTTGCGCTACCTGATTTTACTATTGTCATGTTATCTATCCTTACGTTATGACACATCATTTGCAAACCAAGCGACGTGGCTTGGTTCTAAAGTAAAATTGTTGCAAGTGCTCTGCCAATACCTCAAGTAGCTCGCAGGCAACGCTGTTAAAGGATCCTCAACATTTATCCTTATCAAGTAGTAATAATAGTGATTGGAGAACTGTAAGCGAAATACAGAGTTGGCTGAAAATTTTACTTGTACCGATTAACCTACCGTTTATTACACGAATGATAATCGTCACAACAATAGTGAAATTATTTGAGCGCTAAACCGTTCTTTATCTAATAACCGTATATACAGTGTTACGGGCAACCTGCTCACAGTCTTAACAGTTAAGGTAAATAATGAACTCTACTGTCTCTGCATTACTACTTGGCGCAACTTTGAGTGCAGCCGTATTTTCACCAACAGCAAATGCCGATGAAGCCGTACTTGCGGGCGGGTGTTTTTGGTGCATGGAGTCTGATTTTGAAAAACTGGAAGGGGTTACCGATGTAGTATCGGGCTTTACGGGAGGAAGCGCTCCAAACCCTACCTATAATGGTAATCACAAAGGGCATTACGAAGCCGTTAAAATAACTTATGACGAAACTAAACTTTCTTACCAAGATATACTCGACCATTTCTGGGTAAATATTGACCCCTTCGACGACCGGGGGCAGTTTTGTGACAAAGGGCCGAGTTATTTAAGCGCCATATTTGTTGCCAATGACAAAGAGCGCGCATTGGCCGAACAAACTAAAGCAGCTGTTGTAGCCAAATTTCCTAACCAAGATGTAGTCACGCCTATTCTTGAGGCTTCTACCTTTTACCCCATTAAGGGCAAGGAAGTTTATCATCAAGATTTCTACAAAAAGAGCCCTGTTCGCTACAAGTTCTATCGATGGAACTGCGGACGCGATCAGCGCTTACAAGAAATTTGGGGTGATGACGCGTTAGGCAAAAAGAAGTCTTAACCGATGCGAAACTAACGTTAATAGGTTAGCTTTTCCCTAATCAGTGCTTGTAGGGATTAGCTAACGCGTCACTTAAGTTGGAGCGATAAGAGTAACGATGAATTCATTTTGCTATTATCGTCTACCATCTAATGCAAGACACAAACGAATGCTGCGGAAATAACAAAATTCGAAACATCAAAATATGTAATTTCTACAGCATTTAAGGCATAGCGCTTACCGTTTTGCAGGCCAATTGGCGCTATCAATAAATATCTACCAAGATATCTAATCACTGTCTATCTAGCCATAGTATCTCCGCCCTCTCCTAGCAGCGATAATTATGATTAATAACAAAATACTTACGTTATTACTAAACGCACCTCCTCCTGACTCAGCAGTAGAAGGAACTGGTTGAGTAGCAGGGGTTTGCGTTCTATTTGGATCCAAAGGAAACGCGTCGTTGTCGTCTGCAACACCATCCCCATCATCGTCAGTATCCTCATTGTTTCCTATGCCATCGCCGTCGGTGTCGGTGTCTTCATTTGGATTCAATGGAAAAGCATCTTGATCATCATTAACACCATCGTTGTCATCATCGGTGTCTTCGTTGTTTCCAATGCCATCACCGTCGGTATCCGTATTTTCATTCGGATTTAATGGAAAAGCATCTACGCCATCATTAACACCATCGTTGTCATCATCGGTATCTTCGTTGTTTCCGATGCCATCACCGTCGGTATCCGTATCTTCATTCGGATTCAATGGAAAAGCGTCTTCATCATCATTAACACCATCGTTGTCATCATCGGTATCTTCGTTGTTTCCAATGCCATCACCGTCAGTATCGGTATCTTCATTCGGGTTTAGTGGAAAAGCATCTACCTCATCATTCACACCGTCGTTGTCATCATCGGTATCTTCGTTGTTTCCTATGCCATCACCGTCAGTATCGGTATCTTCAGCTGCGTCATATGGGAAAGCATCAACTTCATCAACAACACCATCATTATCATCATCTGGGTCATCTACATCGATAATACCATCAAAGTCAAAGTCGACATCAAGCAGATAAGATGAGTTGGATTTCAACGTAACAGTGCGTCTTTGTCTGAATGAACGACCTACTTCAAGTCCGATATCATACTCAACCCCCTCTAGATAATTAGGAAGGTCTCCATAATTAAACTCGATAACGCTTTTGTTCTCGTAAAACACAATCTGTAGAAATGGCGATGATTGGTTTTCGTGGTAGTGCGTTGCGCTATATTCTGCTATTAATTGTCGATTACCTTCATCACCCTTCATATGCAAACGAGTGTAAACATTGTCCGACGTATTCTTAGGTGCTGCATATATTCGAAAACTATTAAGTCTCTTATCAACTAGAATATCGGGATCGTAAATCGCGTTTGACGTTTCTGGATGTTCAAATTTAGACGTACTGAGAATATTGCTTGTATTAGAATTATTAATCGATAACTCGAACCGACTTTCGTTTGTCACAATATCTGAGCTAATATCCTGCGTTGTATTTATTCCCAAATAACCAAATGGATACTCGTAAAAAGACTTGCTGATATCAGTATCTAACCCGCCTAGCCTTAAATTTTCCGTATCATCCCACATTACATGCCTTGCATCTGTGGTATCCACCCAAGATGAATCTTCCTGTCGCACGGGGTGGTAGTCATAAAAAACAAAGACGGGTAAATTGTCATCAAACTCGTTTTTAAGTATTGTTTTACCAACATTATTTGGTTGATAGGTGAGTATTCCTAAACCATCCCCAGCAAATCGATCACCAAAGCTACCGTCGTCAACCGAGATAAACGTATTACCTGCTATATCATCAACCAGCGTGTAAGCGTCTCCTGGCTCTTCACAGTTTAGACTTTTTGTTCTGATTCTTAATTCATCATTAACAACCATGAATACTGCTTCATTGGTTGCTGGTAATAACCGTCTCTGTAGTAATTTATTGCGACAATCTAACGCGCCTTCTCCCTCATTCAATAGACTAAGAATTCCAACACCTGAAGTGTTATGCGTGCGCCCCGGACTTAGAACATATTCATCGAATGAACCGCCAGATGTAATAGCGTTGGCGATTTTCCAGGCCGGCCAATCGTTATTGTGTGATTTGATTATACCTGCTAAAGCGGAAAGAATTGCCTGTCCAGCGTTGGGTGGATTGGTGTAGTCATAACCATTTTTCCACACGCCATCTTCAATAGCCCAAACCTTCAACCCATCGATGTAGGTTTCATTCCCGCTAATACTCAGTCGAAATTGAATTTTGGAATCAGGCAAAATTGGCGTATCAAAATTACGTTGTAGGTCTAATTGCGCCGTATACAGATCCCACACCCCCCGTGCACTCAAAAAATCAGAATTAAAATATTGCCATTGCTCTGAATCATCGACTCTGAACTCTATCCTTACTTCCCCTCCCCTTTGATATATTGGGTTACCGTCTTGGTTGTAACCATTCAATGCTTTGTTTCTCTTGAGACTTACATCAATCATCAAAGAAGATGTAGTCACCGTTGATAAATCGATGTGTGGAAAGATAATTTCTGACTGGCCGCCGTCGTTTGAAAAAGCAGGTAAATGCCACGCCAACAATTGCGGATTATCAGGGTGCTCAACAATGTCAATAAATGGAGACTTAATGACGCGTTCATCTTCAGGCGTTACATCAAAAATATATGTTCCGTTTGACTCTATTTTATCAAACGGTGTGGTCGTCATGACATCTCCGACAATGACAGAAGTTGCGGCAACTTTACCGTAATTGCTAGCCAGCTGTAGAGACCGGCTTAACCTAGTTGCCGCCACCATGTTAGGGCTATTCAGTCCAAGTGGATAGGTGGGTATATAATCAAGGTTCGCGTCAGTGTTATCTATGGGTTCAGGTACACCATTGATCCAAAGAAAGTCATTTTCTTCTATTTTTTCAATCAATTGCATAAACAACTTGAGATTTTTTTCCACCTCAAGAAAATAGTGATATGGATGTTCAAAGTATGTGCTTGAAATCGCAAAGATGTTAACCGAGTTTTTCTTCAAGCTAATAGCGTAATTGATACATTCATTTAGAATGGTTATCTGCTGTGCCAACTCCGATTCATTGAAATCTTCGTTTATTTGACAACCAACAATTTTGGTATTTGGTGCAATACCACGTATACCGACTCCGTTATCTACGTTAGCGCCTATTATACCGGCAACATTTGTTCCCCATCCATTTTCATCGGTAAAGTTTCCATTTTTCGTTCCGGTATTTATGCCGTGTATATCGTCGATATAGCCATTACCATCATTATCTATGCCATCACCAGGGACTTCATTTTCATTAATCCAGAAAGCACCCTTCAGGTCTTCGTGATCGGTTTTTATCCCATCTGTGATCAGCATCAGAACATTTTCTTCGCCAAGGCCTAGTAGCGCTTCAGCTCTAAGGACTCCCAGATTAAAATTAGAAATATCTGACGCTACGCTGTTTCCTTCAAACTGCCACTGCCTGTAAAACAAAGGGTCACTTGTCGCGTGAAGCTTTGCTGGAATAAAAGTAGTTAAAACAGAAAGGGAGAGTAAAATAAGGGGGGATAACCGCTGTGCTACTGACAAAACAAAATCCTTTTTATATGCACCAATGTATAAAATTCATATGAAATCAGTACTGAAAATACAATAAAGCGTAAATAATAGCTAGGCTAAAACGGCAAGATTCTACGAAAAGGTTTTTGCTTGAAATTCTTTAGCTTTTCAAGATGTAAGTGAGTGTATTTGGTTTAATTTGCCGTTATTCAGTCTAATGTGGCAGCGTGAATAAACCTTATACCTCGTATTTCATCTATGCCAAGCGGCGAGTCTACATGTGGCGCAATATATTACACCACTTCTACTCCCCCTTCAGAATCATAGGGTTAATACCTTAACCAAGAGCGCAGACGTATAAAATAATTTGATGACGAACAAATTTTGTTAAAATTTAGTGGTACTTAAAGTGAATACAAAATGACATCGTTAAGAGATTAAATCGACTTTGGAGGTTGTTAAAAAATGTGCTTGAGCTTTTTAAGATGGTGCGTCTACCCTGATTCGAACAGGGGACCTCTACCATGTCAAGGTAGCGCTCTAACCAACTGAGCTATAGACGCATAAAGTGTTGTGTGAACAATGAAGAACTTCCTTGCTCGAACGGCACGCATAATACTGTTGCTGCGCGCCGCCTGCAAGCAAAACTTATTTATTACTGTGCTAACTGCTTATTTTCCATCCAAATATGGCTTAACCAGCTACCTGAGCAAACGGCAATGGCTTTACTAAATCAACGAGTCGGCCATTACTAGCGTTTGTCATAAAGTATTCCCCAAGCCTATCGGTTTCTTTTAACACCGTTTGCCAGTAACGAATACGCGCATCAGCCTCTAAGTTTTCAAAGTCTTTCCTGTCGGGGATCTTACCGTAAGGTAGGCTTGCTATAAACGACTTCGACGGAACCAACATCACTACATTGTCGTAGCTTGATTTGTGCGGCACACGTCGTTTAAGTCCTTTATCAAACCAGCCTGGCGTGGGTTTATCATAGAAATGCGGGTATAGCACTAAGCCTTCATCAGGGCCAAAAGACACATCAAAATGATAGTCGATAATCCCGCCGTCTCGGTACATGCCTGTTGGCGCCCCTTCAATTTCTTTCACGCCCTCTATCACAACGGGTATCGAGCCAGACGCTAACAGCGCTTGATGAATATTGCCTTGTGTTAACGAATGATAATGCGTAGGAAGTTGGTACGGATCTTTTAATGCAAAATCAGCATTGGGCGATGAGAACACGTAGCGTGAGTATAAGCGAGACAAGTGTCTTCGGTTTAACGTATTGGCTGCAGCGCTCATCGCAAGGCCCGATAATTGCTGAAATTTGCTTTCAAAGCGTGTGGCCCCTAGGCATTTCGCTACAATAAGATGGGCCTTGAACCTTTCGTTTTCAATCACTTCACGCTTACCGTTGTCGTCTACCATGTACTGTAGAAGGTCTATCGCTTTTTGTGTGATTTCTTGTGCTGCGGGCTTATTACTGCTGTACGTCGTGGTGGAATATGACTCGGCCAATCGGTTTATCGCTGCTAATGGATCATTCTGCACTGCGCATATAGCTCTGAACGCACCGGCGGAAGACCCTATAACGTGGATTTGGTGTTGAACACCGGCAAACCATTCAGGAAACAGTACGCGGTCGAGGCCTGCTAATGAGAACCACTTCGGCCCACCGGAAGCCCCAAGAAAATAACGAAAGAGCGACGGGGAGAAGCCTTCTCTTTTTATAACGTTTAACGCATGCTCTCCAGCGTAAATCTCTAACGGTTGCACTCTATGTTCCTTTGAAAGCGTAGTGCCGCTAAATGTACCAGTAAGACCAACAATTGCAACGATTAAGGGCGTTTACCTGTTAGTCATCAGACCACGCTAAGCTATTCTATTATAGTGCTTTTTTGCGATATTAATGCGTCCATCACTTTTAAAAATGTTGCATACTCATTAACGCTTATATTGCCTTTCAGTTTTGAAAGCGTATCTGCTTGCCACGCCTCCACTATTTCAATTAAGGTTTTGTAAACCGCGCTACCTTCATTGCTTAACGATATATCTACCGCTCTTGCGTCCTTCTTTGACACCGTACGGCTTATTAGTTTTTTTTCACTTAACTGCGTCAATGCGCGCGATACCGTTACTTTATCTAAATGCGTATGTAAGCCAATCGCCTTGGCGGTTAATTCGCCTAGCTCACCTAGTGTCGCCAATACTCGCCATTGAGGTACCGTAATCCCCATATCTTTGTACGCATCAGCCAAAGAGGTGCTTAACATATTTGCTAATCGTGATGATTTGTATGCCAGCATGTCATTGAGTTTCAAATGCCACTTTCCTTATTCACTTGCTAAGTCTGAAGAAGATTTCCTGAGCTACTGCGTTACGCCTTGTGGGTAACGTAGAGATGAAACAGCATGTAAAGTTAACAGGACGAAATGGCACATAAGACCGCGCAACGAATCGGCATTAACAATTGATTTACGTTTCATTCAGGCATAGCCTAGTACAAATAGTTTCAAATGCAACTAATTTAGTGTTGTGGTTAAACGCAGCCTAGTATCTTATTAGGGTCCATATTATGGCTTTTACTTATCTTAGCGGTTTTAACAACGAGCATGAAACGGAAGCACTTACTGGTGCATTGCCCGTGGGGCAATTCAGTCCCCAGCGTGTAAATTACAATTTATACGCTGAGCAGTTTAGTAGTACTGCGTTTACTGCTCCTCGTGCCAGTAATCGCAGAACGTGGATGTATCGAATTCGTCCTTCTGTTGCCATGGGCGACTTCACGCCGTTACTAAACACCGCTATAAAAACGGCGCCACAACATCAAATCCCCTGTCCTCCAAATGTGATGAGATGGGATCCAATTACACAGCCAGAAGGTGATATCGACTTTATTGATGGCCTAGTCACAATGGCCACAAATGGCGATGCCAATACGCAAACAGGTATTGGTATACATTGTTATTGTGCAAATGCACCTATGAAAAACCGCGCCTTTTACTCCTCAGATGGTGAAATGCTGTTTGTTCCTGAACAAGGCGAAATGATTGTCACCACAGAATGCGGAAAGCTCTCACTGTCACCCGGTGAAATTATGGTGATTCCACGAGGGCTTAAATTTTCGGTAGACCCTGTCGATGGCCCTATTCGTGGCTATTTGTGCGAAAACTATGGTCATCCATTTGTCCTACCTGAACGCGGCCCCGTAGGTGCAAACGGTTTTAGTAACCAACGAGATTTCAAATACCCGGTGGCATGGTTTGAAGATAACGATACTCCTCATACTATCGTTAATAAGTTTGCAGGGCACCTTTATGAAGCTTCATTATCACACTCACCGTTTGACGTAGTAGCCTGGGTAGGAAACTCAGCACCGTATAAGTATGATTTGGCGCGATTTAACGTCATTAATACGGTGAGCTTTGATCATCCCGACCCCTCAATTTTTACTGTGCTTACTTCACCGTCTGATTTAGAGGGTACGGCCAACGTTGATTTTGCTATTTTCCCTCCACGCTGGATGGTGGCTGAAAATACATTCCGCCCGCCCTATTACCATCGAAATATAATGAGCGAATTTATGGGGTTAATTGAAGGTACGTACGACGCGAAGGAAAAAGGGTTTGTGCCAGGAGGCATGAGTCTACACAACTGCATGACGCCACATGGCCCCGAAGCTGAAGTGTTCGAAAAAGCCAGCAGTAGCGACCTTACGCCTCAGAAATACGAAAACACCCTAGCGTTTATGTTTGAGTCGCGTTTTCCTATTGCTCCAACCGAGTTTGCACTTAAGCAACATCCGCCGCAGCGCGACTATATAGACTGTTGGAAAGGCATTAAGAAGTATTTCAACGGCCAAAAGTAGTTCGTTCGTAAACGCACTACAAATGAACGCCACGAAGTAATATGAACTGGGTGATGAGTGTAATGTAAAATGAACACTCTCACCCTTTACGCTCAAAAAATTATTCCAACTAAATCAGAAAGCTAGCTACTCCTTAATAGCGTTAACACCTGCATTCACTCAGCTGTAAACAAAGTATTACGCTTAACATTGCCATGCTCATCATAAGGCTTTTACACGCTTTATTGCTCACTGAGAACGCGCGGGCTTACAATCACTGCATAATAAAATATGTGCATCACGCATCAGCGCGATGGCTAACAACAAGTGAGAAATAAATGGCAGACCTATTTGAAAACCCAATCGGTTTAGATGGCTTCGAATTCCTTGAGTTTACAGCGCCAGAAAAAGGCATGTTAGAACCAATTTTTGAAGCAATGGGGTTTACCCTTGTTGCACGTCACAAGTCGAAAGACGTTGAATTATGGCGCCAAGGCGATATTAACCTATTAAGCAACTATGAAAAAAATTGTCATGCTGCTTATTATGCTGAAGAGCACGGCCCCTCAGCATGCGGAATGGCATTCAGAGTTAAAGATTCACAAAAAGCATACACTGAAGTTTTGGCGCGTGGTGCACAGCCCATGGACACGCACACAGGCCCTATGGAGCTTAAACTCCCTGCCATCAAAGGTATTGGTGGTGCCATGCTTTATCTAATCGATAGATATAAAGGTGAGAACACCATTTATGATATCGATTTCAACTGGATAGAAGGTGTTGACCGACACCCTGAAGGATGTGGTTTCCATACTCTAGACCACCTTACTCACAACGTTTATCGTGGACGCATGGATTATTGGGCTGGCTTTTATGAAAGCTTGTTCAACTTCAGAGAAATACGCTATTTCGACATTAAAGGCGAATACACTGGATTGCTATCAAAAGCAATGACAGCACCAGACGGTAAAATCCGTATCCCGCTAAATGAAGAAGCAGTTGGCGGTGGCGGCCAAATTGAAGAATTTTTGATGAAGTACAATGGTGAAGGTATTCAGCACATCGCCTTTTCTTGTGACGATTTACCCGCTTGCTTAGATAAGCTAAAGGCACGCGGCATGAAATTCATGACGCCACCTCCAGACACGTACTATGAAATGCTTGAAACGCGTTTACCTGGGCATGGCGAGCCAGTGGAAGAATTAAAAAACAGAGGCATTTTGCTAGATGGGACAACTGAGAATGGCGAACCGCGTTTGCTGTTACAGATTTTCTCAGAAACGGTTTTCGGCCCAGTGTTCTTTGAATTTATTCAGCGTAAGCAAGACGATGGCTTCGGTGAAGGTAATTTTAAAGCGCTATTTGAATCGATAGAGCGCGATCAAGTAAATCGAGGTGTTATTAACAAATAACACGCGGGCGCGTTCTACGTAAAGATACGAGCGCACCGGTTTGCGCTCGCATCTTACCTTTTCTGATACTTTTACCCTTTCTGATATATTGCGCAATGGTTTTCAGCGCTATCTCGTAGAATACAAAAACGATCACTACCGTGATGTTTAATATCCCCGATTCTCGCTCCACCTAGCGATTCTGCGCTTTCTACTGCTGCGTCTAAATCATTAACGGTAAAATAAGGAAGCCACCCAGAGGGAATACCGCTGTTAACGCCTTTTTTATGACATATACCACCCGCAGGGGTGCCATCAGCTTTCATCATAACGTAATCGTTATATCCACCCATATCAACCGGCGACGCTTCCCAGCCCATTACTTTTTCATAAAAATTAGCGAGCTTTTCTGCATCGTCCACTGTTATGTCGCACCACATACTGTCTGACATTATTCACTCCCCCTCATTTGTTCTCTTGTTAATAACCTACAAAATAGCGCATTATTGCCGGCAATGTGTATAAGACGTGAATTTTCGATAGTCATTCACCTCAAAACCCAGACTAAAGTCAACACATTAAATGATAAAAAAGAGTAAGTATTTTAAATTCGAGTGTAGACACAGCCTGTGGAAAATGCTTGTGAATTAAAAAATGTTATCCACTGAACATTGTTTGTACAGTTGAGATTATCAATTTAAATCAACAACTTAAACAAAACACCCAAACATCTCAACAAACTTATCCACAGATTAAGTGGATAACACGTGACACTTAATCACAGTTAATGGTTTAATGTGAATATCTTAAGTACTGGTGTTTTTTCGTATTTATGCCTAAACAAACCCTTGCTGTTCTTCCTGAAATGTTTTCAATACATAGCCTTGATTGTGACAGCAGTATTCCTGCCGCTGTCTTACAAAGCCCATTATTTTTTCTTGGTAAGACCGAAGAAGAACTGTCCATTGTTGTTCCCTCTTCTGTACATGTCGACTCAATGGACTCTGACGATGATTGGCGAGCGCTCGAGCTTTTAGGCCCTCTTCATTTATCAATGGTTGGCATTATGGCCGACATCGGAGGGGTGCTTGCTGCTGCAAAAGTTTCGATATTTGTACTATCTACGTTTGAAACCGACTTTTTCTTAGTAAAAAACAACAAGCTGAACGATGCTATTAATGCGCTTAAAGCCGGAGGCTATTCGGTGAGAGAGAGCTAACTTTGTTTAATGAAAAACAACTTACTCGCGAACCTGAAGCATTTAAAAAATCGATAGCGGTGTATGCACCAGCCTCTGGACAGTCTACGTCGTTACACACCTTAGATTCTGCCTTGTACTCATCAGGTTTGTTAGGTCCAGGCGCGGCAATTACCTCATCGTCGAATAGAGTGACTGCGCCGTTCGATGGCAAAGTAATCACAGTATCTGCACTTAACTATTCTATTGATATACAATCGAATTATGGTCTTAAATGCCGTGTAAAGTTTGGTTCAGACACTACTGGGCTTTATTCTGAGCAATTCATATCGGCTTTGACAGCGGGTTCAGTGTTTAACAAAAACGATGTGTTATTTTCTGTTAATACTGCGTGGCTCAAACAACAAAATATCGAGAATGTTTGTATAATGACGGTACTGAATGCTCAACGCCTTGTCGGTGTACTGCCATCTAACAAAAAATATATCGATGCAGGTAGTGATACATTGTTTTCAGTATTTATCTAATTAATCTTCGCGCACATTACGTTGCGCATTAATTAACGTATGGATTTTTCATGACTACAACCCTTTACGGTATTCCAAATTGCGACACAATAAAAAAAGCAAAGAAATGGCTTAACGACAACAACGTCGATTTTGTGTTTCACGACTATAAAAAAGAGGGCGTAACGCCCGCGTTTCTTGAGCAAGCGGAAGCGTCATTGGGCTGGGAGTTGATGTTGAATAAGCGGGGCACCACCTTTCGTCAACTTGATGAAAGTGACAAAGCAAACTTAAACAGGGAAAAAGCGTTAGCACTATTAGCACAAAACCCCTCAATGATTAAACGCCCTATTATTCTTCACAATGATATCTTTCATATTGGGTTTAAGCCTACACAGTTTGAGGAAATATTTTGTTAAACGACTCGGTAATTGATATTGCAAAAGCGCTGATTAACCGTCGCTCAGTCACGCCTGAAGATGCTGGGTGCCAAGATGCAATGAAGTCTTTTTTGGGCGAGCTCGGTTTTGATAATGAAACCATGATGTTTGATGACACAACAAATTTATGGTCACGTAAAGGTAAAGCCGGCCCCCTATTTTGTTTTGCTGGGCATACCGATGTAGTGCCCAGTGGCCCCGAAGAAGCATGGAAAACACCGCCTTTTATCGCCACAGAAGTAGGTGAATATCTTCACGGCCGAGGTGCTGCAGATATGAAAGGCAGTTTAGCCGCCATGCTCGTCGCCACAAGAAAGTTTGTTAACGACTACCCCAATCATAAAGGCAGTATTGCTTACCTTATTACCAGCGATGAAGAAGGCCCATTTATAAATGGAACAACGCGGGTTATCGATACTTTGGAAGCCCGCAACGAAAAAATTACGTGGTGTATCGTCGGCGAACCTTCTTCAACCACAACGGTGGGCGACATTGTTAAGAATGGGCGTAGAGGCTCGTTAACTGGCGACCTTGTAGTGAAAGGAATACAAGGCCATGTGGCCTACCCTCACCTTGCTAAGAACCCCATTCATCATGCCGCACCTGCACTCGATGAATTGGCAAACACCCACTGGGATAATGGCAACGACTTTTTCCCACCCACTAGCTTTCAAGTCTCTAATATTAACGGGGGTACCGGCGCTGGAAACGTCATTCCTGGCGAGTTAAAAGTATGCTTTAACTTCCGCTTCTCGACAGAAGTTACCGACCAGCTGTTGATTTCACGGGTTACGGAGATACTCGACAAGCATAAGCTGGACTACCATATTGATTGGACCTTCAACGGCCAACCGTTTTTAACCGACGAGGGTGAATTACTCGTTGGCGTGCAAAAAGCTATTGAAACGGTTCGCGGACACGCTACGACATTGTCTACCGCAGGTGGCACATCTGACGGCCGTTTTATCGCCCCTACGGGCGCGCAAGTTATCGAGCTTGGGCCAGTGAATGCCACTATCCACAAAGTTGATGAGTGCGTTAAAATGAAAGATTTAGAGATCCTTGTCGATATTTATTACCACACACTCGTGAACTTGCTTGCATGAAACCTGAAAAGTGGTTGGGGCAAAACGAAAGCGAATTAGTCTCACTTGATGATAAGCATAAACTTCACCCATCCGTACTTGAGGCGTTTGAACTCATGCAGCATGCTGCTTTTCGCGACGGCATCGACTTACAATTGGTAAGCAGTTACCGTAGTTTCGAACGCCAATGCGCAATATGGAACAATAAGTGGCTAGGCAATACTGAGTTGCGTGATGCAAACAGTTCAGTCATTGACACATCAAAGATAAGCGACACCGATAAACTTCACGCAATCTTGACTTGGTCGGCCCTTCCCGGCGGCAGCCGGCATCACTGGGGTACTGATATTGATGTGTACGACCGTGGCGCGGTAATGCGTTGGGACGGCACCTTCTCGCTTATTGAAGAGGAATACGAAAGCCAAGGTCCTTGTCATGCATTAGCGTTGTGGTTGCAACATCATATGCACGAGTTCGGTTTTTTTAGACCATTTGAAATAAATAAAGGCGGCGTTGCCTGTGAGCCATGGCATTTAAGCCATCGGAATACTGCGCAAGCTTTCGAGGTTAGCCGAGATATCAGCCTTCTTACGAATGCAATAAACGCAGCTAATATAGAAGGTAAAGCTGTAATCATTGACAATATTGAGGCTATTTATCATCGCTACGTGCTTAATGAAGGAGTAACGCAATAATGGACACGACATGGGTGGTTATTATCATTGTGCTTGTTCTTGGTGTGGTCATTGGAAATATCACGCTGCTGAAATACAGTGCAAAATTTAAGTTTCCTGTTCCAGAAAAAAAGGCGCAGGGTAAAGACGGAAAAACTGAAACAGTACAAAAGAAAAGTAACTGGGATGATGAAGACGACTATTAGTGATGTGATGGTTCACAACGCTAATAATCGCCTTCACGTTTGTTCGTTAAACGAGAATTTAGCGTGGCGTGATTTTTACTGCTGTACCGCTAATGCTTACCATTAGCATACTGCCCTTATCCCCAATCACTTGGTAATCAAGGTCAATACCCACAACCGCATTTGCCCCCATTGCTCGAGCCTCATGTTCAATTTCTGAAAATGCCAACTTTCTTGCGCGGGTAAGTTCTTCTTCATATGAACCAGAGCGGCCTCCTACAATATCGCGGATTGACGCAAACAAATCCTTAAAAATATTAGCACCCATCACGGCTTCACCCACCACAATGCCATAGTATGCTTCGATATTGTGGCCTTCTAATGTAGGCGTTGTAGATATAATCATCATATATTCCTTTTTATGCTTTTAGTGTTTATTACTTGTTCAGGCTGGATTAATTGCTTCGCGAATAGCGTCAACCAACTCACTCACCGTATTTTTTTCATAAGGCACAGCCGCTTGGTTTCCCCAGACAGGCTTTGGCCATGCGACATCGGTATCAAAGCGCCCAACATGATGGATGTGCAGTTGACTAACAACGTTTCCAAGTGCAGCGACATTCAACTTTTGTGGTGAAAACAGCCTGTTTATCACATGAGAAATCATTGCCGACTCTTTTAAAAATTGATGTTGTTGATCATCAGACAAGTCGATAATTTCCCTCGCGCCATCCACTCGCGGCACTAGAATAAGCCATGGAAATTGGCTGTCATTCATTAACAATACACGGCTTAGCGGTAAATCACACAAGAAAAATGTATCAGAATCTAACCGTTTATCTAATTCAAACATCAGAGTCGTCCAGTGTTGTCGGCACTACGGTAAGTAGTGCGCGCTGCCCAATTTCAACGTTCGCGTTTGGAAACACAATCGCTTCACCGTCTTGTTGCGCTATGTACTGTGCTCCGGACTCTGAGGCTAAACAAGTGCCCTTGGCATAATCCATAAAGTTAGGCGTATCGTCGTCAAAATGAAGTGCGAAATCTTCTTGGTGTTTATTTATCACTTGGTTTACGCGATAGATATCTAATTTGTCTAACGACACCTCTGGTGCATAATCGCTCTGGGAAACCAATGCGATAAGCGCCTGTCTCGCTTGCTCAAATCTCGACATGTCATTCTGTCCAAATGGCCTTACCTTACCGAGTTCTACCGTGAAAGCATGAGCGCCATGTTGAAAAGAAGAATAATAACTAAAAGTGGTAGTTGCGCTTTCTGATAGCAAAATAGTGCTAACGCCGCAGGCGTGCAAGAATGCTAATTGCGCGCGGCTGTGTTTACGCTCATGAAGATAAGGATAAACCGCAAATTTTTCATTTTTTGATGCGCGAATGGCGGTATGCAAATCGTAGTGATATTTCGTATCAGTGCTTGAGGCTGCGCTGTAAAAGTGGCTTACCGCGTCTTCTAACGCTTTTGCGCGCTTTCTTTCGTCATTCACACAGCCCTCACCCGCAGAATGTGCGCCACTAAACAAACGGTTCATGTTTTCTTCAACGAAACGTTCACCAATATCCATCGCAGGTAAATTACCAAATAAGAACAATACAGGGTGAGAAAGCACTAATTTTCCTGTCAGTATCTGCTGCACCATATCGTCGCAAATTTCGATAGGTGCCGTTTCATTTCCATGTACACCGCATGAAAGCACAATAAACTTTTTATGCTCTGTAGGAGTTTGAGGGTGAAACGATATAATGCCGGGCGCAGTAACACTAACGTGTGTGCCGTTATCGAGTGAAAATGAAAGAGGAGAAGAAAAAAGAGAAGGTTGCGTGCGCGACAACGACAGAAAATTGCCTTGTTCAATAAGCTGTAACATGTGGTATCCATTCAAAGTACGAATTGCCGTTAGTGTAACGGCTGCACACTGCTATTTCATCTTTTAAACGGAGTTTTTCAGCTACGCGCGTAGTGGAGAATTGCCAATAATAATTTCTTGCTGCGCCATAAATATAAACTGGTGCATTGGAATTGCTTTTGAAAAAAGGTATCCCTGCCCCTGCGTAATGCCAACTTCTCGTAGCATGTGCAGTTGCGCCATGGTTTCAATGCCCTCAGCAATAACATCACAGTTTTTTGCTTTACCAATGATTTGCGTAGCTTCAATGATCGCACGATTTACCGGGTCATCAGTTAGCTCCATTACAAACGACTTATCAATTTTGATTGCGTCAATATCAAGCTCACGAATGTAGGCCAAGTTTGAATACCCCTTGCCGAAATCATCTACCGATATCTCAACACCCAGGAAGCGTAGCTCATTAAGCTGCTTTTTCACCATTAACGAATTTGATAATGCGACATCTTCGGTCAGCTCTAATTCAATTCGATTGAGGGGAACTTCATAATGTTCGCTGAGCTTTTTCAGCGTTGACACTAGTTGATTGTCATAAAGCTGTGTGGGGCTCAAATTTACCGAAAGAGAGAGGTCAAGGCCATGGGCAGTAAACTCTACAAGGCTTATAAAGGCTTGCTCTAACGTCCAGTACCCAAGCTCGTTCATCATGTTATATGACTCCGCAGCTTCAATAAGCGGACCTGGAAACAAAATACCATCTACGGGATGATTCCACCGCATCAAACATTCAGCACCAATAACTTCTAATGTTTTAAGGTTTACCTTAGGTTGGAAATAGAGTTCTAGCTCTTTGCGAGACAAGGCCCGCTTTAAGTCGGCTTTAAGCGCGAGGCTTCGACCTGTGTTGGTTTTATCCTGCATGTCTAAAATAAATATGTTGTCATACTTATTTTCTTTGGCTTGCTTTAACGCTGCCTCGCCTCTTGAAACAAATGCAGTAATGTCACCATTAATTTGACGAGCAGATACCACCCCAACGTTAAAATCTGCAATAAACGCATGCCCATCGTGATGCATTGGCGTTTTAAAATGTTCTACTAAACGTTCAAACATTTCACGCATATGCTTTTCGGCATTTACATTTGCAAAAATAAGCCCAAACACGTCACCACTAATTCTGCCAATTTCCACTGAATCTTTAAAAATCGCGTCAATACGATTCACAATTTCTAGCAAGAAACGGTCGCCAACCGTAATGCCTAAACTGGTGGTAACGTCAGAGAAGCGAACCACATCCACTAACATTAACGACAAGCTCTCGTGACGGGCAGCACTTTTCGACACCATATCAATAAAGGCATAGCGATTCGGAATGGTTGCCAACGATTTGTGAGCTTGAGTCATGATGTTTTCCTGAGGCACTTGAATGCCGAGGTACTAAAAACAGCGAATATGTATAACAACATGGGCACCTGACAAGAACAACGACTTTAACGTATATAAATTAATACTTTTACATTAGTTTTTACACGTTACGTAAACATGACAATCACTGTGTTTCTCGTCAAAATGATCACCCTTAAAATAATAAAGCCCGACTAGTGTAAACACTGCCGGGCTTTATGGAAAGACTACCTTCGTTTAACTCTCAATTTTACACGGTGTAAGTTTCCAAATACGCTCTACATAATCTTTAATTGAACGATCTGACGTAAATTTACCCATCTTAGCCGTGTTAATAATGGCCATTTTAGCCCAACGAGCCGTATCGCGGTAAGCTTCGTCAACGCTAATTTGTGCATCTGAGTAACTGCGGAAATCAGCAAGTACCATGTACGGGTCACCGTGATCTAACAAGCTTTGCTTGATAGACACTAACGCGCCCGGTTTGCCTGGCGTAAAGTAATCACTTTCTAACCAGTCTAGTACCGCTTTTATCTCGGGGTCTTTGTAGTAATAATCGTAAGGGTTATAACCTTTTTCTTTAAGTGCATACACTTCTTCAACGGTAAGACCAAAGATAAAGATGTTATCGTCACCGACTTCTTCTGCTATTTCAACATTCGCACCATCAAGCGTACCTACGGTTACCGCACCGTTTAAGGCCAACTTCATGTTGCCTGTACCCGATGCTTCTTTACCTGCTGTACTAATTTGTTCTGATACATCAGATGCTGGGATCATTTTTTCAGCTAGCGATACGCGGTAATTAGGTAGAAACGCAATCTTAATCTTGTTATTTACGCGCGGGTCGTTGTTGATTTTATCTGCAACTTTATTAATAGCGTAAATGATATCTTTTGCGAGTTTGTACCCTGGTGCCGCTTTTGCGCCAAAAATGAAAACGCGTGGATGCATATCGTAATTAGGGTTCTCTAATAAACGACGATACAGCGCCATGATGTGCAGCAGGTTTAAATGCTGACGTTTGTACTCGTGCAAACGCTTAATCTGTACATCAAATATAGCGTTAACATCTACTTCCAAGTCAATCGACTGACGAATTTCCTCAGCAAGGCGCTTCTTGTTTTCAAGCTTTACTTGCATGAACTGTTTCTGGAATGTTTTCTGCTCTGCAAACTTTTCAAGCCCTTCAAGCTTGTAGAGATCTCTCGGCCATTCTGTACCAATCTTTTTATCGATAAGTTTAGACAACTCTGGATTACACGCCTTCAGCCAGCGGCGCGGCGTAATACCATTTGTGACATTGGTTAACTTTGTTGGCCATAGTTCATTAAACTCTGGGAATAAGTTCGACTTAACCAAACGTGAGTGCATTTCAGCAACACCGTTAACTGCAAATGAACTGATAACAGAAAGATGACCCATGCGAACCATCTTCTCGTCGCCCTCTTCTATGATAGATAGCTTGGCTTTAATTTCATTATCACCAGGCCATTTCTTATCAACAACAGACATAAACCTATGGTTGATTTCATAAATAATTTCTAAATGGCGCGGTAAGATTTTTTCAATCATACGGGCTGGCCACTTTTCTAAGGCTTCTGGCAGTAATGTATGATTGGTATACGCAAATACATTACTACAAATTTCCCAAGCGCTATCCCAATCAAGCTCCGCGCGGTCTACAAGAATACGCATAAGCTCTGGTATTGCGATAGCGGGGTGCGTGTCGTTAAGCTGTATAACACACTGATCGGCAAACCTGCTCCAATCATCACCATGCGCACGCTTGTAACGTCTGATAATGTCTTTAAGCGAGCAAGAGCAGAAGAAATACTGTTGAATCAAGCGAAGTTCTTTACCAGCTTCGGTTTCATCATTGGGGTAAAGTACTTTTGAGATAGTCTCAGCCTGCACGTTTTCGCGCTGCGCATCAACATAACCACCGGCATTGAACACGTCCCAGTTAAAGTAATCTGAGGCTTCAGACTGCCACAGGCGCAATACGTTAACAGTTTTACCTTCATAACCAACAATAGGGATATCCCAGGGTACACCTTTGACAATTGAGCCAGGGTGCCATTCTTTCTGAATACGCCCGTTTTCGCCGTACTTGGTTTCTACATAACCGAACAACGATACTTCTTGAATAGATTCTGGGCGACAAATTTCCCACGGATTTCCGTAGTCTCTCCAGCTATCAGGGCGTTCAATCTGTGCACCACTCTTAATTTCTTGGGTAAACAAGCCATGCTCATAATGAATACCATAGCCGATAGCTGGTAATTCCATGGTAGCTAGCGAGTCAATAAAACAAGCAGCTAGGCGCCCTAGACCACCATTGCCAAGTGCCATGTCTGGCTCTTCTTCCATAATGTCTGAAATTTCAACACCGAGCTCTTTCAACGCGCCGCTGGCAACGTCAAATAGACCTAGGTTTTGTAGATTATTAGACAATAATCGGCCCATTAAAAATTCGGCTGAAAAATAATGTACTGCGCGAGTGTCATTAAAATAATGGGATTTCTGCGTTTTACGCAGGCCTTCTAGTACTTGTTCTTGAATAGCGGCACAAGTCGCTTTCCACCAAGCATGACTATTTGCTTTATTTTCGTCAGTACCCAATGTGCAGTGAAGGTGCTTAACAACCGCAGCTTTAAAGTCTGCTTTGTCGATTGACGGAGAGGGTTGCTTTTTTGTCGCTTTTGCGTTCATTTTGCGTCTCACTCTGGTTGATGTGTCGATTACACATACCTGAAAATGTAATTCAATTACAGAAATAACCAACAATATGAGAGCAATATAGCAGCAGTCGCTGCGAAATGTTGTAAAAAAACTGTTAAAAGCACAAAAAAAAGAGTGAAAACGTATGCAATCACTCTTAATTTAACATTTTATTTACAAATTCAGCTTTACTTTAGCTAGTGAAGCGATTTATTTAATGATTTTGCTAACCAGCGTTTCTGCCTCTGATATTAAATTTTGTAAGTGACTTTCACCCAAGAAGCTTTCAGCATAAATTTTGTAGATTTGTTCAGTACCCGAAGGTCGGGCTGCAAACCATCCATTTTCAGTTGATACCTTTACACCACCTATCGACGCATTATTGCCTGGTGCATGAGTTTGTACCGATGTAATCGCCTCTCCAGCAAGGGTGTCGCTGGTGATTACCGATGCATCCATCGCCGACAGTTTATTCTTCTCTTCTAAAGAAGCTGCAACATCGACGCGCTTATATACTGGTGCCGAAAACACGTCAGTTAAGGCTTGATAATGTTCACCAGGATCTTTGCCAGTTACCGCTAAAATTTCAGCAGCAAGCAGACACAATATAAAGCCGTCTTTGTCTGTAGCCCATGTTTCGCCGTTACGCTGAAGGAAAATCCCCCCTGCGCTCTCTTCACCAGCAAACCCTATTGTACTGGTAGCAAGTCCATCAACAAACCACTTAAAACCCACTGGCATCTCGGCAAGCGGCTTCTGCAAACTATTTGCCACACGGTCTATCATGCTACTTGATACTAGCGTTTTGCCAATTTTTAATGACGCAGGCCACTGCGCTCGATGGGTATATAAATATTGAATGGCAACGGCAAGGTAATGATTTGGGTTCATTAGCCCCACGCTTTTGCACACAATGCCGTGGCGATCGAAATCGGGATCGTTACCCCATGCTAGGTCAAAGTTATCTTTTAATTCAATAAGCCCTGCCATGGCATATGCCGATGAGCAATCCATGCGTAGCTTGCCGTCTTTGTCCCGTCGCATGAACCCAAACTGCGGGTCGACACTGTCATTAACAACGGTAATATCCAATCCATACTTCGCTGAAATGCGTGACCAATAGCCTACACCTGCCCCACCAAGCGGATCAGTCCCTAACGTTAACTTAGCTTTTGCAATGGCTTCCATATCAATAACTTTTGATAGGTCGTCGATATACGGTTCCATAAAATCATCTTCACGGACGCACTGCTTTTCACGCGCCTGACGAATATCCATGCGCTTAACGTCTTTGTTACCTTCAGCAATAAGTGCATTGGCACGCACTTGGATGGCATTAGTTACATCGCTATCGGCTGGGCCGCCATGAGGTGGATTGTATTTAAAGCCACCGTCGGAGGGAGGGTTGTGCGATGGCGTAATGACTACACCGTCGGCCAGCCCAGACGTATTTTCGCGGTTGTAACGAATAATGGTTCTAGATATTACCGGTGTGGGGGTGTAGCCCATACTTTCATTATCACTGCGTTGAATAACCACGTCGACACCGTTAGCACTGAGCACCTCGATAGCGGTTACCATGGCAGGCTCTGACAACGCATGTGTATCTTTACCTATGAATAGCGGGCCTGTAATTCCTTCAGACGCTCTGTATTCAACAAGTGCTTGGCAAATCGCACCAATATGCATGTCATTAAATGTAGCACTTGCTGAAGTACCTCTATGGCCAGAGGTACCAAAGCTCACCGCTTCGGCTGGAGAATTGGGGTCGGGCCTGTAGCTATAATATTGACTTACGAGCTCTGCGACGTTGATAAGTTGTGCTTTATCTGCGGGTTGTCCAGCTTGTGCGTGTAGCGCCATGAAAAATCCTTATTGAGTAATTACTTTATTTACCTTCCGACGAAAAGCGGCCAATGATTGTCTCGACGACTTCAGGCTTGTAACCTAGAACACGCAAAACCTGTTCCAGCATATTCACTTTTTTCGCGGTATTGTTATTACTGACCACCCAATACGGGCTATCTGGGATAGCTTTAGGGTTGGTGCTACTGCCATTTTCTAGTAGCGCTTCTTTGCGCGTAGCAAAGTAAGTACGGTTTTTACCTTTAATGGTCTCAACGGCAGAGAACGAATCCTCGTTAAGCTTGTGCGCGGCACTGAGTACAAAAAGAAACTGATCGACACGTTTAGTAAAAGTAGACAGTGCATCGGTCGTAATGACGTCTACAATATCTTTCTTAGCATGCACTTTTGTGACAGCTTGTTCTACCTTTGCCTCAGCAACAGGTGCACGCTTCGATGCAGGCATCACCTTTTTTGGTGCAACCGCTTTTGATTTCGATGGTGCGTTTGATTGAACCTTATCATCCGGTGCGACCTTCGCGCTCACGTTTGGTACTTCTACCATTTCCGGCACAGAAAGAGGCGCAGTGTCTAGCTCTTCGCTTTGTGCTTCTGACTTACCAGTAACTGCATTCACCGTTGCTCCATCTTCAGGTAACAGTAAACGCCTTAGAATTTGAGATGCACTTTCACCAATATGTTTTGTTTGACTGGCGATAAAGGCATATAAATCGTCATCTATTTCAATGCTTTTCATAACTACTTCCTATTTAAGTGGCACCATTATAGACAACACCATTGCGCTGCGCAGCACTTAATGCCATTTGTTTTGCACTTCATGTTATTCATACTTAGGTATCGCTAACAAACCAACAGCGAAAAGGTGAACTTGCTACTATGCTAACGCGTAAAAATAACTATTATCAATAATAAGTGACGACATTATGCGGCTTGAATTACAAAAGGTACATCATGCGCTAAGTGAGAGAATTCTCGGTAAATCAGAACAATTGCATTTAGCAATAGCCTGCTTACTTGCGAACGGGCACTTATTAATTGAAGATTTGCCGGGAATGGGGAAAACCACCCTTTCGCACGCGCTATCGCAGGTATTCGGGTTACAGTACTCACGTATTCAATTTACCTCAGATTTATTACCATCAGATATGCTTGGCGTAAACATTTTCAGTGGCCACGATAATCAATTTTCATTTCGCCATGGCCCGATATTCAGTCAAGTCGTACTGGCAGATGAACTGAACCGTGCAAGCCCTAAAACCCAAAGCGCGCTACTAGAAGCGATGGAAGAGCGTCAGGTAAGTATTGACGGCGTTACTCATCCGCTACCCGCGCCATTTTTTGTTATCGCGACACAAAATCCAGGGTACCAAGCTGGCACTTACCCGTTGCCTGAATCACAGCTAGACCGGTTTTTTATGCGAATATCCCTGGGCTATCCTGCTTGGGACGCTGAAGAAGCGATGCTGCGCCAAAGCAATGTATCTACCCCGTTAGCTACCTGTGTTGATGAAGCCGCCTTGCAAGAGATGCAGCGCCGCGTTGCACAGATGCAAGTTAGTGAAAGTGTTATTCGCTATATTCTAAAGTTAGTCAATGCCAGCCGCGAACCGGGCGCATACCCTAACCCTTTATCGCCTAGGGCAAGTCGCGCTTTGCTGCAAGGGGCAAAGGCTTGGGCATTCATGTTCGATAGAGACTATGTAACGCCGGATGATGTTCAGGCGGTGTTTGAAGCGATAACCGCGCATAGACTCAACGGTACATCGCAGCCATCAGTCGACAACGTATCGTTGTGCAAGCGGCTGCTCGAGAGCGTAGACCCTCTTGCAGCATAACAACGCTTACATCGCAATGTGAAGATGATACCCATGAACACCGCGATTAGGAAAAAACTATCAACGCGCTTTTTAACGTGGCTTGATAAGCGCATTCCTGCCAACCGTCAACATACCCTTGATTTGAATTCAATTTTTATATTGCCTACGACATTTGGATGGGCCTTTATTGTTATGTCGTTAAGCCTATTTTTGCTTGGCACTAATTACCAAAATAATATCATGCTGCTGATGAGTTATTTGCTTTTGAGCATTATGCTACTCGCACTTTTTTATACCCACCGTAATATGGCAAAGCTCACGCTCAGCGCTCTGCCCATTTCACCATATCACGCAGACGAAACGGGCGTAACAGTCATTAAAATTGATTCACGTCAGCAAGCTGCTAAACATCGCGCTAGTGGCTTACTGAATGCTAAATGGATAGACAACACCGCATATTATTGCCACAACCTAACCACGGATTCATCAACTTTCCCGCTTCCTATTGCACTAAAAGAACGCGGTATGCATCGCCTTTCAAGGATAACGTTTCTATGTGAATACCCACTAGGGCTTTACAAGTGCTGGACCCATTTGGACTTTGATTTAACCGCCTTAGTTTACCCTGCTCCAACGCGAGGAATGGCAAATATTGTAGCAATACCTCACGATGAGGATATGAAAAACGAAACTTCAGGGCACAGTAGCTCTCAAGGAAACAGCGACTTTCATACGTTGGCAGACTATGAACAAGGGCAACCGCTTAATCGTGTAGTGTGGAAACAAGTAGCAAAAAGCGGTAAATGGGTGTTAAAAACATTTGATGAGCAAGAGCATACGCAGCACTACCTATCAATTAACCATACTATTGAGACAGAAAAAGCATTATCCATTCTCACCTTTCATGTGCTTGAAATGGACAGCAAAGGGCTTCCCTATGGCATTAGTTATAAGTCTATCAATATCACGCCATCTTGCGGCCTTCAGCATAAAGCTGAGTGCTTAACCACACTAGCACAATATGGCAGGGCACAAACGGTAACGAAGGCTGCTTCTACATGACTACGTTTTTGAATGCATTAAGGGGCACTCACTCTTCACGTAGCGAAAACAGTGACATTCCCTATCTTTTGATCAGTTTGTCCTTCGGCGTATTAATACTCTCATTGTCTGAAGCCTTGCTGTCATGGGTATTACTTTTAGGTGGCTGTGCAGTACTTATTCGCCTTGCCGCATTTGCAAAGCATGGCTCACACATAAGCATGCGTACCATTAACCTGCTTGCTGTTTTATCACTTTTTGCCCTAGCGTGGTTTGGGCTTTCCATCGGCCTACTAAACAGCATGATAAACCTGCTGGCTATTGCCTGTTCGCTCAAACTCATGTTCATTCAAAAACGACGTGACTTTCATTTGCTCTTTTGCACCAGTTTATTTCTTATTGGGTGCGGATTTATCTTTGCTCTTAGCATTTATGCATGGGTTGGCTATACCAGCATTTTATTTGTTTTATTGCTGTCGTTAACGCTCTATCACTCACCGGGTAAAACCATTCTCGGCACATCATCATTGGTTGCGACGCTGTTAGCGAAGGCGCTACCAATCGCAATTTTACTTTTTCTGGTCATGCCTCAACTACCACCTTTATGGCAAATGCCAACAGCAAAATCACAACAAACCGGGTTAGCCGAATCGGTAACGCCAGGAGACATAGCCTCTCTGGCGCAGTCTTCATCTCTAGCATTTACCGCCACGTTCGATAGCGCGGTCCCGCCGATGTCAGCGTTGTATTGGCGCGCAATGACGCTAGAAAGTTTCGATGGAAAAACATGGGCCATAAGCGAGAAACGTAAACAGGCAGAACGACAGCTAAAAAGTATGGATCGCCCGCCGCCTTTAAGCGCATCACTCCCCTTTGATGATAATAATTCCATAGCATACCAACTCATTATCGAACCTACACAGCAACGATGGGTGTTCGGCTTAGAAGTATCGGCGCCTAATAATGCTCTTAGCAGCAATAATGTCGGCGTTCAGTTTGACTATTCGTTGCGCACGCGTCTGCCTGTAATGGGTAAGAAAGCGTTTTATCTATCCTATTATCCTAACGCCTCAGTATCGAGCCCCTTAGAGGGGTTTGATAGGCAGCTAAATCTTACATACCCAACAGACTCAAATCAGAAAACTCAAGCATGGGTTGCCAGCATTGCTAAGCAATATGATTCGCCACATGCCATCGCACTAGCCATTATGCGTTACTTCAATGAGCAAGGGTTTACCTATACGTTAGAGCCTAACCCAATGCCATCTTCACCTGTCGATGCTTTTTTGTTTGAAGAACGCGCAGGCTTTTGTGCGCATTACGCAAGTGCAATGACATATGCCCTTCGCGTAGCGGGTATTCCCGCTCGTATGGTGTCAGGCTATCAAGGAGGAGAAACGTTAAGCGAAGGTGTCCTGCAAATTCGACAATACAATGCCCACGCATGGGTTGAAGCACTTATCGACGGAAACTGGGTGCGATATGACCCCACCAGTATGGTAGCGCCATCGCGACTGAGTATTGGACTAGAGCACGCCTTAGCCGAGTTTGGAGAGCAACGAAATAAGTCGGTTTTCTCAAGTTTAACCGGCGGACCACTTTTTCTAGAAGTGCAAAGCTGGTTTCGTCAGCTTGATTATTCGTGGAGTAAGTGGGTACTTGGGTTTGATAAAAAAAATCAAAATGACTTATTACACAAACTTCTTGGGGAAATCACTTCAACCCGACTTACCATTATTTTACTTAGTACCATAGCCGTTATTTCGCTTTTGCTCATACTCTATTTTGCTCCACTTCGTTTGACGTCTAATGAAACCAAATTTAATCGATTATTTCTGAATGCTATGGAAAGCCTAGAACGGTACACGAGACAACCACGCGGTACTAAAGCAGCTCGTCACTATCTCACACATATCAGCAATGAACTTAACGAAGAGATAAAACTCATTGCATCAAGTACGATAACCACATACGAGGGTTATCATTACATGCCACGTAGTGCGGATGAAAAGAAAAAGACACTACCTCTTAACAAAATGAAAATATTGGTTAGGCAATTAAATGCAGCGATTGCTAAGGCATCTACAACTAACCAAAAGCGCGTCCTAAGCAAACAGCATCCATAGCGTTAAATGCAACTTACTCGCATAGATGATACGGCGATGTTTACGTGTACACGTTAATAGCGGAAATAAAAAAGCCGGTCAGTTTCCTGACCGGCTTTTAATACTGTCACGACTCGTTTAACGAGCAGTGCATACTGAATTACTTAGCAGCTTTACGCGCTTTCGCTTCTTCGATTACTTTGTCAGAAACGTTTGATGGACATGGTGCGTAGTGGCTGAACTCCATAGAGAACTGACCACGACCGGATGTCATTGTACGTAGTGAGCCAATGTAACCGAACATTTCTGATAACGGTACGTCAGCTTTAATACGTACGCCAGTTAAACCAGCTTCTTGGTTGCTTAGCATACCACGACGACGGTTAAGGTCACCGATTACGTCACCAACGTGATCTTCTGGAGTGAACACGTCAACTTTCATGATTGGCTCAAGAAGTTGTGCACCCGCTTTTGGAATTGACTGACGGAAAGCGCCTTTAGCAGCAATTTCGAACGCGATTGCAGATGAATCTACTGCGTGGAAACCACCATCGTAAAGCTCAACTTCAACGTCTAGTACAGGGAATCCAGCGAGAACACCTTCGCCCATCATTGACTTAAAGCCTTTCTCAACTGCAGGCCAGAATTCTTTAGGTACGTTACCACCAACGACTGTTGATGTGAACGTGAAACCTGAATTAGGCTCACCAGGTCTGATGCGGTAATCAATTTTACCAAATTGACCAGAACCACCAGACTGCTTCTTGTGCGTGTAGCTATCTTCAACAGGCATTGTGATGGTTTCACGGTAAGCAACCTGAGGTTGACCAACGATAAGGTCTACACCGTAAGTACGCTTAAGGATATCTACTTTGATATCTAAGTGAAGTTCACCCATACCTTTAAGAATAGTTTCGCCTGAATCTTCGTCAGTCTCAACTTGGAAAGATGGATCTTCAGCAATCATTTTACCGATAGCGATACCCATTTTCTCATTTCCGCCTTTATCTTTAGGCTGAACAGCAATCGAGATTACTGGCGTTGGGAATACCATTGGCTCTAGCGTTACTGGGTTTTTCGGGTCGCAAAGAGTGTGACCTGTTTGTACGTTTTTCATGCCTACGATAGCGATGATGTCACCCGCTTGCGCGCTAGACAGTTCAATACGCTCATCAGCTTGCATTTCAACCATACGACCAACACGCTCAGTTTTACCTGTAAACGAGTTAAGGATGGTGTCACCCTTGTTCAATTTACCAGAGTAAATACGTACGAACGTTAGTGCACCAAAACGGTCATCCATTATTTTGAATGCTAACGCTTTGAATGATTCGTCTGCTGATACGATAGCGTGATCACCAGTTTCGTTACCTTCTTCATCCATAAGAGGTTGAGGATCAACTTCTGTAGGTGCAGGTAGGTAATCAACAACAGCGTCAAGTACTAGTTGAACACCTTTGTTTTTGAATGCAGAACCACAATATGTTGGGAAGAACGCAAGATCACGGGTACCTTTACGGATACAACGCTTGATATCTTCAACAGAAGGCGTTTCACCTTCCATATATGCTTCCATTAGGTCATCGTCTTGCTCTACAGCAGTTTCGATAAGCATCTCATGGTATTCTTCAACTTTGTCGACCATGTCTGCAGGAACGTCTTGAATTTCATAGTTTTCAGGAAGACCTGTGTCATCCCAAACATATGCTTTCTTCGTAAGAACGTCTACAACACCAATAAAGTCATCTTCGATACCAATTGGTAGCGTCATGATTAGAGGTACCGCACCAAGTACTTTACGTACTTGCTCAGTTACACGGTAAAAATCAGCACCCATACGGTCTAATTTGTTTACGAAAATAACACGTGCAACTTCAGATTCGTTAGCGTAACGCCAGTTGGTTTCTGATTGTGGCTCAACACCACCAGAACCACAGAATACACCGATACCGCCATCAAGTACTTTTAGTGAACGATATACTTCAACTGTGAAGTCAACGTGTCCTGGAGTATCGATAACGTTAAAACGGTGATCTTTCCAGAAACAGCTTACCGCTGCAGACTGGATGGTAATACCACGCTCTGCTTCCTGTTCCATGAAATCTGTAGTTGATTCACCATCGTGAACCTCACCAGTTTTATGGATTTTACCAGTAAGCTTCAAGATACGTTCTGTTGTGGTAGTTTTACCCGCGTCTACGTGGGCGAAAATACCAATGTTTCTGTATAAAGATAAGTCTGACATTAGTTCACTTTCATTGGTTCAGAGTAAAAAAACGGCCGGATTATAAAGGATTTCTGTACCAAATTTATACCTTTTTTAGTACAAACCGAAAATTTGTTTGTACCAAACCAAGCCACCATTAATTCTTTTCATTAAATATCAAGCATTTACAGCATTAGATACTTTTTTCGAAAATAACAAAATCACACCTCATTATCTGAAGTGCGGACAATTGTTACTGTAACTTCATCTCTGTCGTGGTAGAGATGCCTGACCTTTACCGTAAATACATCATTTAACGCATTTAGCCGGCGTTGCAACAACGACATTGCTTCCGTAACGGTTTCGTATCGCTGCTTCATAGGTAGCTTTAAATTAAATATTGCATGGGTTGCCCAGTGTTTCACTAACCAATCGCCCATGAGCTTCGCTACCCTGTCTGGTTGTTCAATCATATCACAAACAAGTAAATCGACGCGACCAAATTGTGGTTTATAGACAAACCCGTCAACGGCATGATGCTCAACAAGGCCGGTATTCATTAAACTCTCATCAACCAACCCATTGTCGATGGCTTCCACATACATGCCTCGCTTCACCAACTGGTATGTCCACCCGCCTGGGCATGCGCCTAAATCTACCGCCCTTCCCCCTGTACGGAGCACCTTCGTTTGTTCCTGAAGACTTAGCATATTAACTAAAGCATCTTCTAATTTGAGCGTTGAACGGCTTGGCGCATCGCTTGGGAACTTAAGTCGGCAAATGCCATTATGGTCATGACTTGAGAGTTTTGGTAACGAATATGCGACATAACACGTTTCAAACGACGAAAAGAACACATGAATTTTTGGTTTACCGGTATTTTCTTTCGCTGTAAGCCAACCTGACTTTCTTAACGCTTGGCGGAGAGGGACAGTAAACTTGCGACCAAATTTCGCGAGCACTTTTCCGTCTTCAGTATCTGGATACTCTACATCGACTGAACCAAAGTTTGAAAACGGCTTCTCTATATTATTAAGTGCTGATAAGACTTGACCAACCCGATCGTCTTTTTCTACGTCATTAATTACCGCCATTACTGCACATAGTTGGCGGGGAAAGATAGTATCCGACACCGCAAATTGCGATAGCGCACTTTCTCGGCCACTTTCTTCATAGAGGTGATATAAAACGAACCCCTGACCTTTTTGCGATACAGGGTAACCGAACTGACTTTTCTCGCCGTAACGGGTTGCGAGTTCATTGGCGGTGTCATTTTCATAACCCGGACGGCAATAAGCCAATATAGCAGAAACACTCACCTACTTTTCCATCCTATTGCGCATTACTGCGCCCAAAATTAGCATTATCCAACCTATGATAAAGAATAGCCCTCCCAATGGCGTGATTGGGCCAAACCAAGTGATACCGGTTGCTACCAGCGCATAAAGACTACCGCTAAACAACAAGCAGCCCAGTACAAAACATATACCGGCTTTTTGTATCCACGTATTAGGAAGGTATGTAGAGAGAGACGGCAGCACTAACAGCGCTAACCCGTGGTACATTTGGTAACGAACGCCCACTTCAAACGTTGAAAGTTGCGAAGCTGTAAATATGCTTTTAAGTGCATGAGCACCGAACGCACCTAACATCACTGCACTGCCACAAAACAATGCGCCAAATATAATAAATGAAACCTTTGCACGTGAAAGCCTAACCGTACTACTCATCTGTACACCCCTTAATAAACGTACGTATATGGCATACTGCACGGTCCAAATGCTTATCTAGCGACTCACCACTTGCTTTTCTTGGTTTGAAGCTATGATCGCCGTCTTTTAAGAAATGCAGGTCAATGTTCGCGGGGAGATTATAGCCAACTACTTCATCTTTATTCCCAAAGGTATCGCGTTCTCCTTGCACAATAAGCAATCGCTTTCTAAGAGTAAGCAAGTGCTCGGTCCGCGTTTTTTCAGGCTTACCTGGTGGATGAAAGGGATAACCTAGCGCCACTGCACCTATCACATCGTTTAGGGTATCGAGTACCATGGTAGCCATACGGCCCCCCATAGATTTGCCACCAATAAATGTGGGCAGTAGCGAACGCTCAGCACCGATTTTTGCCACGACCTCTGAGAAGTGAGCCAGCAATTTCTCTGCTTTATCTGGCGGCCTGCGTTTACCTGTGTCCTTAATCACCTGCATGTAAGGAAAGTTAAAGAGGACAACTTCAATATGCTGGCTTGCTAACTTTTGTGCCATGCACTGCATAAAATCATGCTCTTTGCCCGCGCCGGCACCATGTGCCAATATCAACCTAGCAATAGGCGATGGGCTATCTATCACATCGATATCAAACATCTTCTTGTTCTTCTTCAACTAATGCCAATATCCAGTCTCTGAATGCTGCTATTTTTCCTAGCTCTGCCTGAGACTCTTCACAGACCAAATAAAACGCATCACGACTTTCTACACGCTCTTCAAACGGTATGACTAATCGCCCCGCTTCTATTTCGGGCCGAGCTAAAATGGTGTTTCCTAATGCAATGCCTTGACCTAAAGCCGCAGCCTGAAGAACAAGCATCGAATGGCTAAACACCGGGCCTTGATTAACATTGACGCCGTGAACACCAACATGCTTTAACCAGTTTTTCCAGGCAGAACGATTTAAATCGTGCAGTAATACGTGATGACGTAAGTCAGACAGGTCTGAAAGCGGTTTCGGCCCGTTAAATAATAAAGGCGAACATAATGGCGTAAGAAACTCTCGATGAAGCTGGTCGGCTTGCAAGCCACTCCACCGGCCTTTTCCATAATAAATAGCAACGTCGACGTCATCTTCTAAAAAACCTTCATCGAAGTCTACGGCTTTTATCCGCACGTCGATGTCCGGATGTTCCATACTAAATTTACTAATACGGGGAACTAACCACTGACTAGCAAAACTTGGCGGCATGGCAACCGTAATAGCCCCTTTACTACCCTTAGCTAATAAACGCTCGGTCGCTTCTTGGATATGTTTGAAGATGTCTTTTAGCTCTAAAAAATAAGCCTGCCCTTCTTCCGTTAATAAGAGCGTGCGATTTCTTCGAATGAACAGCTTCATTGATAAGAATTCTTCAAGGGCCTTTATTTGATGACTTACCGCTGCCTGCGTCACAAACAACTCATCAGCCGCCTTCGTGAAGCTTAGATGACGCGCCGCTGTTTCGAATGCTTTGAGCGCATTTAGCGGGGGAAGACGTCGATGCATAATTCTTTTCTACCCTATGTTACCAAAACGTGACAGATTCATTAGTTTATCTAATGACCACCCATACTTTAACTCGTTGTTCAATTGCGCGAAAATTGACTAATATTCACGCGAACTTTGGAAAAATGCTTTCACAGCAATATTTTACAAACTCATTTGTTAAGAATTTTAACAAACTTAAACATTAATTTAATTAATTCCATTAGGTGTGAAAATGAAAAAATTACTTTTAGCTAGTGTATCAGCTATGGCATTTATAAGTGCTGCGGCGAATGCTAACGTACAACCAGAAAAGATCAATCTAGAATCACTTATTAATACGGCAATGACTAGCGTCAAAATGGCGGATGTACTGCCTTCTAATGACGCCCATATGATTGTTAAAAGACAATCAAAAGCAATGCTAGCAGAGGAAACGCAAGTAGCGTTGCACAAGTACTTGCTAGCAATGGCAGAACAAAAAGAGGTTGACGTTACCGTCGAGCTAAGCGAGTAACAATAAAACACACCTGATACGGATGCCGGTGAATCATCACCGGCATACGCCATCAAAAAGCCAATGTTGTATTTACGTGTTGCTGGTATCCAGCTCGTCAAATCCTTTTACTAACTCATCTAACGCTTTCATTTGTGCAAGATATGGCTCTAGCTTAGCCAAAGGAAGTGCACACGGCCCATCACACTTTGCCTCATCAGGATTTGGATGTGCTTCAATGAATAGCCCTGCTAACCCTAACGCCATTCCACTGCGCGCAAGCTGAGCAGCTTGAGCCCGACGCCCATCGGCCGATGTCGCTCTGCCGCCTGGCATTTGTAATGCGTGAGTTGCATCAAATATAACCGGCGCATACGATTTCATTGCATCCATACCCAGCATATCAACCACGAGATTGTTATAGCCAAAGCAACTTCCGCGTTCACATAAGATGACTTTGTCATTCCCTGCTTCGTTTAGTTTGCCCATAATATGGCGCATTTCGTGCGGCGCGAGAAACTGTGGTTTCTTTACATTGATAACGCTTCCCGTTTCTGCCATCGCGACGACTAAGTCAGTTTGACGCGCTAAGAAGGCGGGAAGCTGGATAACATCGACGACCTCTGCGACCGGCGCAGCTTGTTCAGGCTCATGAACATCAGTGATAAGCGGCACATTAAAGGTTGATTTAATTTCCTCAAAAATTCGTAGCCCTTCTTCCATTCCCGGACCACGATAGGAGGTAACCGATGAACGGTTAGCTTTATCGAAAGAGGCCTTAAACACATAAGGAATATTTAGCTTCTGGGTAACTTCAACATAATGCTCTGCTATTCGCATTGCTAGATCACGTGATTCCAGCACGTTCATCCCACCGAAAAGAACAAAAGGCAGATGATTAGCGACTTCTACCTCGCCAACGCGAATAACTTGTTGAGATTCAGACATAGTTTATTTCCGTTACAATCTAAAAAAGAGGTTGCTTAGTTACTGCAACCATTGCTGTAGCCATTAACACACCCAGTGACGCTACAAAGAATGACCATCGGCCCATTGCAGTTTTTGCCTTTTTAAGCGCAAAAAGACCAAAGACAATGTAAAGCACGACACCAATCACTTTGAACGTTAGCCATGCAGTAGCAAAGGGATATTGCGATAAAATGACACAAAGCCATATCGCACTCCCTAATAAAACGGTATCAATAACGTGAGGAAGGATCTTCAACCATTTTTTAGACAGTACGGTTGGGTCAAATTGAGACCAAAGGAATCGAAGAATGAAGAAGATAATGCTTAACGCTACCGCGGTTAAGTGCAAATGCTTAGCCATCATATACATAGTTACTGCCTTTTTTATTGTTATTACGATTTTGTATCGGGGTATTCGCGTTGAATCGACATAAAGTCATCGATATTAGCAAGCACATAATCGACGAGATTAGGATCGAAGTGTTTTTCGCGCTCATCGTTGAGCACTGCAATGACCTTATCTACACTCCATGCGGGTTTGTAAGGACGCTTATTAACCAATGCATCAAACACATCAACTAGCGTTGCAACTCGACTGGCTAAATGAATCTCTTCACCTTTCAAGCCTTCAGGATAACCCGCCCCATCCCAGCGCTCATGATGCTGTTTGGCGAGTGTTGCTGCCAATTGAATTACTGGCTTTGATGAGTCTTTAAGAATGTCATAACCAAACTCAGCGTGCTTTTTTATTGCAAAAATTTCATCTTCGGTAAGCGGCGATTCTTTTCGCAATATCGTAGACGGGACTTTCGAGTTACCAACATCGTGAAGCGGTACTGCATGGCGTAAATTGATAACCAGTTGTTGAGGCATATTGATGCCCATTGCAAGCGCTTCAGCCATTTTAGTTATTCGAGTAATGTGATTATCACCATTGTCTTTGCTTTCTATTGCTCGACCAAGCCGTTCTATAATCTCTTTTTGTGTTTCCTCTACTTCCCGCGTTTTTAATACGTTATCAAAGGCAAGTTGAACGCTATTAGAAAAACGTTTAACTAAGTGTCTATCGCCCTCACCTATACGCCGAGGCAGGCCAGACAAGTATAACAATGCCCCTTTGTGCGACTTACTATTGCAAAACGCGACAACATGGTCGTTGGCATAAACAATTTCACGTTTTTTCATTGCCTGTAAACACATACTGTATTCTTCGGCACTTACTGCATCTTTGAGCGGAATCCCCTCTTTCGACGCATATTCACCGTTCCCTGCAAACACATAGAGCTCATCTGCTTTTTTATCACTCAATGGGGAGGACGCGCCTATAGGCGTGCAGGCTACTGCGGTGGTTATGTAGGCGGCATCTTTAGAGCATCCTAAAATAGACGACAGCTGTTGGATGATACCCTGCATGAATTTTTCAAGAGACGTTGAAGAAAACAAGTCAACGGAAGCATCGATTATTTTCTCTAGACCCGCTCTATTTTCTTCAATAACAATAATATCGCGATACGAGCGAAGTGCTGCAATGATAACAGTAAATAACTTCTGTGCAGTGAGTTCGGTTTTCGATTTGTAGTCGTTAATGTCGTAATTAACAATGACATCTTTTTCTGGTGCTTGCCCTGGCTGACCGGTGCGCAAAATAATGCGCGTAAAGTGGTTATCTAAATCGTTGCGAACATATTCCGCAACCTTTAAACCTGCATCATCGGTTTCCATCACTACATCAAGCAATACAACGGCGATATCGTCATGATCACGAAAACACTGTTTTGCCTCAGCGCCACTATATGCACTAACGAACTCCAATGTTTTACCATTTAACTCAAAATCACTGAGGGCTAGGCGCGTAACGGCATGAACTTCGGGCTCGTCGTCAACAATAAGTACTTTCCACGAGCCTAAATCTTCGACTACTTCTTCGTCTTCATCGTCAGCAAATAAAAAGTCATCATTCATGTACAACGTCCTGTTTATTTTTTTTATTCAGTGCAAATAGTAATGTATACAAAATTAATCGCAAGTTTCCCAGAAACCAAGTGTAACCCTGTCGTTACCCCCAAAGTCCTTCTGGCTTCTCACTCTCACGAAACCACGTTCAATAAATAGGGCGTGAACAGCCTCTGCTTGATTAAACCCATGTTCGAAGGCCAAAAGCCCTCCCGAATAAAGGAAACCTGGCGCAAGCGCAATAATTTTGCGGATATCATCTAAACCGTCGGGCCCTGATGTCAACGCCGTTTTCGGTTCAAACTTGACGTCACCTTCATGTAAATAAGGGCTTGATGCTTCAATATAAGGGGGATTTGAGACAATCACATTAAATTTTTCATTAACAAGACCTTCAAACCAATCACTTTTTGTGAACCGCACGTTAGTAATGTTGTTCGTTTTTGCATTTTCGGTCGCCAGGAACACGGCTTCATCTAGGAAATCAACGCCTCTTACACTATGTTGCGGCAGTTCAGCGGCAAGCGCCAGTGCAATAGCGCCCGTCCCCGTTCCTAAATCACAAATACTCAGCGTTTGGGAAGTATATTCAGATGCAATAATATTGAGTACTTGCTCAACTAATACTTCGGTGTCAGGCCGCGGGATAAGTGTATGTGGCGACGTATTAAGCGTCAGCGTCCAGAAATCCTTTTGACCCGTAAGGTAGGCCACGGGAAGGCCTTCTTTGCGTTGTGCTATCAACGCTTTAAATTGTGCCAACGAGGCATCCGGCACTATTTTTTCAGGCCACGTAAAAAGGTAGGTTAATGAGGTATTTAGCGTGTGAGCGAGAAGGATTTTTGCATCTATGCTGGGAGAGTCCCCCCCAGCAAGTGCGTTAACTGCCCAATCAAGGGCTGCATCAATTCTCATTGTTAATCGTCAGACAGTGAGGCCAATAAGTCGGCTTGGTGTTCCTGCATAATAGGGTCTAGTAGCTGACGTAAATCACCTTCAACAACTTCGTCTAATCGATAAATAGTTAGGTTTATTCTATGGTCAGTCACCCGGCCTTGAGGAAAGTTATAGGTGCGAATACGTTCAGAGCGGTCACCACTTCCTACCAAGCTTTTACGTGTAGATGCTTCTTCTGCCGCTCGTTTCTCTTCTTCTATATTGTTAAGTCGAGCCTGCAATACCGACATAGCCTTCGCTCTGTTTTTATGCTGAGAACGCTCGTCTTGACACTCTACTACTAACCCTGTTGGAAGGTGAGTAATACGAATAGCAGAGTCGGTTTTGTTAACGTGCTGACCACCTGCTCCAGATGCTCTAAACGTGTCAACACGAAGGTCTGCAGGGTTTATCTCTATGGCTTGTGACTCTGGCACTTCCGGTAATACGGCAACGGTACATGCCGACGTGTGGATGCGCCCTTGCGACTCGGTTTCTGGTACACGTTGAACACGGTGACCACCCGATTCAAACTTCAGCACCCCATATACGCCTTCACCGCTTATATTTGCCACGACTTCTTTGTAACCGCCATGCTCGCCTTCATTGGCATTAACCAACTCTACGCGCCAACCACGGCTTTCTGCATACCGGCTGTACATACGAAATAGGTCGCCAGCAAATATGGCAGCTTCATCACCACCAGCACCAGCTCGCACTTCAAGGAAACAGTTGTTGTCGTCGTTGGGGTCTTTAGGAAGCAACAATACCTGCAATTCGGTTTCTAAACGTTCGATATCAGATTTTGCTTCTTTAAACTCTTCCTGTGCCATTTCGCGCATTTCAGGATCATCTTCACCCAGCATTTCTTGCGCTGATTCTAAGTTTTTCTGCGCTTGTTGATACGCATTAAAACCTGCAACAACCCCTTCTAGCTGACTGAATTCTTTCGACAAATTTCGAAATTTTTCTTGGTTACCTATAACGGTAGGGTCGCCCAACAACGCTTGCACTTCTTCAAAACGCTCGACCAAATTTTCGAGCTTTCTTACGACCGACTCTTTCATACTTTAATTATTACCTTATTTCTTCGTATCCGATTGATTATCGGATAATGCTAGCGCTTGCCCCAACCAACGGTGTAATGCTGGATCATCTTGTATCGCCGCTTCTTTTAATGCCAAGGTTGTTGGGTGTAGCAATGTGTTTGTTAATTTATAGGCCATTTCTTCTATTATGGCTGCAGCATCTTTGCCTTCAGCAAGTTGTAATTTTGCTTTTTCTACAATCTCATCTCGCTGGCGCATGCCTTTTTGTCGATATTGCCTGACCAAATCTATCGATTGCTGAGACTGTTTCCATCCCATAAAATCGATGGCCTGTTTATCAATCAGCTTCTCGGCTTCTTTCGCCGCCTGCTCCCGGTTTTGCAGGTTCTTCTGCACAATATGTTGAAGATCATCTACCGTGTATAAATAAGCGTCACCAAGCTCATTGACTTCTGACTCTATATCCCGTGGAACCGCGAGGTCAACCAAGAACATCGGGGTGTTCTTCCGTTGCTTTAATGCTTTTTCTACCATGCCTTTGCCGATTAGCGGCAACTGGCTGGCTGTTGAACTAATGACAATATCAAAATCTTTCAAATGCTCTGGTATTTGCGACAGCGTAAACACCTCGGCACCTAATCGCTCTGCCAATGTTTCAGCTCTTGCAACGGTGCGATTCGCGACCGCCAAGCGTGATACACCCTGCTCTTTTAAATGCTGGGCGACAAGCTCAATGGTTTCTCCCGCCCCCACAAGCAATACAGCGCGCTTCGGTAACTCGGCAAAAATATGCTTTGCTAATTGCACGGCGGCATAAGCGACACTTACCGCATTAGCCCCTATATCGGTTTCACTTCGTACGCGTTTGGCAACCGCAAACGTGTGTTGAAACAATTTTTCAAACTCGCTACTTACCGTACCGGAATGCTTCGCATCACCAAAGGCCTGTTTAACTTGCCCAAGTATTTGCGGCTCTCCAAGAATGAGAGAATCTAAGCCACTCGCTACGCGCATAATATGCTTAACCGCGTCATCTTGCTCAAGTAAATAACTGTTCTTGGCAATATCGGCTTCGTCGACATTATGAAAGTGACTCAACCAATTTAGTACGCGGCTAGTATCCGCATCGTGGGTGTTTAGATAAATTTCTGTTCTATTGCACGTAGAAACGATAACCGATTCTTCTACCCCACTAAGCCTTTTTAGGGACGACAGTGCCTCCACCAGAGAGTCTGGTGTAAAAGCCACTTTTTCGCGCAGTGCGACTGGGGCAGTTTTGTGGTTGATACCAAGGGCGAGTAAGGTCATTAACATCTGTGCTGACAATGTCGGAGCGGCATTGTACGAAAAAGCCAAAATGATTGAAAGTGTTGGTGAAACTGTGTTCCCATAAAGAGGTACCTTATTTCGTGAGTAAATCTATTGAACCAGTCATTTTCTTTTTTTCGCTTTGGCCTCATAGCGATCTTTTTGATCCTATATCTTTCTGCATGTACGGTCTTACCAAACGGTCCAGAGCACGCAATTAACCTGACCTCACAGTTAAAACAGGTAGCCGAAATTTCGCAGTGGCAATTAAACGGTAAAATTGCATTTCGTCGCGATGACGAGGGCACAAGTGCGACGGTGAACTGGAAAACCGATTCCGATGATTTCAATTTCCGATTAACCAATTTACTTGGCGTAACCTTAGTCAATTTGGATGTTGAGGATAAAAACGCAGTACTCAAGGCAGACGGTGAAACCTATGTAGACGCGCTACCTGAACCACTCATTTATCGTGTAACTGGCATGGATATCCCGGTCAACGCATTACTTTCTTGGATAAAAGGCTTACCACTTCCTTCTGATCAATATACGCTGACAGATAAAGGATTGTTAGCGACGCTGACAAGTACATGTCAAGCTTGCGAGGGCTGGGAAGTCACCTATGCTAATTATGGCAGCGTATTGCAAAAAGACGGTAATGCAGTGTGGCTTCCACACGCGATTAATTTAGTTCAACCCGCTACACAATACCGAGCAAAAACACAATTAAAAATAAAGATATATAAATGGACACTGTAAAAAATTCGACAAGAGACTGGTGGCCATCCCCTGCCAAACTTAATTTATTTCTTCATATATTAGGGCGCCTTGATACAGGCTACCATCAACTCCAAAGTTTATTTCAAATGCTTGATTACGGCGATAGCCTCGCATTTGACGTAAATGAAGACGGAATCATTGCCATGGAAACGCCATTAGACGGCGTTTCTGATGACGACAACCTCATTATACGTGCCGCGAAACTGCTTAAGCAGCACTCAAATACTAAGTACGGTGCAGTGATTACGTTAAACAAACGCCTTCCAATGGGAGGGGGCATTGGAGGAGGCTCATCTAATGCAGCGACGACCCTTGTAGCACTAAATGCATTATGGAATACAGGCCTGAGCACTGAAACGCTTGCTAAGCTTGGATTGCAACTTGGCGCTGATGTACCTATTTTTGTGCACGGACACACCGCGTTTGCAGAAGGCGTTGGAGAGAAAATCACACCTGCCCCACAAGAACAAGAGACATGGTATGTGGTTGCAAACCCAAATGTGCATATCAGCACCGCCGCGATATTCGGTGCTGAGGATTTGCCTCGAAATACACCACCGATGTCCTGGTCATCGTATAAATTCGATAAAACACGCAATGATTGTCAGCAATTAGTAGAGAAAAGCTATCCGGAAGTTGCAAAATTATTACAGTGGTTGGTACACTACGCACCGTCGCGGATGACGGGCACAGGCGCTTGTGCGTTTGCCACCTTCAACGACGAAGCTACTGCCCTGAAAGTTAAGCAATTATTACCTTCTCAGTGGAGTGGTTTTGTCGCAAAAGGTGTAAACCTCTCGCCACTAATACAAAAACGAGAAGAATATTTAGCGTGAACGCCGAAGCGAGTAAGAAATAAACAATTGGGGTATAGCCAAGTTGGTAAGGCAGCGGGTTTTGATCCCGCCATTCGTAGGTTCGAGTCCTGCTACCCCAGCCAAACCTCTTTTATCAACGCACTGAGGAACCCACTTGTGCCAGATATGAAGCTCTTTGCAGGTAATGCCGTACCAGAACTTGCCCAGAAAGTTGCCGATCGCCTCTATACCAAACTTGGAAATGCTAAAGTTGGTCGCTTTAGTGATGGCGAAATAAGCGTAGAAATTCATGAAAACGTCCGTGGTTCGGACGTTTTTATTATCCAGTCTACGTGCGCCCCTACTAACGACAACCTAATGGAACTAATTGTAATGATTGACGCGTTGCGTCGAGCATCTGCAGGCCGTATTACTGCGGTTATTCCATACTTTGGTTATGCACGTCAAGACAGACGCGTTCGCTCAGCCCGGGTACCAATTACCGCGAAAGTGGTAGCTGATTTTCTTTCAAACGTTGGCGTAGATCGTGTCCTAACTATCGATTTACACGCAGAGCAGATACAGGGCTTCTTCGATGTGCCTGTAGATAATGCTTTCGGCACGCCAATTTTGCTTGCGGATATGGTCCAACGTGACTTCGCAGACCCTGTTGTTGTGTCGCCAGATATTGGTGGTGTTGTGCGTGCGCGTGCGACAGCGAAACTGTTAAACGATGCTGATTTAGCCATCATCGATAAACGTCGCCCAAAAGCAAACGTTGCGCAAGTAATGAATATCATTGGTGATGTAAAAGACCGCGACTGTATTATTGTCGATGACATGATTGACACAGGTGGAACGCTAGCGAAAGCAGCAGAAGCACTGAAGAGCCATGGGGCGCGTAACGTATATGCTTACGCAACACATGCTATTTTTTCAGGTAATGCGGTTAAAAACCTACAGGAATCAGTTATTGATGAGATTATCGTCACAGACTCTATTCCGCTAAGTAAAGAAATGAAGAAACTTGGTAAAGTTAAGCAATTAACATTATCAGAGATGCTGGCTGAAACGATCCGTCGTATTAGCAACGAAGAGTCTATCTCTGCCATGTTCGAATACTAGCAGTTAGCTTTTATTGCATTGTAGCGAGTCGCAACATTTATTTTTAGCATAAGTCTAACAAAATAAATGTTGCGGCCAGCTTTATCGCCCTCTTTTCTTACATTCCTCCTTCACCATTTTTTGCTTTCTTAGAATACTTTAACGCTCTTTACCGGTTTTTCACTGTCCTAGCGCCACACGCCTCACTATCTTTCGTACCTAAAATCTCTCATCTTAATATTTAACGCAATACGGGTTAAGCATCACCAACGCTTTCTTTGTACCGCATTTCAGTTTAAGTTAGTGTTAGATAACAACCGTTAGGATACTTAACATGCAACTACGCCAGATTCTTATTCCTTTTACGCTTTGTGCAGTTTTACTCTCGTTAAGCGCATGCTCTGATGAGCAAGAGATGAAACCGACATCACTGGATGAGCAAAATACACCCGCACTTCCCACACTAGACAGTGAGACCGAGAAAGCGATGGTAGAGCAAAAAACAGAAAATGCGGATATGGATGAGTCGACCGTGTTAACGGGTATGATTGTTTACAAGGAACTAGAAGGCGGCTTTTTTGCCTTTATTGCAGATAACGGCGATCGATTCACGCTTCACGGCCTATCTGATGCGTATAAAAAGAATGGTCTTATCGTTGAAATCACCGGAAATGCCAAGCCTGACATGATGACCATTACTCAGTTCGGTACGGTTTTCGAAATACAAGAAGTCACGGTTATCGATGCAAGTAAAGTGATTGATGGCGCCAACACGTTCTAATTTAATATGATCGAATTTACGCAAGACAAGCGTATGGATAGTTAATGTCAAAAGGAGTTAACGATGATTAATGCATATGCCGCGAGCGAGTCAGGCGGAAAGTTAGAAAAATTTGAATATGATCCCGGCGAATTGGCGTCTCATGACGTCGAAATTGACGTGGAAAGCTGTGGCATATGTCACAGCGATTTAAGTATGTTAGACAATGAGTGGGGCATGACGGAATATCCGTTTGTCCCGGGTCATGAAGTGGTTGGTACGATAAGCAAAGTAGGGGCACACGTCTCCTCGCTAAAAGTCGGACAGCGAGTGGGCTTAGGCTGGCATTCTGGTTATTGTAATAGCTGTCATACCTGTGAGGACGGAGACCATAACCTGTGTCAACAAGCGTCAATGACCATTGGCGGCCGTCACGGTGGCTTTGCGGATAAAGTGCGTGCTCAAGCAAAAGCGGTTGTTCCATTACCAGAGGCCCTTGACGCAACAAAATCTGGCCCGCTCTTTTGCGGTGGTATTACGGTGTTTAATCCGCTCGTTCAATTTGATATTTCTCCGACATCAAAAGTCGGCGTAGTGGGTATCGGCGGATTGGGTCATCTCGCGCTTCAATTTTTAAACGCATGGGGATGTGAAGTCGTTGCCTTTACCTCTAGCGAGTCTAAGAAAAAAGAAGCCCTTGAGCTGGGTGCACACAGTACAATAAACAGTAAAGACGAAGAAGAGCTGAAAAACGCCGCTGGCCGCTTCGACTTAATTATCTCAACAGTTAATGTGAAATTAGACTGGAACTTATATTTATCTACGCTAGCGCCGAAAGGTAGGTTACATTTTGTTGGTGCTACGCTTGAACCTTTAGACATTGGTGCGTTCAACTTAATTGGTGGGCAGAAAAGCGTGTCTGGCTCACCGGTAGGTAGCCCCGCTACAATAAGGACTATGTTAGACTTTGCCGCACTTCATAACATAGAGCCGGTAGTCGAGACGTTTAAATTCGAAGAGGTTAACGAGGCCATCCAACGTCTCAGAGATGGCGATGCACATTATCGTGTTGTGTTGACTCGTTAATATTCTGGCATTGAATGCTAAGCAGCTCACGCTGTATAACAAATAAAAAGGGGCCCTAGCGC
>NZ_BAAJLS010000005.1:0-340335 GCF_057539655.1 Alteromonas sp. 4NH20-0056 | reverse complement strand
GCCTCTTGGCTGCTTTTTTATTATTAAGACAGAGTTTCTGCTTGTTTTTGTCGTTGTGTGATGGAGCTTCCTGCCGTCGCTATAACGACCATGCCAACCGCTAGCCACTGAGACAAGGTTAGTGTTTCATCAATAATAATAAATGCCGCCACTGCAGCGATGGCAGGTTCTACGCTCATCATTATACTGAAGGTTTGTTTGGGCATGTTGCGCATGGCATTCATTTCAAGGGTATAGGGAAGGGCAGATGACAACACGCCTACAGCTAGCCCCATCAGCAAAGCAAAAGGTGTTAGCAGCACCGCGCCTTGGCTCAATACGCCAACGGGAACTATGCCTATCGCAGCGACAAGCATGCCAAGCGTTACAGTAACCCCACCAGAACCCTCATTACCGGTTTTATTACCGAAAACAATGTATCCAGCCCAAAATGCGCCTGCAGTGAGTGCAAGCAAAACACCAATAGGGTCTAGACTATCCGATGATGTGCCTATGTCTGGCAATAATAAGCAAACGCCGACAACCGCCAGTAATGCCCACGCTACATCACGTTTCGATTTTGCACTGAAAAATGCCACGGCAAGCGGACCGGTGAATTCAAGGGCAACACCAATGCCCAAGGGAATACGCGCAATAGCAAAATAAAAAATGATATTCATCGCCCCTAAACAAATTCCGTAGAAAATAACGTTACGCCAACCCCGTGGCGATAAACGTGCCTTCCATGGTTTGAAAATCAGTGTGAGTATTGCCGCGGCAAAGAAAACACGAAGCGCACTTGTTCCTTCTGGCCCTGCAATAGGGAAGAGTTGTTTCGCAAACGAGGCGCCAGATTGGATAGTTATCATCGCCAATAAAACGGAAGCTATAGCCAGTAAGAAACGGTTGTTCACGGCGTACATTGACTCAAGTAAGGTTAAGAGGCGAGAATTATATTGAGTTTGAGAATAAAATGCTCATGTTAAAACAATCTATGTTAGTGCACCGTGATAACGTGTATTACTCACCTGTATTTATACTAAGAAGAAAAAATGAAATATTCGAGGCGTGCAATATTGTGGGGCGCGTTAGCGGTAGTGGGTTTTTTCGCTGCCGTTTATCATTACCACGATCACACGCTTATCTCATCAGAGCCGGCTAACAATGTCGTGAAAGCTGAAAACGCTATTTCAAGCAATAACGACGTCAGCAAAGCAACGGATGTGGTTACGCGTAACATTGTATTGCATCCTGATTCAAGTTGGAAATTATCATCGCCTCTTGCGTTGTCTATTGACGCACTTTTAGTTATGGCACGTTCAGATGACAACGAAGCGCGCTACATATTGGCGCGAAACCTTGAGTATTGCTACTTCAGCGCTAAGAGTGAGGTGGAGTATGAAGGAAAACGTCAACAGGCCTTAAGCTTTAGCGACGCAGACAGCGCAATAACACGTATCGATTTACGTTATCGCTACTGTGCCGACATTAAGCCATCTGCGTATGACGCCTTTTTCAGTCATTTAGAAGCGTCAGCCGCTGGCGGGTTTACTTTAGCGCAGGAACATTATGGGGCGTTATATGCCAACCTCTATATGAAAGTTCAAGGGTTTAGTGATCTTAAAAGAGATGACTATATTGCGAAACGAGACGCATTCGAGAAGAGAAAAGTTGAATTCTTAGACCATGCTATGCGTTCAGGCAGTATAAATGCGATGGCGCGTTTATCTCAGCATGCTTCACAACAACTGGGTTCATATGGTCTAGTAGAGTCTTATGCGATAAACAACACAATCATGCAGCTTACAGATGACAATACGGTGTTTAATCGCTATGCATGGTTAAATGAAAAGCTTGAACAGCGGCTCACGCAGACTGAAGTGCTTGACGCATTAGCGCAATCTCAAGCGCTGATAGCGACAATTAATAATAGCCCGACGTTATAAATAGACAGTGATATATTAACGCACAATTTAAAGCGAAAAGCGCTCTCGTAAGAAACGGGCAATGCCGTCTTCATCATGATGCCCGATAATAGAGCTTGCCGCTGCTTTTATTGCTGGCTTTGCGTTACTTGGCGCATAGCACTCGTCGGCCAGCTCAAACATGCTCATATCATTATCGCTATCACCAAAGCAAATCACGTTGCTAGCACCTAAATGTTGTTTGAGATTTTGAACCGCACTCCCTTTGCTGGCCATTCTGTGGTGCACATCCATCCAACTATATTCATTTCCTTCTATCGCAGGCCCTGAATACGCAATTAATGAGTCGAAGCCGTTTATGTACTCCCACATTTGGTGAATCGTCTCTGCATTTCCAATCATACTAATGTTGGTGATTTGCGGCTTCTCTGGGAGTGTATCTAAGGGCAGCAGCGTGACCTTCGTTCTAGCAAAGTACTTGTTGACTAAGTCTTCTTCAACCTGATGCTGCGTAGCGCTGTGATAAATTATATGGTGGTGGTCGCTGCCTACTGTGTTTACAAAAGGGGTAATGCCATTACTAACTGCACAATTAAGCACTGTACTTAGTTCACTGTCGTCAAGCAGATTGTCGAGCGTAAGTGCGTCGTTAGTAGGGTCCCAGACCGCTACGCCATTGCTGTATATATGAGGTAGCGCAAAATGATGATCTTTTATGATATCCCGAGCAGAAAGCATGGTTCTTCCTGTCGCTACCGTGAATGCGACATCATTTTCTTTTAGAAGGGCGAGTGTTTCTTTTGTATACGGAGAAATTTCAGATTGTTTGTTAAGTAACGTTCCGTCTAAGTCAAAAAAGATGAGATCCATAATTACCGCTATGCTGCTGTGTTGTATAACTCAATAATACGCGAGTTATATTGCAATCGTTTAACGATTATAAAATTAATTCCTGAATTCGTTAAAAAGGAGAAGTTTTCCGCCTAGGTGAGGGGATTACAGACATTTCGCGGGCTTGGGTAGACCGGCAAGCTTGGTTGCTTGTTTGGCAGGGCCTTTACGGAATAAGCGCTGTAAATAACGGCTGTTGCCTTTCTCAGGCCCATATTTAGACGCCATAGCCTTAACCAAGGCTCTAATTGCGGGGCTAGTTTCATACTCTTCATAAAAAGCGCGAACAAAACGTACAACCTCCCAGTGAGCGTCGGTAAGTTCTATTTGCTCTTGTTCTGCAAGTAGTGGAACCATCTCTTCGCTCCAGTCGGTGTAATCCAGTAGATAACCCGCTTTGTCGGTAGCAATATAAGCCTGGTTCCATTCAATAAAATACGAGGGTTGTGACATTATAAGGTTATCCAATGAGGGTGTTGTCGAGAAAGTCTTGCAAAAGCGTGTGCTGAAATCGCCGTGGCATGAGGCGAAATTGGTATACCTCTGCGCTGCGCGTCAATATCGAGTACAGCAATATTCAAATCATTTAACACTGGAACCTGCTGTGCATACACACCATCACCCTGAAGCACCAATGAAACGATGTGATTACCTTGCATAGCAGCTTTGATAAGCGCCTCAGATGCTTCACTAATAAACGGTTTTTCAACAATAATCAGCATTAGAATGTAACCACATGATCGCTAGATGAAATAAGTTCAATTTGCTGCGCCGCGGTAACGAAAGTAGCATCGATGGCGTCCATCACATCATTAACGTTTACCCCGCGTTGTGTCGCACTTATTTGGCAGACAAAACACGATTCAATATCAAAAAAAGGCATAGAGGCAAGACGCTTGCTATGATTTTTTACACCTTTAATTGACGCTGATTTTACGAGCTGAAAAACACCATCGTCTTTAAAGAGTACGCTTACGGTATGGCCAAAGTTAGTCGCTGCTAATGCAAAATCAAGCCCTTCTTGAGCGGTGCTACTGCCATAAGGTGTTTGGGTAAAGCAAATAAGTAAAGATGCCATTAGAACTGAACCAATCTATCGCAATTGTGAAGCGCAGAAAAAAACTCGCCAAGACCCGCCTGTCGGAAGGGGGCAACTAAGTTTGCGCCATCGATACCGTTTTCTTTTGCTTCATCACCGCTCACCACACCACGCTTTATCGCGGCGGTAATACATACCAACAACGAAGTATGTTGTGATGCAAAAAGTTGAATCCAATAATCGTAAGGATAAAATTCATCGCCAGACTGCACGGCAAAGTGATTGCAATGATGTACACCCTCACCGTAAAAAAACACGTTATCCACGGTATCGCCATTTTCAAGCACACCGTCGATAAAACTTTTCACACGAAGCGCAGCGTCACCGTGGTAGGGCCCAGAAGTAAGTAGAATTGAATAGTTCGCCATAGAAATAAAAACACCCCAATTAAGGGGTGTTTATCTTACCCATTAATATTTTACTTAATCATCGCCGCCAAATGCACCAAGTAGGTGTAGCATTGACGTGAACAAGTTATAGATGTTCAAGTATAACGAAACTGTAGCGCGAATGTAGTTTGTTTCACCACCGTTCACTATTCGGCTTGTATCAAACAGAATAAAGCCTGACATAATGAAAACGATAGCAGCACTAATGGCCAAACTAACCGCCGGAACAGCAAAAAACAGATTGGCAATAGCGGCGACTAAAACAACAACTAAACCGACAACCAAGAATCCACCCATAAAAGAGAAGTCTTTCTTCGTGGTAAGTGCGTAGCCCGATAATGCAAAGAAAACCAACGCTGTTGCGCCTAAGGCTTCCATGATTAAACCTGGACCCGCCACGCCGAGATAGAAATTAAGTGTGTAGCCTAACGAACCACCCATTAAACCAGTGAAAAGGAACACCCAGTAGATGCCCGACGCTGAGTCGGCCTTTTTTTGCACAACAAATAAAGTGATGAAGGCGCCGATGGTCATAACTAATGACATAATAGGTGAAATGCCTACTGCCATCGCTATACCAGCACAAACCGCACTAAACGCTAACGTCATTGCCAATAACATGTATGTGTTACGTAATACTTTGTTAGTTTGCAATACCGACGGTTGAGATGCACTAGAATACATCGAACGTTGATCCATTGTTTCCTCCAATAGGACTATGATATGACCAAAATGGTACAATTGTTATTAGTGTATGTTGTATGGGTTTTAGTTCACATTTTCAAGTAGTTTCAGATGAATTTAGTGCCATAAACAGATAAAAAGGTTTCGGTCGCGCAATAATTATCGTATTTGTTTGAATTCTCGACAGTTAAACAACTTTTTAAAATTTTTCCTTTACAGCGAAAAAAATATCATTAAGATACGCAGCACTTAAGGAGAGTTGGCAGAGCCCGGTTTAATGCACCTGACTTGAAATCAGACGTGGGGTCAAACCCACCGGGGGTTCGAATCCCTCACTCTCCGCCATATTAGAGAAGCCCGCACATTGTTGCGGGTTTTTTTATGCCCAACTACTTTTAGTGGGCCATAAACATGTGTTGATAAAAATGCATCTTCTAAAAGCGTCTCTAATGCGATTATGAAGACACGCAGTAAATAAACACCTCGTTTTATAATAGTCACTCGGTGAAAGGGCGAGTGTACGCAGTATAAATTGAATGATATTTAGCATAAGAAATCAAAAAGTAATCACATTGTTCATCTATTCGTCACTTGAATGACTTTAGTTAAATAAGTGCTTTACAGTGAAAAAAATATCATTAAGATACGCAGCACTTGAGGAGAGTTGGCAGAGCCCGGTTTAATGCACCTGACTTGAAATCAGACGTGGGGTCAAACCCACCGGGGGTTCGAATCCCTCACTCTCCGCCATATTAGAGAAACCCGCACATTGTTGCGGGTTTTTTTATGCCTACGATTACCCGCGTCTTCAGTTGCGAAACATGCTACTTCAATCTACGCAATTACTATCTACACATTAGCAATACGCGTTCAGTTCTTAATCAAACACTTAACAATCATCTAATTAAAGAAAGATAAATTGATCTCGCTGTGTCTTATTTCGGTAATGACTGGTTATCTACAGGTAATACAATGTATTGTATAAAGCACTGCCTATTTCAACATGAGCAAATGTTGAGTGTAAACGTGTGCAAAAAACACGCGTTATCCGGCAGTCAGGCTACCGATGTCACCTCAATAACATGCAAATAATAAGAGAAGAGGATCTTTATGTACGCAATGAGTACACTCAATCTACGCAGCGGAAGCGTTGAGGAAAAACGTCAACAGATTAAAGCGTATTTTATCGACTCGTTCGACACCTATGAGTCTTTATTTAGGTGCCTTGGCAGTGATAACGCGTACTATGAGCGACCCGAAAGACTTCGCCATCCTCTCATTTTCTATTTTGGCCATACCGCGACGTTTTTCATCAATAAACTCATTCTCGCTAAACTCATCAATAAACGAATCAATCCACGTTTTGAATCGCTATTCGCTATTGGTGTAGACGAAATGAGCTGGGACGATTTGAACGACGAGAATTACGATTGGCCTGAAGTGAGTGAGGTTGTTGAGTACCGCAATCGAGTAAGAGAAACCGTATTAGCGCTGATCGAATCTATCGATTTTTCGATTCCAATCGACTGGGACAGTAAAATGTGGCCAATCATCATGGGGATTGAACATGAGCGTATTCATTTAGAGACCTCGTCAGTGCTTATTCGACAGCTTGATATTGCTTTGGTTAAACAAAGCAAAGCGTGGCCGCGCTGCCCAGATTCGAATGTCGCGCCCAACAATGAGCTCGTGCCTGTAGATGGGGCGGAAGTATCAGCAGGTAAATCATTTGATGCTGACTATTATGGTTGGGATAACGAATACGGTAATGCGCAAGAAAATGTCGCTGACTTTAAGGCCAGCCGTTTTGTTGTGAGTAATGGTGAGTTTCTCGCATTCGTCGACGCGGGAGGATATCAAAACCCTGACTATTGGGAAGAAGAGGGTAATCGCTGGCGAGAATATACCCATGCCGAACACCCTGTATTCTGGATAAAAAGCGATAGCGGGTATCTATACCGTAGTCTGCTTGAAATATTTCCGTTGCCACTCGACTGGCCCGTAGACGTAAATTATCACGAAGCAAAGGCGTTCTGTAATTATCTGAGTGAGACGACTGGGGAACTTATTCGTTTGCCCACTGAGAACGAATGGCTTAGGTTACGGGAACAAGCTGGACTAACGCAAAATGTTTACTCTGATGGGTTTAACATTGCACTTACTAAATTTGCGTCCAGTGAGCCGGTAAATATCAACCAGTCTGATGAATGGTTTGATGTGGTTGGTAACGTATGGCAATGGACTGAAACCCCTATTTATCCGTTTGATGGCTTCAAGGTTCATCCTCTTTACGACGACTTTACTACACCGACCTTCGACAACAAGCATAACTTGATGAAAGGCGGGAGTTGGATCTCAACAGGTAACGAGGCGATGAAAGAAAGTCGCTATGCATTTAGACGCCACTTTTTTCAGCATGCAGGTTTTAGATACGTAAAAGCGGAGCACCCAATCCTTGTGAATGACTTAGATTATGAAAGTGATACCCAAATCTCGCAGTACAGCGAATTCCACTATGGCGATGAATATTTCGCTGTGCCTAATTTTGCAAAAGCAAGTGCCCAATTCTGTATCGAGCAGCATGGTGAAAGGCCGCGAACAAAGGCGCTCGATTTAGGCTGTGCGGTTGGCCGCTCAACATTTGAATTAGCCACGCATTTTAACCATGTCGACGGAGTAGATTTTTCAGCGCGTTTTATTAAGACCGCTTTTTCAATGCAAGAACGTGGTGAAATCCGTTATAACCTTATTGAAGAGGGTGAACTCACATCGTTTAAAGTACGAAAGCTTAGTTCACTGGGGATTGAGGAAGCAGCGAAAAAAGTGACCTTTGCACAGGGGGACGCATGTAATTTGAAGCCTCAGTTTACTGGTTACGACTTAATCTTTATGGGTAATTTACTCGACAGAGTTTATAGCCCACGTAAATTATTGCGAGAAGTAAGCCAACGACTCAATAAAGGAGGGCTTCTGGTTATCGCTAGCCCATTTACTTGGTTAGAGGAATACACACAGCGCGATGAGTGGCTCGGCGGCTATAAAGATGAGACCGGGGAAACATTAAGTTCTACCGAGGCATTAGCGGCGGCTCTGGAACCAGAATTTACAAAAATTGGGCCACCAAAAGAGATACCTTTTGTAATACGAGAAACAAAACGTAAACATCAACATACGTTGTCAGAGTTTAATGTTTTTGAAAAACGTTAACGCAATGTCTTGTTATAAAGAACAGGCGAACTAGAGGTGGATGGCGCCGTATTATTAGAAGCGATCGCCCTCGTTGAAAACGAGATGGCTGACGACCTAGCGAAAAGCAGTACGCTGTTTGAGCCTGATAATGCAGTGCTAGCCGAACTTGGCGAACGCCAAAACCGTTTGAAGTTTAGTGTTGCAAAAGCTCGGTTTGCAACTGCGCCTTTTTATTCTCATAGCTTGTGGCTCGCAGATATGGATTGTCCGCCACCTTCATCATTGACTGCGTCAGTTTCATCATACCTTACCCGTCACTTTGGCTATCAAGATATAGATGTTCGGCGCGATGTAGCCGACTATTTTGAACGTGATGAACTCCTGCTCAGGCCAGAATACGTTGTGGATATTGCCAGTGTTGTCGCTGGTATTGCCTTAGCATTACGAACATTTTGTGCTGCTGATGATAAAATAATGGTGGTTACGCCCACCTACGGGCCGCTGTATTCCGCTGTTACGCAAAATAACATGAGACCTGTATCAGTTACCTTCGATGCGGTATTAAATGATATCGAAAACTTCGATGCTGAGGCACGTGCAATCATTATTTGTCACCCTAATAATCCCACTGGCGAAGTGCTATCAAACAAGGCGCAAGCCGCGCTTTTGGCCCGGTGCAAGCAACATAATATTTTAGTCCTATCTGATGAGGTTCATCGCGATTTTCATTATGATGACCACGATTTTACATTACCTTCAGCAGCACCTTTTGGCTATGGGCTAAACAACTGTATTCATTACAATGTGGTCAGCTTTTGTAGTGCGTCTAAAGCTTTTAATTTAGCCACGGTTGGCGGCGCATCGTACGCGATAGTGGCAGACCCTTCGTTACGGGAAAAGTTTATTGCTGCGGTAGATAGTGAGCATCTGGAGGCCACACCTATTTCCAAGGTAGCGTTAAAAGAGGCTTATGGTTCTCATAGACGCTGGCAACGCGAGATAGTTGATTGTGTTGGCACCAATCGCACTTATGCCAAACGACTACTTAGACTCATGGAAAAGGACGACATGATAACCTCAAATAATGCTACCTATTTCTTGTGGCTAGATTTACGTAAGCAATTTAACGATGACATTTACGAGCAATGTAGTCGAAGAGGGGTCATTGTGGGGAACGGTACGCAATTTCATGCGCCTGGTTTTGCTCGTTTATCTATTGCGTGTCATCCACACATTATAAAAAGTACACTGTTAAGATTGTTCTATTAATTAGAATGTATTGCGTTATTTTTACCGATTTTATCCCACTTCACACTGGCTATAATACACTTCATTGAAGGTGCAAAGAATAGTGCGCCATAGCAGATGAGAGTAGGGGTACCAGCAATGTATTTACGTAAAGCAAATGAGCGAGGAAAAGTAAGCTTAGGATGGTTGGACAGTCACCACAGCTTTTCGTTCGGACACTTCTATGATGAAAATCATATGGGATTTTCGGTATTACGAGTGATAAACGACGACATTGTGCAGCCATCAAGAGGCTTTGACACCCACGGTCACCGAGATATGGAAATTATTTCGTATGTTATCAGTGGTGCGTTAGAGCACAAAGACAGTGCGGGGAACCACCATATTATCCCTGCAGGTGATGTTCAAGTCATGAGCGCCGGTACAGGTATTATGCATTCTGAATATAATGCATCAAAAACGTCGCCTGTGCGCTTTTTACAGATATGGATCTTGCCCAATCAAAAAGGGCTTGCACCCTCTTATGCTCAAAAAACGGTAGTCAATGAGCAGGGGCTTGAACTTTTAGTCAATGGTGATGGTTCGCACGGTGCGCTTGCGATTAATCAGGACGCAACAATAAGCCGTTTGAAATTAAGTGAAGGACAACGCTTTAGTTTCGATATGTCGAATGCTGCAGGTTATTTACATATTATAGAAGGTGCGGCGGCAGTGCACACTAGCGGTAGTAGCGAGCATGACGCAGAAATGAAAGAGGGCGATGCGCTAGGTATAGAAGAGGGGGGTGAAGTATCGGTGGTAGCGAAGCGAACACTAATTGCATTGTGGTTTACACTTCCTCATTCTAAGGTGTCAACGTAGCTGAACTATAAGCCATAATAATAGTGCTTCATAACATCATTGATGGTTATTTATGCATCGCTAAATTCAGGCCAAAAATACCATCAATTATATTATTTTCAAATGGTTACGAAGAAATTTGGTAACGATGGTTCACCTTCAAGCAACTCATGGTATGATACTCGTTCGCGTTTACTTTTATACAGGTATAACGTTTCAATTTTCAGGCATTTTGCCGCGAGTTTATGTAGTCAGTGAGATACTAGCGTGATAAAAATAATCCTAGCAGATGATCATGATTTGGTCAGAACAGGGATCCGTAGAATTCTTGAAGATGTCAAAGACTTTTCGATTGTCGCAGAGGCAAAGAACGGAGAGGATGCAGTACAACTGTGCAGGAAAGATGCACCTGATGTTGTGCTTATGGACGTTAATATGCCGGGTATTGGTGGTCTTGAAGCGACCAAGCGCATTGTGCGGATGTCTGAAAATACGCGGGTAATATGTGTTTCGATGCACAAAGAAAGTCCTATACCAATGCAAGTAATGAATGCAGGGGCGTTTGGCTTTTTAACAAAAGACGCTGAGCCCGATGAGGTCATTATTGCGATACGCAAAGTGGTCGCAGGTCAAAAATACCTAGGCAATGAAATTGCACATAGTATCGCTATTGAAAAGCTCTCTCCCTCTGTAGAGAACCCGTTTACCGAGTTATCTACTCGTGAACTCAGTATCGCGATGCGCCTTACTAAAGGCCAACGAGTTCCTGATATCGCCAGTGAGTTAAGTATTAATGCGAAAACGGTCAATACCTACCGCTACAGAATGTTTGAAAAACTCGGTGTGACCACCGATGTTGAACTGACTCATTTAGCGCTGCGGCATAAATTGATCGATCCGAATTTGTTGTAGCGGCTTATGCCTGAATTTGATTCAGCGGATTTTCTCAAAAACCTTACCAACAAGCCGGGTGTCTACCGCATGTATAACGTCGATGGCGAGGTTATATATGTTGGGAAAGCAAAAAATTTAAAAAAGCGAGTATCTAGCTATTTTCGCTTGCAGGTAGACAATGCGAAAACCCGTTCTTTGGTTAGCCAAATTGCTGATATGGACGTTACGGTTGTTAACAGTGAGACCGAAGCGTTTCTTCTTGAAAATAATTTCATAAAAAAATACAAGCCACGCTATAACGTAGTGATGCGAGACGATAAATCGTATCCATTCATCTTTTTATCCGATCACGAACATCCAAGACTTTCATTTCATCGCGGACCACAAAAAAAGAAAGGGGAGTACTTCGGGCCTTATCCTAGCGCTTGGTCTGTAAGAGAAAGCTTACGTTCTATGCAGCGTATATTTCCAGTTAGGCAATGTGAAGATAATTATTACCGCGCTAGAAGCCGTCCTTGTCTACAATATCAAATGAAACGTTGCAGTGCGCCTTGTGTTGAAGGGTTTGTAACTGATGATGAATACAAAGAACAAGTAAACTTAGCGCGACTGTTTTTAAAAGGTAAAAACCAGCAAGTCATTGGTACCCTCGTTAATAAAATGGAAGTGGCCAGCAATGAATTAAACTTTGAGGCGGCTGCGCGCTATCGCGACCAAATAAACGCATTACGGAAAGTACAGGAACGGCAGTGGGTGTCAGGTACGCAAGATGAAATGGATATTTTTGGCTTTGCGTTTAAAGGCAATATGGCATGTATTCAGGTTTTATTTATTCGTGATAGCCAATTACTTGGCAGTAAGTCTTTTTTCCCTAAAGTACCAAGCACTGCTGATGAGCAGGAGGTATTTGAATCGTTCTTTTTACAGTTTTATCTTGCGGGAAACAAAGTCATTCCCAAGCAAATTGTTTTGGGCGAAAGTTTGTCAGATGAAGCCGCAATTGGCGACTTGTTGTCGACTGAAGCGGGTTATAAGGTCACGTTTTTTAAAGGCGCGAGGGAAGAAAAACGTCGTTATTTGCAACTCGCCCAATCGAATGCCGAAAACGCTCTGGAAGCGCAATACAGTCAACAAAAATCCGTATTCGCTCGCTATCTAGACTTAGAGAACGCTATGGAACTTGATGCGCCTATTCAACGCATGGAGTGTTTCGATATAAGTCATACGTCTGGCGAGCAAACCGTGGCGTCTTGTGTCGTGTTTAATAGAGAAGGGCCGCTTAAAAGTGATTATCGACGTTATAATATCGAGGGCATAACGCCTGGTGACGATTATGCTGCAATGGCACAAGCGTTGAAACGACGATATAAAACCGTAAAAGAAGTACAAAAAATACCCGACCTGTTATTGATTGACGGTGGTAAAGGGCAGCTCTCACAAGCCGAAGCATTCTTCGAAGACTGGCCTCATGATAAAAAGCCGATGTTATTGGGGGTTGCTAAAGGGACGACTAGGAAACCCGGGCTAGAAACATTATTTTTAGCGGGCAGTCACGAGGTGTTACCCATGGATAGCCATTCTCCGGCTTTGCACCTAATTCAACATATTCGCGACGAGTCTCACCGTTTTGCTATTACGGGACACAGAGCCAGACGGCAAAAAGTAAAAACCACGTCGACACTTGAAAACATTCCTGGAATAGGCGCAAAGCGTCGCCAAAGTCTTTTAAGCTATATGGGAGGTTTACAGGGTCTTAAGAAAGCGAGCAAGGATGAAATTGCGAATGTGCCAGGTATTAGCAAAGAACTCGCTGACACGATTTACGATCATTTACATCACTAAAACGATGTCATCACGGGCATTTATTGTCGATTTGCGTTAGTCTGTACCAAAATGAAAGCTTAAAACGCTGCGCTAAACTAGCCCAAGAGGGCTGATAACGAGAAAACTCTATGTGGACTGTTCCAAATATAATTACGCTTTTTAGGGTAATTCTTATTCCTGTTTTTGTAGTCGTCTATTTTTTAGATTGGCGATGGGCCCATGAGGCCGGTGCATTTATCTTCTGGCTTGCAGCTATTACCGATTGGTTCGATGGTTACTTAGCAAGAAAACTTGAACAATCTACACCGTTTGGTGCGTTCCTTGACCCTGTGGCTGACAAACTCATTGTTGGGACAGCGTTACTCATGATTACGCACAGTTACGCAGATCTGTGGATTACGCTTCCTTCTATTGCATTACTCGTTCGCGAAATATACGTTTCTGCGTTACGAGAGTGGATGGGGTCGAGTGGCGTTAGGGAAACCGTTAAGGTGTCTTTTGTTGGAAAAGCGAAGACAACAGCACAAATGTTAGCACTTATTGGGTTACTTTCTGGTTTAGAAACCTTTATGGGCTTTCCGATATATTGGGTTTCGTTAGGTTATATTCTTCTTTATGTTGCTGCAGTGCTGTCAATTTGGTCAATGATTGTCTATACCAAAGCGGCATGGCCACACTTAAGCGGTGTATTAAGTAAACAGCAGTGATCGACAAATAATCAAAGTGAATAAAAATAACGCAAACAAACCGAAAAATACTAAATTTCCTTAAATTTCACTGTTTTTCGTATTGACACTTTCAGCGTTACAGGTAGAATTCACCGCACATTTCGAGACGGCAACGACGAAACGAAATGTAAGACTTTATATGCGGGAATAGCTCAGTTGGTAGAGCACGACCTTGCCAAGGTCGGGGTCGCGAGTTCGAATCTCGTTTCCCGCTCCAAAGTCTAGTATTACGGCGGAATGGCAGAATGGCTATGCAGCGGATTGCAAATCCGTGGATCTCGGTTCGACTCCGGGTTCCGCCTCCATAATGCTTAACGCAATTTCAGGTATCTACGCCTGACACCCCAACCGAAAGGTTACCCCGATGCCCGGGTGGTGAAATTGGTAGACACAAGGGATTTAAAATCCCTCGCTGGTAACAGCGTGCCGGTTCAAGTCCGGCCCCGGGCACCATTCTATTATTCCAAAACATTCTATTAGACAAATTAAGACAGTAAATACAATGACTTACTAGCTCATTTGCTCTGTATTGGTCTTTATTGGTCTTGAGTAATCTACGATTTTTAGTAACACTTAACGTAACAACAACGAAATGTTACTAAAACGGTGTTACTAAAACATGCCACGGAATGTAATCGGTCTCAATGCAACCCAAGTAAAACAAGCAAAACCGAAGGAAAGGGAATACAACCTATCTGACGGTAAAGGCTTAGCTTTACGAATCAAACCAAGCGGCTCAAAGCTTTGGATTTTCAACTATTATAAACCACACACCAAGAAGCGTAGCAACATCGGAATAGGTAATTATCCAGATGTTTCTTTAGCCGAGGCAAGAGAAGAACGTGAGAGCTTTAGAAAGTTATTAGCTAAAGATATTGACCCTAAAGAGCATAAAGACACCGAAAGGGAAAAGGCCGTTGCATCAGCGGAGCAAACTTTCGAGAGTGTTTCTAAGCAATGGTTTAAAATTCACGCGAGTAAAGTCTCACCTGGCACACTCAAAAATATTGAGCGCTCTTTTGCAAATGATGTTTTCCCATTAGTGGGAAAGGTTCCTATTAGCAACCTGACAGCCCCAAAAGCTATCGAAGTGATAAACCTTATAGTTGGCCGCAATAGTAACGAGATAGCGCGTAAGGTTGCTAGGCGAATGAATAGCGTAATGACTTATGCTGTAAATGCAGGAATTATTCATCACAATCCATTAATAGGCATTAAAGAGCTCATTCCCTCAACAAAGGTTAAACACCAACCAACCATTTCACCTGAAGAGCTGCCGGAGCTAATGAAGGCTCTTAAATACTCATCAGCTAAAATCACCACACGCTGCCTTATAGAATTTCAACTCCATACGATGGTTCGCCCAGGCGAAGCAGCCGAGGCCCGTTGGTCGGAGATTGATTTTTCTCAATCTATTTGGGCCATACCTGCCGAACGGATGAAGATGGATAGACCGCACCTGGTACCGCTTACTAATCAAGTGTTAGAGCTATTGGAATTGATAAAGCCTATAAGCTTTCATCGAGAGTTTATATTTCCCTCACACATTGACCCCAAAAAACCTGCAAACAAACAATCAGCAAATAAGGCTTTGCGTGATATGGGCTTTCGTGGCCGCTTAGTTGCTCATGGTATGAGAGCGCTTGCAAGCACGACACTAAACGAAGAAGGCTTTGATCATGATGTTATTGAAGCTGCGCTTGCACATAAAGACGAAAACGAAGTAAGGGCCGCCTATAACCGAGCGCAATACCTAGATCGCCGCCGCTCAATGATGGAGTGGTGGTCTAATAGAATTGAGGGGAATAAAAGTGTCTAGTTTAAAATTAAATAATTGGGATGAAGTAAAAAGAGCTAAAAAAGCAATTGAAGAGGGTGAGCCTAAGTTAAGTGAGGCAATGGAAAGCGTGTGGCCATTGATTGTAGAATCGCATAAAAAAGTCAATGAGTCAGAACAATTTCAATTTCATGCTGATGTTTACAAACGGGAGAAGCTTGGCTCTTCCGAAGCAACTCCGTTAGACACTTTTTTAATGATGACTCACTGGGGCCTTTATCCACCGCCTGAAATTATGCTTTGGATTGCAAATTGCTTTGATACGTACTTTCAAAGAAACGGAGCAGTATCGTTGGAGGAAGTATTTTTTGGACGCGGAAGCTACGCTTTAAAAAAGCGTAATGAGTCAAAGTATCATTTGTTCGATATTTTTGTTGAAGCAAAGAATGATTTTTTAATTGATGGAAAGGCCGTTTCTAGTAACGTACAGCTAGTAGAAGAGTACTATAAATGGCTAGATGAAAATTTAGAAAAGGTTGATAAGCCAGATGATATTGAATCTTTTCTCAGAGGTTATCGTCGATGGAAAAATAAAACGGACAATTAATCTGTTTTTGTGTCCGTTACACCACTAGCTGAAACAAAGAAAATCACCTTAGTCAATTAAGACAAAACAAGACAGGTGATATATGACAACTCCACAATACATGATCATTCGCTTTGACGAAGCAGCTAAAATGGTAGGTAAAGGCCGCTCAACTCTTTGGCATGAGATAAAAGAGGGCCGCTTTCCTACACCAATCAGTCTCGGTTCCCGCTCATCGGGCTTTCTGGATTCAGAAGTTCAAGCAATGATTGCGGCTCGAGCAGTGGGATTTGATGACGCTCAGATCAAAACCCTCATTTCAAACCTTCTAGAAAAGCGCAAAGAACGCGCAAGCCAGCTGCTCGAAGCAGTAGCGGCTTGAGGTAGACGGTATGAAATTAACTAAAGAACTGATCACTAGTAAAGAACTAGCCCGTTATCTCGGTATTCATGAAGACAATGTCAGAAAGTCGCGGGCAACCGGTACTCTGCTTGGAAACACAGCGCCTCCTTACTACAAGATAGGGCATATCGTTCGCTATAAAGTTCGAGATATTGAAACCTGGGTTGAAAAAAACAGAGTCGAGGTGGCCGCATGATTAATCAACTACCAAAGCAAGCCCTCAAAGCCGAAGCATTAAAAAAGATTCAAGCTCTTTCCATGCGATTTCTAGCGGGTAATGAGCTGGAACTAAATGAATTTTTTGGGACAATGCTGGTTTATGCAAGAAGTGCTAGCGAAGAAGACCTCGCGCGTTTGCTTAAGATAAACATGGCTGAGGTGTTGAAGCACCAAAAGCCAGCTCGAAAGCTTGACGCATAGGGGAACAGCTATGAATACACAAAAAAAAGCTGCCCCGAAAGACAGCAATGAAAACCTCAAACCAAATAACTCAAATGAGTCTACTAAAAAACAGCCACCTTTCAAGATTGAGCTGGCTTTAAATTCAATCCTTCACAATGGGCCACGAGGGATAACGCAACCGGAAGCACAGGCAACTTATCGAGAGTCGTGTTTGCATACAACGATAAGTGCGCTACGGCACTCTAAAGGCATTGAATTTATCTCACACCCCGATCAAGACACAGTTGTGTACTACAACCAAAAGCCTTTCAGTCGTTATTGGTTGGCTAGCGATGAAGACAGAAAGAAAGCACTTAAATTATTAAATGCTTACCGCGCTAATCGAGGGCTGCCGAAAGTCAATTACGGCCCCTGGCATAGCTCACCGAACGAAGCAGCGTAGCCCTTCGGGGTTACCTCTTTTCGGGTAATTATTTACCCAAGTTTGGGTAAAAATTGCCTAGGGGGTTTTATGGCTAAATCAAATAAGAAAAAGATGCTGCCTAATGGAAGGTCAGCAACTACAAACGATTTGTTTTTCAGATTGCCCAAGGAATTATATAAGTGCTCTGGTTATTTAGGTCTTAATAAAACTCAACGTGCTTTGCTTTTTGACTTATGTAGTCAATACAACTTGAGAAATAATGGTGATTTATCTTTAGCACCAAGGTTCATGAAGCCGCTTGGGTGGGATGACAAAGTCGTGGCTAGAAATAAGCAAGCTTTAATTGACAGCAAGTTAGTTAGAGTGGCCGGCCATAAGGTGTTAAATAATTATAAGTGGATGTACTTGTATGCCCTCTCATGGTTAGAGATCGACGATTGCAGTGAGTACATTTACCCAGAGTCCTTAAGTATGCCAAAGCAGTCACTTCGATTTTAAGTAGGGCTGAGAACCCGTTTAAATTCAGTTTAAAGGGGCTGTTAGCCCCCTTAAAAATGCAAAGTTAAATCATTTTTTATGTTTAAAGGGGCTGTTAGCCCGTTTCAGTAGATGAATTTGAAATATTTAAACAGGCTCTCAACCCTACCTTCTAAGATATCTGCCATATGTATTGGTTCTTTAAGTTCTTAAATGCTTTATAGGGGATATTTATATCGTGGGTCCAAAAATGCAAAACCAGTCGAATCCGACTTAAAAAAAGTCAAATACGACTAGCTGGTGGATTTGGGTTTTAACTTTTGCTCACAGGCATCCTTTACCCACTCAGAGAAAGCTTGATTAGTTTTGGCCCGATCGCTCTCTATCTTATCCAAGAGCGCATCTTCAAACCTAATTTGTTTTCGAGTAGAGCCGGAACGCTCAAAACTTTTTTTATTTTTATCTTGCATTGGTACGTACCACTTTGTTATGTTTAATTGGTACGTACCAATATACAACAACGTCAGTTAGCAAACAATGGAGAATAGTTGTGGAAAACGAAGAAACAATTTTTTCAGTAATTGAGAACAAGCTGCCTTATCGAATTATTAAGACAGGCCTCAAGTCATTAGGCGAAGCGAGAAAGGTGCTAGCACTGGCTGAGAAAGAACTAGGCGGAAATATCGACCTAGCTATTAGAAAAGAACGTTTATTTAATTAGAGGAACTACCATGAGCTACATTCAAAACAACATTCAGGCTATTTGTGGTAACGCTGTACGCATTAGAAAAAATCAGACTGTTAGCGAAGTTCAGCCAATGGCTAATTACTACAACGATGCGTTTCACGATGCTATTACGATGCTTACCCAATTAGCCTATGCTGATAGTTCGGGTAATCTTAAGAGTGATGCGTTTTCCCCTGGTGAAATAGCTAGAGAGGCAGCTGCAGCAATTCAGTTGATTAATGATTATCAACACCTTGCATTTTCCATCGATGCAAACTTAGCAGCAAAGGGTGAGGAAGAACGAAAAGAACAGTAGTTTACTTGTCTGCAAAGGGGTAACGTTCTGTTACCCCCTTGCTATTTAAAAACCGCCCATATACCGTCCACGGACGAAATCGAAAAACCCGAAAAATAAAATTAAATCAATAGCATAGGTTATTTTGTGGGTTTTCCATTGTGGAATACACATTTCTTGTCATATACATGTCACGGAAAAAACCACAAAGCGCACATTTCATAGCTGAATCATAGGGTTACAGGGTTTTGTGGGTTTTCTATAGAGGAAAACACACAGAAGTAAAACGCACTTTGTAAGGAGGTAGCGAAACACGACCCCCCTGTCCTGATTTCGGGACTGTTCTGTCCTGATATCGGGATTATTGACGATGCCCTGATTTAGGGTTTCCTTGCAGACCCCGCCAATACTGGGAACTAGCAAAACGCGACCGGCCTTTGACCAATCAACCAATCGGTTGAAAAAAGTTAACTGATTAGTTGATTATTTGCGACTTTCACAACCTACCCATAACACAGCCTATAACTGATTATTCATACAGCGGTTAACATGGTGAATATATTAATTACATTCACTTAGTTATGAAGTTAACGGAACCGGTACTAGATAAAAAACAGTTTTTAGAGATATGCGGCGTTAGCAATACCACGTTTAACAACTGGTGCTTACGGGGCCACATACCGCTTAAAGAACTTGGCTGCGTAAAAGTTAGCTTAACGCGTTACAAGTACACGTTTCTTGCGGCTGTTCACTGTGTATTGCTTTCGCATCATCGAGGCAATGACAGAAAAACATACCTTCGATTATTGAAGAATTTCACTTTAGGCATCGCCACGGACGGCTTTTTTTCACCAGACGCTACTGTTGCAATTCAGAACGGCGGCAAAGGGCCAGATTGCGGAATTTTTGACACATACGGAGACGCGCTTCATCACGGTGGTAATAGTTTTATTTATGTCGGGGCTGGTCAATTGCTAAACAAAGCCTCTGACCTTTTTGAAAAAATGCTCGAAGAGCAAAGCATTAAATTAGATGGTAGGTACTAGCAAATGAGTAAGATTAAACAGCTTGTAAAAAAGCAAGTAACGGAAAGCTTAGAAGTAAAATTCACGGCTGAGTCAAACAAGGCGACTTTTATTCAAGAGAACCCTTCAGACATTAGCAGCGTTTGCCTTTTTCTCAACTCTAACGGTTCAAGGGTTAGCCTGGCGGGTTTGTTTGATACATATAGCGTAGACCACGGAGCGCGCCAAGTTTCATCGATAGAGCTATTGAAGGGTGAGCAATACAGTCTTGAAATCACTGCAACAAAAGAAAAGGCGCTGGCGAAGATTGGCGTATTTTGGGGAGAGTAGAATGAGTAATCAATTAGCCGTTCGATCTAATGCCGTAGCACAAGTAAAGCGCATAATTCGTGGTGATTCTACCGAAGATATTTATGACATAGCTCGCGCTACATTGCGAGAGTTTAGCATAGACTATCTTCATAACATTGAGTCAAAAATTGACAGAACGGATCAGCGCCGCGAAAGAATGACAAGCGAGCAGGCCCGAAGCGAAATAATGACAACGTTTCTAAACTTTGTAGATTTCCCCGAACTTTTCCGAGATGTAGCCTCTAGTTTGTTACTCGAAAAATGGGGCGGTGTTCTTGGTACATGGGCGAACTGGGTTAGAGAGGATGAACTTGATAACTTTCATCCAACGGACATCATAAGCGCTGCTTTATTGCCAGAGCCACAAAAAGTCGCGGCAAGCCAAGTATACAGAAGATTCAAAAACATCTTTGGTGAAATAGCCAGCGCTAAATTATCGACGTATGGCGATATCACAACCATAACACGTAAAACACTAATAAATGATAATCGTGGCGCATTCGACGCGCTAGTCAAAACGATAGCACAAGCATACGAACGCTTAATCGGAACTAAAGTTTACGCACTTTTAGTGAACAACCCCACTGCCTTTGAAGGTAAGCCGATTTTTCACGAAGACCATAACAACATTGTCGCAAAAACGGGTGATTTTTCCGTTGATTTATCACAGGCCCTCAACTTAATGTACGGGCAAAAAAATTATTTCCCAACATTGCCTGGTGATTCAAAATCACAACTAGCAGTAATACAACCTCGTTTTGTGATTACATCACCGACACATTCTATTGAAGCGGCCAAAATTGTAGGTGAATACAACAAAGCACTGCTGGATGAACAGAAGCTTTCTGTAATTGTAGAGCCCAGACTTGTTGATTTTGATGGTTGGTTCCTCTCTGCGGGTAAAGAACAGAGCAGTATTTGTCTTTTCAAGTTACGAGGCTCTAAGGCCCCCACAGTGAGAACTAAAGAAATTAGCCGAACGGATGGACTGGAAGTAAAACACCAGTGGGATATTGATGTCGCCCCTGTAGATTATAGAGGCCTCGTTAGAGTTATGTAAGTTTAAGGGGGCTAGGTCTATAAAAGTGGGTTTTAACGTTGCCTGCGCTCGGTTTTTACCTTTGCCGCGCCAATTTTGGCCTAGTCCCCCCTTTTTTCCGGTAAACATATGTCAAAATACGAATTTGTAATTTCTGCGAAGGATAAAACCGCGCAGGCGTTCACCTCTATCAATGGGAAGCTGGGAACCGTAACGCGGCAAGCAGCAGCAACAGCCGCAGCGGTAGCGGGTGTGACCGCCTCATTCGCGATACTTGCCAAAGGCGCCGTTGATACCGCTAAAGAATTAGACGCTCAAGCGAAACTTGCAGGCGTTACGATTGAACGCTTTCAAGCGCTGGCTTATGCGTTCGGTCAGTTCAACATAGGGCAAGAAAAGTTTGCTGATATTTCGAAAGACGTTCAAGACAAACTTGGTGATTTTTTAGCAACAGGCGCAGGCCCGTTCGCTGACTTCTTTGAAAACGTTGCACCGAAAGTTGGTTTGACCGCCGAAGCATTAAAGGACTTATCCAGTACCGAAGTGCTTATTGCTGTAAAAAAGGCAATGGATGATGCAAATGTATCAGCCAAAGAGCAAGTGTTTTACATGGAATCGCTTGCCAACGATGCAACGTTACTTCTTCCAGCATTGGAGAACAACGGAAAAGCAATAAAAGATTTAGCTACTGAATACGAAGGTTTAAATCTAGCAATTTCTGGCACTGATGTGGCAAAAGTAAAAGAACTGTCTGATGAAATGGCGCGCCTTGATGCAGCGGGTGAAAAATTAAAATTCAATTTAGCCGCCGCATTTGTCGAACCGTTGGCCGAAATTTCTGAAGCAATAGATGGCTTTTGGCGCGGTTCAATAGTTCGTTTTGAGCGCGACTTTATAGCAATAGATCAGTTTGTTTCTGAAGCGCAGAAGTCATTTTTAGAGTTCAAAAAAACATTGGGTGCCGATGTAGACACCGCTGAAATAGACAGGTTAACCGCCAGAATTCAAACAATGGCGGGGCAATACGCCAAGTTAACCAAACAAATTAACGGCGAACCCATTGAATACTCACTTGGTGCCGGTGAAACAGATGATATTTTTGCCGGGCTTGATGATCCGTTTAATCTCGAAGGCGCCGCCACTAACATAGACACCGCCCCCATCGAGGAAGCGGCCGCCAAGGTTGAAAGTTCGTTCTTAAATAGCCTCTCCCTTATTGATGATATTAATGCAAATGCGTTCACTTTCGACAGCACGATGGAAGAAGGCGCGGGGCAGTTCTGGGAAAGTTTCGAACAACGCGGTTTTACTGCTTATGAAAACCTAACAGAGGGTAACCAATCATTCTGGTCACAGTGGTTGGACGCAGCAAAAACCAATTTAACGAACTTTGATGATTTATCATCCGTTACGATTGAAAGCTTTTCAAATCAGATGGGCAATGCTCTGGAGTCAATTATATTTGATTCGCAATCACTAGGTGATGCGTTCCAAGGTGTAATGCAAAATATGGCGCGCGGTGTGGTAAACGCATTAGGCCAAATGGCCGCCCAATGGTTAGCTTATAAGATTGTTCAAATGACCGTAGGAGCTTCAACCGCTGCAACTGGGGCCTCGGCCTTAGCTCTCAATGCTCAAGCAGCATCCTTGCAGGCAGGGATAAACGCATTTGCAAGTACCGCTGCCATTCCTATTGTAGGACCGCCAGCCGCTCCCGCAGCTATGAAAGCCGCTTTAGCAATAACACAACCAATGGCAATGGCTGTCGGCACCTTATCCGCTGGAGGCGCGGCAGCTTCATTTGACGGTGGAGGATTTACCCCCAACGGTGCTCGAATTGGTGGCATGGATGGAAAGGGCGGTAAGTTAGCAATGCTACACCCAAGGGAAAAAGTGGTCGACCTAACACGCTCAGATGACAGAGCGCAAAATATTTCGGTACCAATTACGATTAATGGTGCTGATCTAACCAGTGAAGATATTGCCCGGGCTATAGACAGGGCACCGAAAAAAATAATCAGGGCGATTAAAACAAGGCTTGATAGGCCTATATAAAAGGGTCCTTTCTGGACATTTAAGCTAAGGGTTCGCAGCAGCGCAGAGTTTGCGTTGTGCGAGCATTTTTAAAATCGATTTTTTGTTTTCTTTGAGACTATGGCAAACGTAAATAGAGCAGAACTGGCGGAGATATTAGGCGTATCGCTTCCAACGATCACAAGTAAAGTAAACAAGGGTATGCCGTACCTTCAACGAGGCCAGAGAGGAAAGGAATGGTTGTTCAGTACTTCGGCGGTTTATGAGTGGGAAAAAGAACAAGCCATACTAAATGTCACAGGTGATTTATCATCGGTAACAGACGACGAACTTAAGCGAAGAAAGTTGGCGGCTGAAACTACCCTCGTAGAACTAGAAGCAGGTAAAAAGAGAGGCGATCTAATACCAAAGGAATTAATTGAAAAGTACCTTTCTGATATGGCAATTGCAACAAGAACTAGGCTTTTGTTAGTGCCGAGAAGATGCGCGGCTCAATTGGTGGGTAAAACCGACGAAATAGAGATTAGGCTGGTAATCGAAGAAGAACAGCTAGAAGCTCTAACTGATGTTTCGAACATGGTTATCGATGAAAATTCCGATTAATGCCTTACAAACTTGAAGTAACACTAGTAGTAACATTGACATTTCTTGCTTTCATTGATTTATATAAAAAACAATGGCTTGTGGGCTTTATTCCATTCTGGCCCCGGGCACCATTTTAGTGTAAAATCCTATATAACTATTATTAGAACGCAATGTATATTGTTCTGTTTACTCGGCTATACACTTTACCCCGTCATCAGAAATAGAGCGTTCTTGCGCTAATGCTTCATTAAAGCGCGCTACAAAAGCCCTACTGGTAGTGAGTTTTGAGAAAATAAAATAAATATCACTTTCATGCAGTTTTTCATCTAATAATGTAAACGTATTAGAAGGGGTTAGGCGCTTTAACTTTATACATAGCGCAGTGTAGTCATCTATAACGGCATCTACTTTACCGTCGAGCAGCATTGTCATGCGAGACGCCATATCAAAGCTATAGCGAAAGTTATCGCTAAAAATTTTTCGCGCGACATCTACTTTAGGGCCGAAGTAGCCTGCTTCGTTTAACGCTATTTTGTAATTTCGCTCTAATACGGCCTTTAAATTTAGTCGCTCTGTCAACGCAGGCTGATTTCGTACCAGTAAACCAATAGATTCTCTTCGATAGGCGCTGGAATAGATGAAGTCACGCTGTCTTGATTTAGTCAGGCTCGCACCAATAGAGATATCGAAGCTGCCCTTTCTTTGCTCAATTAGACTGCGAGCCTCTGTCATAGGCAATACATTAAGCGTACACCCCATTCGCATTAGCGTGCGGCGCAATAGGTGAAAATCTGTGCCGGCATATGAATTACCGCTTTTGCTGAAATAGGGAAACCAATCGCCACTGTAACCAACGATTAAAGGTCTATCACATGTTGTCTCAGTGCCATATGCTTTTGGCGCTAAATAGAGAAAAATAGCGGTAGCAACGACAATATGCCTTAATGTGTAACGATTCATGATGCGTTTCTATTTTTTTGTTTATTTTATGGTCACCCGTGAGGTAAATGCAATGACATAATGCGCTGCTGCACGCAAAGCTTGTGTTAAAATAATAATAAATTCAAAGTAGAGCCTATTTTGACGAAATCCTCTTCGACACCGCACTCATCAATATTGCCCCCATTGAGTATGCCTAACTCAGTTATGGCGTTAAGACATGCTGAACTTAAAAAGGCGCAGCGCCCGTTTTTTGCACGAGGTAGCAAAGTGGTTCGTTGCGAAGCGTGTCGCCTTCCAACTAATACGTGTATTTGTGACAATAAGCCAATACCGGAAAAAGGTGTAGCGGTTGCGTTTATTATGTACAAGGGTGAATACTATAAACCTACCAATACGGGGCGCTTAATCGCTGATGTTGTTGAAGATAATCATGCTTTTCTATGGCATAGAACACAGCCTGATGGTGCGCTGCTTGCTTTGTTAACTAGTGATAAATATCAGCCCGTGTTGGTCTTTCCACATGAATATGCCGCGCCAGAGCGGTGTATTTCATCTGTGCCAGCGGTTGAAAATAAAACGCTATTATTCATATTCTTAGACGGTACGTGGCGAGAGGCGAGAAAGATGTTTGGTAAAAGCCCGTATTTAGATAACATCCCAGTACTAGGCGTTACTCCTGAGATAGCGTCTGATTATCTATTGCGAGAATCTACCCATGAGTTCCAACACTGCACCGCGGAAGTTGGAATTAGTGTACTTGCGCTAGGTGGGTACCATAGCGCGGCGAAGAAACTCGCAAATTATTTTAGTGTATTTCGTCATCAATACCTTAAAGGTAAACCTCATTTATCTGACAAGCTTGCATTTGCAAAAACGCAGTTAGAAGAATAACCTATCATTTAACACCGTGTATTAACGTTATATTTGTAAAGGAAAACGACATGACAACAGTAACATTTCAAGGTAACGATGTTTCTACCGTGGGCTCGCTTCCTACTGTGGGTGACAAAGCGCCTGATTTTACCTTAGTAAAAGCAGATTTAGGCGAGGTTTCGTTAGGAGATTTAGCGGGTAAGCGTGTTATTTTAAATGTATTTCCGTCTATCGATACGGGTACATGCGCAGCTTCTGTAAGAAAATTTAATGAAGAAGCTAGCAAACTAGACAACACTACCGTTATTTGTGTATCAGCCGATTTACCGTTCGCCGCAGGACGCTTTTGTGGCGCTGAGGGTATTGAGAATGTTCTCACTGGCTCGACATTTAGAAGCACATTTGGTGATGACTATGGTGTAACGTTTTCGAGTGCACCGCTAACGGGCCTATTGTCTCGTAGCGTTGTTGTGATCGACACCGATGGCACTGTTGTTTACACCCAGCAGGTTGCTGAAACTACCGATGAGCCAGATTACGCGGCAGCAATATCAGCCCTTTAATAGTGTCCCTATGCCCGTCTATGACGGGCTAACTGGTTGAGGCTCATGCAAATACTCATTTCACCATCGCTCCTCTCTAACGCACTAATGTCAACGCGAATCGTTCCTGTTAGGGCGTTAATGAACGATCCCGTTTCAAAACAGCAAGACGAAAGAGATGCGTTTGTTATACCAGGTTCTGTTGATTTTGATTTAGACGGTGAGGGAAGTGAACACAGCGCCACCTTCCCACACACGTTACCGCCTGTAAGCTCACTTTCCCGTTATTTAGCGCGCAATGGTATAACGGAAAAATCACCCTTAGTGGTTTACGATACACGCGGTGTGTATTGCAGTGCACGCGTATGGTGGATGTTAAAAGCACTGGGACATGAGCATGTATCGCTACTAGATGGCGGCCTGCCAGAGTGGCGCAAAAGCAATCTTCCACTGTCCGAGTCTCGTCCAAACCGGCTTGCTCACTACAATGCGAATGCGCAAGAAGGGTGGTTTGTTGATGCAGACTTTGTGCTATCGGTACTTCAATCACAAACTCAAATTATAGATGCTCGAAGTCGTCCTCGGTTTTCTGGTGAGGTGCCAGAGCCAAGAGAAGGGCTTCGCAGTGGACATATGCCCGGAGCAATCAATATTCCCTATCAAACGCTCTTGAATGAAGGTTCATTTTTGAGTGTCGATGCGTTATCTGCACTATTTTTAAAAGCGGGCGTCGATCTATCTCGACCGATCTTGTGTTCCTGTGGTTCAGGTATTACTGCTTGTATCATTGGCGTTGCCGCCCTAATGTGTGGCGCAAAAGACGTTGTCGTTTATGATGGTTCGTGGTCTGAGTGGGGCGCAGTAGCCCGTTTCCCAGTGATCCGCTAGCAAAACATTACCGACCCATTCCGTTTTACGACCCACAAATAAGAAAATAGATATGTTTACGAGACCAAATATTGTTGTGCTAACTGGGGCGGGGATCTCCGCAGAATCAGGGATCAAAACATTTAGAGATAATAACGGCTTGTGGGAAAACCACAGTGTTGAAGAAGTGGCGACACCGGAAGGCTTTTCTCAAAATCCAGCGCTGGTTTATCGATTCTATAACCAGCGTCGAGCGCAGTTAACAGAACCTTATGTTGTACCCAATGGCGCGCACATTGCATTAGCAGAGCTTCAACAGAAAATGCCCGAACATGTTACGTTGGTTACGCAGAACGTCGATGACCTACACGAGCAGGCTGGTAGCGAGGATGTTATTCATATGCACGGTACGTTGCGGTCAGCGCGATGCTTAACGTGTGAAACCGTCACATATTGGGAAGATGACTTTGATAGCACTACTGAATGTCCGAGTTGTCACAATACGTCGTTACGCCCAGATATCGTATGGTTCGGTGAAATGCCAATGCATATGGATAAAATTGAAGCTGCACTGCTTGATGCCGACATATTTATAGCCATTGGCACGTCTGGGAATGTGTATCCCGCTGCAGGGTTTGTTCAGTATGCCCGCGATGCCGGCGCGGTTACTATCGAGGTCAACTTGGTACCGAGTGCAACAAATAGCCTGTTCGATAGAACAATGACCGGGGCAGCTTCACAAACGGTGCCGACATTAGTGTCGCAAATATTAACAGACTGCGAAGGGTTAGCGTAAGCATGATATATATCGATGAGTTTATCACCATTGCGTTAGTTCACCTCGTGGCGGTGGCAAGCCCTGGCCCTGACTTTGCTATTGTTGTACGTAACAGTGTTGCGTACGGTCGGCGTATCGCTATGTTTACCAGTATCGGGATTGGCGCTGCCATTCTCTTACACGTGGCTTATTCTCTCGTAGGGTTGAGTGTCGTCATCGCTACTACACCCTGGTTGTTTACCGCCATTAGTTACATCGCCGCAGCTTACTTACTATACCTAGCAGCAGGGGCGTTAAAAAGTGGCCCAGGCCAAGCGAAACCTGAGAGCACCACTTCAAAGCAAGGCGATCAGGTGCCCTCGGGGCAATCAATGATTAGTGCAAGAAAAGCGTTATGGATGGGTTTCTTAACCAATGGTTTAAACCCCAAGGCGACGTTGTTCTTTCTTTCTCTTTTTACTGCCATTATTGATATCAATACGCCTTTTTCCATAAAGCTTGGATATGGTTTATATCTTGCGATAGCCACTGGTGTATGGTTTTGCTTTTTGTCTTATTTGTTAAGCACCAGCAAAGTGGCTGAGCTCATCGGGCGAAAGGGTTATTGGCTTGACCGTGTCATGGGCGTACTACTTATAGGCTTAGCAGTGAAGTTGGTTGTGGGTTAAATTTTTGTACACGTTGGGGTGAGGTCAAGAAATGCTGTATAATCTGGCCGAAATAGCCCGCAGTGATAGAGGAATGCGTGGAAAATAATAGTAAACGTGAAAAACCTGAAGATAGCGTCATCGCAAACACACTGTCAGGTGAGCGTGATATTGATGTGAAGTCAGTATTTATGCGCGCGAACCAATTCGTTAAAGGAAACTTTTCGACATTGTTTCAAGGTGTATTTGTCCTTTTCCTTGCGTTTGTTATGTTGGGAATAGTGACTCAGAGCTTTATCACACTTAATGACGATGGCTCATACGTGATAGAGAATCAATCTATTATTGAAATTGCGGCTGTATTTGTACTGTCACCACTTATTACAGGCTTATACATGTTGGGCGTTGCACATGCCCGTCGTGAGCCTACGAACGTATTTTCTATGTTCAGCTTCTTACCGATTATCTTCGTACTTGCACTGACCCAGCTAATCATTTCTATCGTTGTTCAACTCGGCTTGATTTTGCTTGTTGTACCTGGCGTATATGTATGGATGGCAAGTATTTTTTCATTGATGCTGGTGTCGGATAAACAGATGACGCCGATTCGCGCAATCATACTATCTTGCAAAGTATTCAACGTTTATTGGACAAAAATTTCAGCTATTTTTGCAGTTTTTGTACTGCTGTTTATTACCGCGCCTTTGACGTTCGGTTTATCGTTAGTATGGGTGCTTCCACTTTACTTTAGTGTGTTCGGCTTACTCTATAATGATCTCTTCGGGAGTGAAAATAGTTCGCCTGAGAGCAACGAGAAGTCCACGAACGAGTCTACTTTTGATGCATAAACGTGAAACGTTAAAAATAGTTTTAGTCACGCTGGGTGTATTAGCTGTCATTGTTATCAATGCACTAATATTGACCAAAGATGAGCCGGATGTACTTGATATACCTGAAACCATTCAAACGAAAAAGGGGGTACCCGATTTCACAGCATATACAGACACCAAAGCGAAGAAAAAAGCGTTCTTTGATTATTTACGCCCCGAGGTTGAGAAGCAGAATCAATACCTCCTGTCTTTGCGGCATTATGTTCAAACGCTCTATCGCCAATCTTTGACCAATCAAATGCTAAGCGAAGACGATAACGAAAGGGTGGCGTGGTTAGTAAAGGAATATCGTGTTAACGATGAACTTTCACTGAATCATACGTTGCTTGCGCTATTGGATAAAATAGATGTTGTGCCGGTTGAGTTGGTGCTAGTCCAAGCAGCAAATGAATCGGCCTGGGGAACCAGTCGGTTCGCCCGAAAAGGTTACAACTTCTTTGGATTGTGGTGTTTCTCTAAAGGCTGCGGATTTGTACCAAGCCGGCGTAATGACGGCGCATCACACGAAGTGGCTAAATTCGATAATGCCTCTCGCGCAACGTACACCTACATGCGAAACTTAAATCGTCACGATGCGTACAATGAGCTTCGAGAAATACGAAGTCGTTTACGCGCAAATCAATTACCCATTAGCGGTATCGCACTGGCTGAAGGGCTAATGAATTATTCTGAACGTGGCGCTGCTTATGTAGAAGAATTACAAGCAATGATCCAATATAACGAGGAGTTTTTGAGCGAATGATACGCAAGATTGTACTGCTATCAAGTATGTTATTTTTAAACAGCGTTGCAGCTGAAACCATTGACGTGGATTACAGTCGTTTTTATAGCCATGTAAAGAAACTTGATAATGAAGACACGCAAGCGCTTCAATTCGCTTTTGGTTTTTTACGTGTAGGTGAAGGGCGTTTGTGTGCTATAGAATCGGCCGATATCGTTACCGATAAAAAGACAATGGCATTGTCTATTACGGACGAGGGACGCTTTACTGTTCCCTTAGAACGCGCACTTAAACTTGCCGATGCCTATGTCAAAATTTCGTTAGAAGAACGTGCAAACGTTTGCGATATGTCTGTTCAGCTAGAAACGCAGCCCTCCTATTTGAAAGCCTCTTATACAAACGAGGACCTTCAATTTTTATATGAGCAATACGAAGCATTCTTTAACGAAATGGGAAGCTTTTTATCGTTTATGATGCCTTCAGTCACAGGCTTGATGATTCAGTTTGAAGATAAAGACCTCGACTATCGTACCAAAGAAGGTTTATCCATAGTTAAGGGCGTTCTGCGCATTGAAGAGAGCTGGCTAAAGAAAGGGGAAACCTTAACATTACCCCACGCTCCACTTCGAATTACTGCAATTGCTTCAAGTTAATAACTGATAACGAATTTGCTCTGCTAATCGGTTAATGGTTTCTTCACCTTTTATGCAGAGCTCTTCCGCTCGATGAAATTCCATAATACCGACATCGGTTAACTGAGGCTCAATCAAGATATCCGGAGGATCGCCGGCAAGCCTCGACCGTGTGACGCGAGCCTGCAGAATCTCTAATGAGCTACTCATCACGCTCATTATTCCGGGCGGATTACTTTTTATTGGTTTAGTAACTACTTCGGTGGCGGTATCTACCAGTTCAGTACTTTCTGATTCTTCACCTTCTGCTTTATTATCTGGTGAAAACCATTGACGCAATACGTTCTGGCTTTTGGTAAAGAAGTCTTCTGTTTTACGCTGGTTTTCTTCATGATCTTGGCGCAACTTTTCTAAACGCAGCGGTCGAAAATCGGCATTGAGATTAACCGCAATAACAAAATCGGCACCTAACTGACGGCATAAATTTACGGGTACGGGATTAACCACTGCGCCGTCTACAAGCCAGCGATTTTCGTATGCGACAGGAGTGAAAAGGGCAGGGATAGCGCAAGAGGCTTGTATAGTATTGCCTACTTCACCAGCATTAAAGATGACTTCACGACCAGTATAGAGATCGGTAGCCACCGACGCGAAAGGCTTTTCCATTTCTTCATAGGTCGGAGCACAGAACTCGTTTGCCAGTTTATCAAATACTTTTTGACCACTCGCAAGACCACCTCTTCGAAGACCTACGCCCATCAGCGCTAACACTTGCCACTCTGACAGCGAACAAGACCATTCTTTCAACCCTTCAAGCTTGCCGCTTGCATAAGCCGCGCCTACATAAGCACCAATAGAACAGCCAGCAACAACGTCTATCTTAATCCCAAGCTTTTCTAATGCTTGAATAATACCAATGTGTGTCCATCCCCGTGCTGCTCCAGCACCAAGTGCGAGGCCTATTTTCATTTATTTAGGTTCCATTATATTTACTACTTGAATACTGTCGCTATCAACATCGCTGTCGTCGACTGGCGTGTGGTTAAAAGAGGGAGCGTCAAAGCCAATATCGCCATCTTCTACCGGGCCGTTTTGTGTTGTTATTGCGGAAAAATCATGTAAGTTTTTATCCACCAAGTGAGATGGTGCAACATTTTGGAGGGCGGTAAACATCGACTCTATTCGACCAGGAAAACGTTTATTCCAATCTTGTAACATGTTTTTGATATTTTGACGCTGCAAATTTTCTTGTGAGCCGCACAGGTTGCACGGAATAATAGGGAATTCCGCTATTTGGGAATATTTTGCAATGTCATTTTCAGTACAGTAAGCGAGGGGGCGAATAACAATATGCTCACCGTTGTCACTAACCAATTTAGGTGGCATTGATTTCAATTTACCACCATGAAACATATTCAAAAAGAACGTTTCCAACATGTCGTCTCGGTGATGACCGAGCGCGATTTTAGTTGCACCAAGTTCTTTTGCAGTGCGGTATAAGATACCGCGACGCAGTCTCGAACACAGTGAGCAGGTTGTTTTTCCCTCAGGAATTTTGTCTTTAACGATAGAATAAGTATCTTCTTCGACTATCTTGTATTCAACACCAATGGTGTCTAAATACTCAGGAAGAATATGTTCGGGAAAGCCTGGCTGTTTCTGATCGAGGTTAACCGCAATAATATCAAAATGAATAGGCGCAATTTTCTTTAAATACATAAGGATATCGAGCATGGTGTAGCTGTCTTTTCCCCCTGACAGGCACACCATTACTTTATCGTTATTCTCAATCATTCCAAAATCGCTAACGGCCTTGCCTACATTGCGGCGAAGACGCTTTTGGAGTTTATTGAAACTGTATTTTTGTTTGCTCTTTGCCGAAGGCGTTGTGGCAAGCCCCGCACGTTCTGCGCTTAGATTCATAGTGGTTAAAACTGCTTAATTCAAAACGCCACATTATACAGCAATTATAGCTACAACAAAGCGTGAAGAAATTAACGAGGGGCATAATATGATGTTGTTACAACGGCGCTGTTATTCAACCCATATTACCCCTTCGCGAGAGGGCTAACAAACCCTTCCGGTTTAACGGCGAGTACGTCGCACTGCAGTTTGTCGATAACATGCTCTGCCGTATTGCCAATCAAAGCGGCTGAGAAACCCGTTCTTCCAACCGTACCGATGATCACAAGTTCAGCGTCTTTCTCTTTTGCCAGCTGCGGTATGACTTTTTCTGGCACCCCTTCTTTCACAAAACAACGGGATTCATGAATGCCGTATTTAGTGGCATGTTTTATCATTTCCTCCTGATGATGGTTTTTAACTGCATCGTAGTACTGTTCGGGGTCAAACTCGGGGACTTCTATTGCAATGTTAAGCGGCGTGGACGGAAAGCTATTCACTAAGTTAACGTTACCGCTCAATAATCTCGCGTAATCACCAGCGATGACGGTGATCTTTTCATTTAATTGCGCGTGTTCTTCATCTTCGGTCCCAACATTAATGGCCGCGATTATTTCACCATCCTCCGGCCAATCGTGATCTTTGACAAGTAATACCGGGCACGGGCTTTTTCTTAAGAGGTGCCAATCAGTAGGAGTGAATATAACAGAGACGAGATCGTCATGTTTCTTAGTAGCTTTCACCACTAAATCGATGTTGTTGTCGATAGTGTAATGAATAATGGATTCGTACGAACGGTTACACCATTCAACCACGATATCAACATTAGCGATATTGAGATTCTTAAGGCTATCGGAAAACCATTTGGCGTGATCTGCAGTGACAGCATCGCGCATGGCCTCGCGTTCTTCGGGGCTAAGCATCGTTGTCATGTCATACGACAGGTCGTAAACCACGAGCAAGGCAGTTACTGTTGCCCCGGTTTTTTCTGAAAGTTCTAAAGCACGCTGGAGGGCGGGGTGATCTTCACGTTCTAAGTCGATAACGGCTAGTATGTGCTTGTACTCAATCATAAATTCTCCCACTAGAGCAGTTGGAACATTACTATGATTTAAGTGTAATAGGTATTTCTTAAAATGTTACTTGTTTCAGATCAAGGGACGTTTAATTCTCATTATCCGTTGCACACGATACTTGGGCCGCTCAACACACTTAAGCGGCTATTGATTGAATCGAAGTCGAGAATGCTGATAAGTCTACCATCGACTTTAATTAACCCTTCTTTTTGAAAACGGCTGAGTAAACGGCTAATGGTTTCTATGGTGAGGCCTAGATAGTTACCTATCTCGTTTCTTGTCATAGTGAGGTGAAACTCTCTATGAGAGAAACCGCGTTCTTCAAAACGCTGCGACAAATGATTAATGAAGTAAAGTAAGCGCTCTTCGGCAGTGCGTTTGTTCAACAACATTATCATGTCATGGTCTTGCTTAATTTCAGCACTCATAAAACTCATGATCTGTTGACGTAATTTAGGAAATTGCATCGACATTTCATCAAGTGTCTCATAAGGAAGCTCGCACACCATTGCGGTTTCTAACGCTTGGGTGTAGCTGGGGTGGCGGTTTTCTCTAAGTGCATCAAAACCAATGATGTCACCAGGGAAATGAAAACCAATGACCTGTTCTTCGCCATCTTGATTTGTGACAAAAGATTTAAAGGAGCCCGTTCTAACAGCAAATAATGAAACAAACTTGTCACCAGAATTTATCAGCGCATCGCCTTTATGTAGCGGCTTTTTACGTTCGATAATATCATCGAGAGACTCAATCTCTGTTTTGTTTAACGCAACCGGTAAACATAAATGACTAAAGCTACAATTTTGACAATGTATTGAAAATTGGCTTCCTTGGCTCATAGTTTGCTCCGAATATTACATTCATCTTTTTTTGTGATGTTACTACTTTCGTTAAAAGATTGCTCGATAAATTAATAAAATCGCATACATCAATAACACACACGCAATAAGTTGGCGTGTTACGGCGTGTTTAAACCCACGTACCAGATAATCAACACTATAACTCGCAGCAATCAGTGTTGGTAAGGTTCCAAGCCCAAAAAACAACATAATCAGCGCGCCATCGAGAGGGCCGGATGATGCGAGAGACCATGTAAGTGTTGAATAAACCAACCCACATGGCAGCCAACCCCAGATGAATCCGTAGGGAAGGGCGTGTAGTGGTGTAGCAAAAGGAATAAAGCGTTTAGAATAAGGTTGAATGCGTTTGAATATACCTTGTCCTATCGACTCTAGCGCAGTAAGACCTTTGTACCAATTGCCTAAATACAACGCTAACATAATGAGCATGACGCCACTGAGTACCGAAAGTATGGTTGGTGCGTGGGGAAATGAGCGGGTTAACATACTACCAATTGCGCCGGTTAACGCGCCAGCGATGGTATAACTTATAATTCGGCCCGTATTGTACATAAGCGTAAACGGCAGTGGCGAAGCGTGTGAAGGACTTCCCATACGAAGTGCAACAACAATGCCGCCGCACATCCCGACGCAATGAACACCTCCAGCGAGACCGATAAGGAACGCAGAAAGGAGATTAAAATCTGTCATTGTTGCTCGCTATCTTGTTGAATTTTTTTCCGTTGTTCAGCCAACTTCTTTTCTTCAGGTGGAAGGTCATCGTCAAACAGAATACTGTAGCCTTGTCGGTCTAAGTCTTCAAATTGATTTGATTTTACCGCCCAAAAAAAGATAACAATGGCCAGTGCAACGATGATGATGGCAACCGGAATTAGTACATAAATAATGCTCATGCTGTTATCTCAATAAACGGGTTGAATTAGTCACAACAATTATACTGCTTAGCGACATGCCGACCACCGCCATCCACGGCGACAATAAGCCAGAAACCGCGAACGGAAGAATAATTAGGTTATAGCCAATGGACCACGCAATATTTTGACGTATTTTAACTTTAACACGCTGGGCAACATCCATTAGCAAAGGAACTGACAATAAGCTATCACCCAGCAAAATAACGTCCGCAGCGGTTCTGGCAACATCGGTCGCGTTTCCAACCGCTACGGCAACATCTGCACTGGCCAGTACGGGCGCGTCGTTAATTCCATCGCCCATCATCAGCACGCGTCGTCCATCAGCTTGAAGCTGTTTAACACGTTCGTATTTTCCCGCTGGTGAAAGTCCGCCTTGGGCGATAGACACCGGCAGGTTTGCAGTTAATGCGTCTACGTTACTTTGGGTATCACCACTTAATACGATGAGGTCATTCTTTTTAAGTAAATTGAGCGTGTCAGCTGCGTCTTTTCGCAGTGAGTCGCTAACGAGGAAGGCGGCAATTAATGTATCGCCCGCGCACAAAAATACATTGGCATTAAAAGGGATATGATCGAGGGCGGGGAAGCCGCAGAACGACGCCGTTCCCATAGTAAACTCGGTATTGTTGATGCGCCCAGTAATACCATTACCCGGTGAGACGGCGAATGCCTCTACTGAAAACGCAACTTCACCGTCAAACGCCTTAGCGATAGGGTGCTCAGAGCGAGACTCTAGCGCAGTAGCAAGCTTAATTACTTCGGTTTCATCAACCCCTGTCGCTATCCAGCGTTTGCTTATAGTAAATTTACCTTCGGTTAATGTACCGGTCTTATCTAAGCAAATTGTATTAATGTAGGTAAGCTGCTCTAGCGCATCTGCACGTTTTAACAATACCCCTTGCTTGTTGAGTTTTGCCATTGCACAAGTTAGGGCAGATGGCGTTGCTAAGCCAAGGGCGCAAGGGCAGGTTGCAACAAGCACAGAAATAGTAATCCAAAATGCTTGGTCGCTGCCAACGGCATACCAATAGCCATAGGTGGTAAGTGAAATTAATAATACTGCTGCAACGAAATAACGAGAGAAATTGTCAGCCAGTTGTGCGGCCTTTGGCTTTGATGCCATAGCACTTGCTTGCAGGCGAACAATTTGATTGACCAGCGCATGTTTAAGGGTTTGAGTTACCCGTACGGTCAATACACCGTCTTGGTTGATCGTACCGCCATAGACGTGGCTATCTGTAAATTTATGAATGGGCTCAAATTCGCCAGTCAACATAGACTCGTCAACCGATGCGTTTCCTTCAATCACCGTACCATCAATGGGTATGGTTTCCCCCGCCTTTATTAGCACGATATCGCCAACTGAGAGCTGTTTCGCTAAGCATTGATGGACCTTTCCATCAGCACTAAGCTGTGTTGCCGACACTGGAATGTATTGTGTCATATTTGCAGAAATTTGAGAGGCACGGTGCCGGCTCCTGTGCTCTAGGAAACGACTAAGCAGCAAGAGAAAGATAAACATGCATATCGATTCAAAATACACTTCACCTTGCTCAAGGATCGTAGAACGCAGCCCAGCGAAATATGTACCGAAAATAGCAATGGTAACGGGTACGTCCATATTGACGGTTCGAGCGCTTATCGCTTTTACCGCACCTAAATAAAAGGTGCTGCCGGAATACAACACAACAGGCGTGGTTAGTGTGAGCGCAATCCAATAAAAATATTGCTTGGTTTCATGCTCAATGGCACCGAACCAGTCAAAGTACAAACCGGCCATAAGCATCATGACCTGCATCGTCATCAATCCGGCGAGGCCTAGTTTCTTCAGAAAGGTTTTTTGTTCGCGTTTATAGCTGGCTTCGTGTTCGTCATATTGAAACGGAGACCCGTTATATCCAATACGCTTCAAAGACGCTAAAATCTGACTTAGCTTTATATCGTCGGGGGACCACGTGACAAGTGCTCTACGCTCCTGCACATTAACCGCTACCTGTTTTATACCCACCACTTTACTGAGTTGTTTTTCTATCAACCACCCGCACGCGGCGCACGTAATACCCTCTAACGTTAACTGAATTTGCTTATGTTTCCCCTCATCAAAAACAAACTCTTCCTGTAACGCAGGTTCATCAAAAACGGCTAAGGTATCGAGCTGCGACAGAATAGCATCATCGGATTTTTTTGCAGGCTCGGTACGAAACTGGTAATAATCCTCAAGGCCGTTATCCACGATCGCTTGCGAAACAGCTTGGCAACCGGGACAGCATAGGCTTCTTACTTGACCGAGAATGACCGTTTCGTAATGGTGGGTGCGGTCGTTCGGAAGACCGCAGTGATAACATGTGGTTTCAGTCATTACGGATTAAATGTGAACACACCAGAGTAGGGAAGCTGGACAATATTTTGGATTTTCCAGCTTTCGTCGATAGGCGTTAGCGATATACGCCATTTACCGCTCAAATCTTCTTCAATAAAACCACGGTATTTGCCACTCGCATCACGTGTCAGCAATACATCCACATCTCGATCTTCAAGTGTGACATGGTAAAAGGCCAGCTTTACGGCATTACCGTCTTGCGGGATACCAGAGTGAAAGGTTAGCGTAATGCTGCCTTTATCTATCATAAGGTCGGTCGTGATATTTTTCTTTTTGGCAGCAGCAACCTTATCAAGGTTAGCATTTATCGCTTTTCCTTCTTTGTAATAATCGTCGACAACAAGGCTGTCTTCTGTAGACACGGCTAAATGAAGAAGTACGCCGCCCATAATAAGTGTGATAACCGGTACCGCAATAAGAAACCACGGCCAAAACTGTTTATACCAAGGTGTATTCATGAACTACTCATATTCGCTAAAAAGAAGAGGAGACAGGTAAAGTGTCTACGTGTTTATTTTCTCATAAAAAAAGCCCCGTGGTAACGAGGCTTTTTGTGATATTTAATGAATTAAATCATTAATCATTTGAAAGGCTGTAAACATAGGCTGCAACTACGTGTATTTTATCATCACCCAACGTTTTCTTGAATGACGGCATTACACCATTACGACCGTATGTAAGCGTTTCTGTTACTGCGCGGTGGCTTCCGCCGTATAACCAGATGTTGTCGGTAAGGTTCGGTGCACCAAGCATTTGGTTTCCTTTCCCGTCCATGCCGTGACATGCTGCGCATGCCGCGAAGCGTGCTTTACCGGCCTCAGCTTTCTGAGGATCGACATCTCTTCCGCTTAGGCTCAACGCATAGTTAACGACTTCATCGATTCCGTCTTCGCCCATCGCATCTAACCAAGCTGGCATTGCTGCTTTACGACCTAACGTTAAGGTTTCAACAATCTTGGCACCTGAACCACCGTACAACCAATCGTTGTCAGTAAGGTTAGGGAAGCCGCCATTTTGACCACGTGCATCAGAACCGTGACACTGAGAGCAATTTTGTAGGAACAAACGTTGTCCCACTTTATTCGCTTCCGGGTCTTTGGCTAACTCTTCAACGGGTACCATCGCATACGCTTCAAAGATCGGGTCAAACTGTGTAGCTGCAAAGTCGAGCTCACGATCATACTCGACCAATTTACCTTGCTCTTTTGCGTCAATACGAGCTTGAAGCGACTCTTCAAGCGATTGCACATTTTGGTTAGAGCTTCTCCAGCCCAATAGGCCTTCGTACGCACCCAAGCCTGGGTAAAGCGCAAGATAAATAAAACCCCAAACGATGGTCATGTAGAACATGATTGTCCACCAACGAGGAAGCTGATTATTTAGCTCCTCGATGCCATCGAACTCGTGGCCCATCGACTCACCTTCTGGAACACCCGTCTGGTTGGATAAACACCAGCGCAGAAGGAAGTAGCAACCAATGATCAACCCAAGGGTTATCACTGAAATCCAAATTGTCCAAAACATACTCATGAGTTCAAGACTCCTGCTAATCTTCTTTTGATTTTTCTTTTTCTTCGTCTGCAAACGGTAAGTTTGCGGCTTCATCGAACTTTTGTTTGTTGCGGCTGCTAAATGCCCACCAAACAACGCCGATGAAGCTAACAAAGACGATGACAGTAAAAATGCTGCCTACAATTCCTTGATCCATATTATTTCAAATGTGTGCCAAGAGATTGTAAGTAAGCAATAAGGGCTTGCATCTCTGATTTACCCTGTACTGCCGCTTTTGCACCCGCAATATCTTCGTCAGTATACGGAACGCCGAACCCACGAAATACTTCCATCTTCTCAGCAGTTAATGCGCCATCAAGCGTATTTTCTGCCAACCATGGGAAACCAGGCATGTTAGATTCAGGAACAACGTTACGCGGATTAAGAAGGTGAACACGATGCCACTCATCACTGTAACGACCACCAACACGTGCTAGATCTGGACCGGTACGCTTAGAGCCCCAAAGGAAAGGGTGCTCCCATACCGACTCACCAGCAACACTGTAGTGACCATAACGTTCAGTCTCAGCACGGAAAGGGCGAATCATTTGACTGTGACAGCCAACACACCCTTCACGGATATAAATATCGCGACCTTCTAGCTCAAGCGCAGTATAAGGACGAAGGCCAGTTACGGGCTCCATCGTCTGCTGCTGGAACATTAGCGGTGTAATTTGGACCATCGCACCAAAGCTGATGGCCACAAGGATAAGAACAGTAAGTAAACCAACGTTCTTTTCAATTAACTCATGTGGATTTTTCATTTTCGGTCTCCTCAATTACGCCGGCTGTGTCGCTGGGTCTGCAGCGATACTGCCTTTAGGGGCACGAACGGTTTTCCATGTGTTGTAAGCCATGATAAGCATACCGGCAACAACGAAACAACCACCAATGAAACGAACCACATAGAAAGGTTTAGACGCCTCAAGCGACTCAACGAAACTATACGTTAATGTACCGTCAGCATTCACTGCACGCCACATTAGCCCTTGAAGAACACCTGACATCCACATTGCTACGATGTAAAGTACAACGCCGATAGTGGCAAACCAGAAATGAACGTTTACAAGCTTAGTGCTGTACATTGCGCGCTGACCAAACAGAATAGGGATCAAGTGATAAATCGAACCAATCGATACCATAGCAACCCAACCTAGTGCGCCAGAGTGAACGTGTCCAATTGTCCAATCAGTGTAATGCGAAAGTGCATTAACTGTTTTAATCGCCATCATCGGGCCTTCAAAGGTAGACATACCGTAGAAAGACAATGAAACGATAAGGAAACGTAATACAGGGTCGGTACGAAGTTTATGCCATGCACCAGAAAGTGTCATGATACCGTTTATCATTCCGCCCCATGATGGAACGAATAAGATAATAGACATCACCATACCTAGTGACTGCGTCCAATCTGGCAGAGCAGTGTAGTGTAGATGGTGAGGACCAGCCCAGATGTATAGAGAGATAAGTGCCCAGAAGTGGACAATCGACAGTCTATAAGAGTAAACAGGGCGTCCCGCTTGCTTCGGTACGAAGTAATACATCATACCTAAGAAACCAGCAGTCAGGAAGAAACCAACTGCATTGTGCCCGTACCACCATTGCATCATGGCGTCTACTGCACCGGCATACAACGAGTAAGACTTAGTGAAAGACACTGGAATAGCCATGCTGTTACCGATGTGAAGAACCGCTACGGTAAGCATAAACGCACCCAAGAACCAGTTCGCAACATAGATATGCGATACCTTACGGATTACGAGTGTTCCAAAGAAGTTAATAATGTACGCAATCCAGACTAACGCAATCAAAATGTCGATTGGCCATTCTAATTCAGCATATTCTTTAGAGCTTGAAAGTCCAAGTGGCAGGGTAATTACTGCTAAAACGATCACTGCCTGCCAACCCCAAAAGGTAAAAGCAGCTAGCTTGTCACTGAACAGTCTAACCTGGCAGGTACGCTGGACGATATAGTACGACGTTGCAAACAACGCACAACCACCAAACGCAAATATAACAGCGTTAGTGTGAAGGGGTCGCAAACGCGAAAAGGTTAGCCATGGTGTGTCAAAGTTGAGCATAGGTGCAAATAATTGCGCGGCAATAAATACCCCTAGACCCATACCAATGATACCCCAGACTATGGTCATGATGGTAAATTGCCTAACTACTTTATAATTGTAATCAGGTTGTGCTTGGCTTATTTCACTCATTTTAATGAATCTTCCACTTCAAATGAACTATGGACTCCAACTGCAGATATAGTTAGCCGAAAACGTTTATAAATTAAGTAATAACGCTTCACACCAAGCCTGGAAAAAGTAATAATTGTTGTCTCCAAGCCAGTTGGTACGCGGATGATAAGGTTTTTAATTACAAAAAGATACCATAAACTACCAGACCTTGATCTCTATCAATGAAGAATTTCATAAAATTTAAGAAATGCTAAAAAACGCTTACAAAAAAAGATCACTACATTTACATTCATGGCTCGGCCCTGTGTGTATCTTGCTTGTTGCTATTGCTGTATACACTGCACATCGCTATCAAAGCGCAGTGAACACAACGCAAGGTGATGCTAATGAAATAGGCAACAGATGCACGTTTGTCAATGGGCGGTGCGAACTCTTAATAGTAGGAGAGCGTGCTGTCGCCATTTTTTCTGACCCCGTAGAAACAGAAACCTCCATTACTTTGACCCTTTCTTTATCCTCAAACATCACCCTGGAAAGCGCGTGGATTGAAGGGGTTAATATGTACATGGGGAAGGTACCTGTTTTACTTGAGAAAGATTCAACAGGTGTATGGACAGGGTGGTTTATGTTGGGAAGTTGCAGCGAACCTACTATGAGGTGGCAATTGCGATTGAACATAAAGGAACAGGCAGCACCAAGCTACCTGTACTTTTCAACGCAGCGCTAATATTTTTCTTAACGATGAAAACTTAATTTTAACTAAGGCTACATTTGAGATTGTAGGTAATTCGGTAGACCTAGCATTTTAATCAAACGTAACTGCTGTTCTAGCCAGTGCGCGTGGTCCATTTCAGTGTCATCAAGCAGAACAATCAACATATCACGTGTAACGTAATCGTTTTCTTGCTCGCACAGCGCTATAACTTCTTTAAGCTTTGCATCTACTTCATATTCTACGCGAAGGTCGCTTTCCAGCATTTCTGGTACATCTTTTCCGACCATAAAGCCTGTGCGCTTTGTCATGTCGGGCGTGCCTTCTAAAAATAGCATGCGCTCTATCAATTTTGTCGCATGGCCGCGCTCGTCATCAAACTCATGATCTATACGTTCAAATAACTTTTGTAAGCCCCAGTCAGCGTACATTTGAGAATGAATGAAATATTGGTCCATCGCGGCCAACTCATATGAAAGCAAGTCGTTCAGCCCACCAATAATTAGTTTATTGCCTTTCATTATTCCTCTCCCGATATTTGCACTTGAAGGTAATTTTCTAACCCCATAGCGTCGATTTGGTATTCTTGCGTTTCAATCCAGTCAAGGTGCTCTTCTTCATATTCAAGAATATCTTCTAATAGATCGCGCGACACATAGTCCTGTTTTTCTTCGCATAACTTGATAGCGTCTTTTAGAAGCGGTAGCTGCTCTTTCTGAAAGCGTGCGTCGCAACCCAACATCTCGGCTGTATCTTCGCCTATATACAACTTACCAAGCGCCTGTAGATTAGGCAGACCTTCAAGAAATAAAATACGTTCAATCAAGTCATCTGCTTGTTTCATGTCTTTGATTGATTTCTTATAATTTTTTTCATTGAGGACACTTAGTCCCCAATTTTTAAACATGCGAGCATGCAGAAAGTACTGATTTATCGACGTTAATTCCGCTGTTAGTACTTCATTGAGCTTAGCAACAACGTGTTTATCACCCTGCATTTTGGCGACTCCTTTACTTTAATTGCTTCGGAGTATAGTTCACAAAACAATATATGTCAAAATATCTATTAAAAACAATGATTTAGTAATGACAATGGTTCTCATTACATCCTTTATTTGTATTTGTTCCTAGCGTTCATTCTGTGTTTGCGCGTACGCTAAGCTTTCCTCAGCAAACCCCAGGCCGGCTTCGGTGAAAAAGTTGAAGACTTTATCAATACCATGGTCACGTAAATACTGGACTTCATCTTCGTAGCGGGCAATGGCTGCAACGTTACCGGTATACCCCGCGTTTTTGAGCTGGCGAGTAATATTTATCGCGTCTTGTATTGAAGGGAGAGCTAACAGCACTAACTGAACATTCTTGATATCGAGGTTATCCCACAAATCTACATCTTCACCATCACCACAAATAACATTATGTCCGTTTTCGGTCATTCTTTTTATTTTTACTCTGTCTGCATCCATTCCCCACACATTAACGTCGGAAAGTTTTGAGAGCGCCTTGAATGCACCTTTACCCACACGACCCATACCGATAACAAGAAACTCCGCTTTATGTAGCGTAGGGTAAATATCTTCTTTAAGTCGCGTATCCCGCTCGTATCGCTTAATCGTTTCTTTAAAGCGATGGTATTGCGAATGGGATGTTCGATAAAGAATGCTGGTAACAACAAACGAAATTGAAACGGCGAGGGCAATGACGACCAACCAATTGTTATCAAGCATGCCTAACGATACGGCAAGGGCAGCAACAATAAGGCCAAACTCACTGTAATTCGACAGCACTAAACTACTTAAATACGACGTACGTCCGCGCAATCTTAACGAAGTAAAGAGCCTGAAAAATAACAGCGCCTTGATGGGTAATAAACCGCAGATAAGCAGCGCCATCAGTATCATATTCATATCAGGTAACGCCGTTAACCCTATTGATAAGAAAAAGCCTATGAGGAACAGATCTTTAAAACTCAACAGTGATTTTGCAAGCTCTGTCGATTTCTCATGCTGTGCTAACATTATCCCAAAAATAAGCGCGCCTAAATCGCCTTTGATATTTACCAGTTCGAAAAGGTGATAGCCGCCTAGCGCAAGAATAAAACCGGTTAGCGGCAACAATTCACCATGCCCTGAGTTATTGATAATTTTTCGTATCAACGGCAACGCAGGGAATAAAGCGAGAAGGGCGAGTGCCCATACGGATGGAAGCTTACCAGTTGCGACGACCAAGAACACCACCGCAAATACATCTTGCATTACAAGAATACCAATCGCTAGCCGACCATGTCGGGTTTTGCTTTCACCACTTTCCTCTAAGACCTTAACCACACACACAGTACTACTAAAACTAAGTGCAAACGCAATAAGTGCGGCGCTTTGCATCGACAAGCCACCCACGAGAAAGCTGGCAACTGAGGCTATCGTGAACATCACAACACCGGTAACACCTACCCACAATAAGGTATGGGTTACACTGCCTGCCCACACCTCGCGTTTTTTCAAATCGCTCACATTCAGCTTTAGGCCAATAGTGAACAACATAATAGTGATACCAAGGTTAGCAATGCTGGTTAAATCATCTGTAAGACTGTAGCCAGCAAAATTCAATAGAAAACCCGCTATCAAGTAACCTACAAGCGGCGGTATGCCTACTTGCTTTACCGCAAGCCCACATGTGAAGGCGAAGAGAAGGAATACGTACTCCATGAAATACCTTTCGTAAAAACGGTCAAAAGCTTTTCTGCGTTGCTAAGCCACGCTAAAAAATATAAGTTAAACCAATAGTACATTCTCTTTCATCTGCATGCTAATCAAACTACAAGAGCGCCCTGATTTTGCACATATTACTACACTTAAGGTTACGCGTAACTCATAGGTGTTAGTAATTGCATATAAAACAGATTGTTATAACAAAAACTAATTACAGTAAATGAGATCATAAATTCATATTCTCATTAAAAGGAGTTGTCATGCGTGCTGGAATACTCGGTGTACTGTGCATCCTCGTTCTAATAAATGTTATTGCAGGCTATTTTTGGCAACCTGTATGGTGGTTTCTTTTACTCTCGGGTTTACTATTAATCGTCGCAGTTTATGACGCGTCACAAAAGCAACACGCCATATTAAGAAACTTTCCATTAATTGGTCGTGTTAGATGGACTGTAGAAGCAATGAGACCTTACCTTCAACAGTATGTGTTGGAGTCGGATACTGGTGGCGCACCGATTTCTCGAATGTTCCGTTCAATCGTGTATCAACGGGCTAAAGATAGTAGAGAGACGGTTCCTTTTGGTACGCAATTAAATACCTATGAAGATGGTTACGAGTGGATTGGTCATTCACTGTCGGCTCGTGAAGTTCAGGACATGGAACAAAACCCCAAAATAATGGTAGGCGGGCCACACTGTACAAAACCTTATGAAGCAAGTGTGCTTAACATCAGTGCGATGAGTTTTGGTAGCTTATCAAAAAACGCAATATTGGCATTAAACAAAGGCGCACAAAAAGGCGGGTTCTACCATAATACGGGCGAGGGCGGACTGACACCGTATCATCTTGAACATGGTGGTGACGTGGTGTGGCAGATAGGCACAGGCTATTTTGGCTGCCGAACTAAAGACGGCAAGTTCGACGAGGCAACGTTTGCAGAAAAAGCCAGATTACCTCAAGTAAAAATGATAGAGATTAAACTAAGCCAGGGCGCCAAGCCTGGTCATGGCGGTATACTACCGGCTTATAAAAATACGCCTGAAATTGCAAAAATCAGAGGAGTGGAGCCCGGTACGCAGGTTGATTCTCCCCCAAGGCACAGCACATTTTCTACCCCAAAGGGGTTGATTTCATTTATTGAAACGTTACGAACCTTGAGTGAGGGAAAACCAATAGGCATCAAGCTTGCGCTCGGCAGAAAAAGTGAATTTGTCGCGATGTGTTTGGCCATGCACGAAACCAACGTTACACCCGACTTTATTACCATTGACGGTGGTGAAGGGGGAACCGGTGCTGCACCTTTAGAATACACGAACTCAATCGGGTTTCCTTTAAGAGAAGGTTTGGCGTTTGTCGATGATTGTCTGACTGGGTTTGACCTTAGAGACAAAGTGAAAATTATCGCGTCAGGTAAGATAATATCCGCATTTCAACTTGCTAAAAACTTAAGTTTAGGTGCTGATATCTGCAATAGCGCTAGAGGAATGATGCTAGCTTTAGGGTGTGTACAGTCACTGTCTTGCAATACAAACCGATGCCCGACAGGGGTCGCAACACAAGATCCTAAATTGGCTAAGGGTGTCGACGTTGCCGATAAATCAGAACGCGTGTATCGCTTTCATAAAAAAACGGTACATGCGCTAATGGATATCCTTTCCTCAACTGGGCACGCGTCGACCTTTGAATTAAATCGAACACACATTTTTAGACGTGTAAATCAGGCGCACATCATGCGTTATGACGAGGTGTTTCCACTGGTAAAAACAGGGAGCTTTTTGACTAACAACATTCCTGAAGCTTTTAAACTTCATATAGAAGAAGCAAATTCAGATAGCTTTATGCCATGCAGCCAATTGGCGAATATTGAAAAAGAAACCAAATCGGTCTCTTAGTTTTCGTTATCGCCGGGCACTCTTAACTGATACAAACGATATTCTGACGTTCTATAAGGAACCAGTTTGTAGTTACTTTGAAGGTAAGCGACGAGGTCAATAAGTTCAGTAACGCTTAGCTCGTCGTTTACATTCCTCATCAGAGACTGGCCATTTTTGCTAGTTACGCTTGCAGGTTGTCGACCAGAAATTTTATGAGATGGGTTGATAACACTCGTCACTAGCTCACCGTAGGTTTTAATTCGAGGACTACTGCCGCCAATAGGAATAGGTCTGGCGGTTATATATCGGTGCTCGTCTCCAACGTCAATATCAGCGATGCTGTGGCAATCAACACACCGATAGTTCACGAAAACTTGTTTACCATTTTCTATATTTCCCTCAGGTAAACTGAACCCGCGAGGCGAGTTGGCGCCCAAATCACATCCCACTAGCGCAGTAAGTGAAGCCATTAATAAGATGCTTCTTATCATAAATACTCCTCAGTTTATAAAACACACCTTAAGATTATGGATGTTTTTGTACTCGTTGGGTTGATTTAGGTCAATTAGGATAAATAACGTTCGCACTATACTTACTATGAAAGCATTAAGGAGTGCAGCCATGCAAAATTATAATACCGTGTTAGTCCCTGTTGACGTGTACTCAGATTATACACAAGTAGTAGAGCGCGCTATCGCCGTCTCGGGTAGTAGCCATAAAGTACATTTACTCTATGTTGCTTATCCACAAACTACGATGGAGCCATACGGTTTCTTTTTGGAGCGCGACTTTTCAGACGATGTGCGAGAGTCTGCAATGCGCACGCTGAAAGACATAGCATCCACACACGATATCCCGTACTCACACGTGAATGTTGAAATCGGCTCACCAGCAGATGAAATTCACCACATGGCTGAAAAGTTAAATGCGGATTTGATTGTTATTGGAACACATGGGCAAAGTGGATTGAGGTTACTGTTAGGTTCAACCGCAAATGCGGTGTTACACGGAGTAAAAACCGATGTGCTTGCCGTAAAGGTATAATGCTACCGTAACACGATAGGGCGGCCGCATGGCTGCCACTTTCAAGGCTGTTTAAAGACTGTGCTGATATCTGTAATGATATGCCGTTTTTTTCATGAGAAACATTAAATTCTGATAGTATCGAACTGTATGGCGGGTTATGCGTAACCACTGAATCCACCTGTAATTAAATATAAATCAGACGCTTACGTAAATCGTCATGAACATTGTAAGCTGGCCTTTTTACACGCTGTTATCGTTTGAATTTTTCGGAAAGCTTTGCCATACCACCACGTTTAACGTTCGCTTGTTGCGTATAATGCCCCGGCATTTCAGGAGATAGCCAACCGCCAGCTAACTGTAACTCTGGAAGTGTTGCACCATCCTCAGCCAAAGATACTGCACCACCAACGCGTCCGCTGTGCGGAGTTATATTCTCAGTAATTCCCGCAAGCGATGCCATACGCTGCCACACACGGTAAATACTTGAATAATTTAGAATGGGGGCTCGATTAAACGGAAGATTTTCGTCAAAAGGAAGCAGCGCGTGCCCTTTATTCGATACTCTACGAAACAAAATCCCACGCGTTAAGCGACGTGGGTCTTGTGCATTTCGCTGAATATGTGAATTTGGACAAAGGTTAGCTTCTTGCACGTATTCATCGAGCATTGAGAGGGTGCTGGCTGAAATATACCGGTATTGACCCTTTCCAGATTGGTCGTTCTTAGATGACAAAACAAGTAATGACAGGTTCTTTCGATTAATATGTTCGACACACACCCTTATTACTTCATCAGCACGAAGTAACGCATCAAACATGATGTTAATGATTGCTAAATCGCGAAGCTCTAACAAAGAGTCAGGAATAACGCGGTTATTAATCGTTTCAAGCAATTCAATGGTAAGCGGTACCGCCTGATTGTAAGAGAAGCTATATTTTTTATTTTCGATTAAGGAGAGCCGAATGAAGTCGCGAAGATATGCAGAACGAACGATTGGGTTTGGATACTTTGCAATATAAAGAAGTTTGCTTAACGCCGACAGCCTGCGTTTTATCGTTCTATAGGCGAGGGGACTCTTACACAATTCTGTTACATATGCCTTAATACAGCTTTCGTTTTGCTCAAAATCATCAACAACACCATTCAACCCGTGAGATGAGCAAAACATCATAAACTCGTTTAAATCACTTAAATAAGCACGCTGGGTGTTGTGTGGTAACTTACTAAAAATATCTCGGAAGTATCGTGCAATGTGATCATGATTACGTTCTTCGCGATGCGCTAATACTTCTTCATGAGGAAGTGCACCCTGTGCATGTTCCTCTTTAGATAAGTAGTGGTTAGCACGATTAGACATTGGTGAAGGTCGCTAGTAATAGTCGAAATAGTAGTAGTTAAAATGAACCGGTGTATGTTGTTGCATTCGTGGCTAGCTTATCAAGATCTATATGCCTGGTAGGCAAGCCATCACGCATGATAACTGTAATTATCATGCGTGATGTTCATCATAAATAATTAGTTACCACGACGGGATATAACCATCTCTCGGTCACAAAGCACCGCGCTTCGTTCGAAAAAGTATAAATGCATGCTATCACACCTAATACTGTTTATATATACACTACACTAAGATGTCTTGAATAAGTCACTTTCTAAACAATCTACGAACAGCAGGTGAGTTAGTGACTGGATAGCGATATATGGTATCACCGAAGCCAAAGCCTACCTCGAGGAACGCCATACATCGATTACCTAAAGCCGTAACTGAAGCAATATTTCACGTAGCGCTACATGAATTCTGCGAATAGAGATACCCATAACGGGTTCAGATTTTACGTACACGCACGAGCGCTTTTCTTTCTATTTGTCGACTCAGCAACAACTAATGAATATGAAAAAAGCTGAAGAGGAAAGTAGCACCTAATATATAACATAGGGTAAAAAGGCTTATACTAATTACAAGACAATGCGATATATGTCTAATTAATCGCCTTGTCGTTATTCGCCACTTATCTTACGTAGTTTAAATGTGATTATTAATTATCTTGATAACTCAATTTAAACATATATAACACTTCAAGCTTTCATTAAGAGGTTATCAGAGCAACCCCGCGTTACCATTTGCATTGCTTGTATGCTCTGTACTTCAAATTTAATTAAACTAGTTTCTATTTCATTTAAAAACCAAGTTAATAACATCAAAATATAATTACTCTATATTAAATATAATCTTGGATTTTTAAATTACGTGAGATAAGAAATAAAGGCTAAATATTAAATGTATTACCTTTAAAGATTATTATAAATAAAATGCTCTATTTAACATAATATACATTATGCGCAATCTGGTATATGAGTAATTGGGGCGGTTGATTGTAGTTTTTTCGTTTGGTTTGATGTGCGTGATGGCTTACCAACGTATTTCGCTCTCGGTCCTTCGGACCTGTTCGCGTCATAACGTAATGCACCACAAAACGACGTATTGTTGATTTGGATTAGTGAGGATAATTTGAATATGTGGTATTAAATGGTATCGCTCTCTACGTGAAATCTGGCGAGTTATACCCCTGATACTTTAATTTCATTAACGTACAGGACGATTTCGTATTTCGCTATTGTGTGGTCGATTATAGCTACCTGAATCGGTTTTATATTTTATAAGACGCGGACTTCGATTATTTTTAGAGCCTTAACATTGAAACAATGTATCTTTAATCATTCGCTTCAGGCAGGATTTAATTAAGTACTGGTCTAGTACGAAATTTTATGTACGACTTATAGAGATCAGCCTCAGATGGTTTTTTGAAGAACAAAACTTGATGATTCAACGTCGAATTGACGTACTTAAATTAATGACTAGAACAGTCATCATAGTACTTGTATAACGATGATGTCATGTTTGAATTACGTTTGTGTTGCGCTTGTTATCGTTGTTCAAAAAGCGCTTCATAAAGCTCAGTTATTCGGGCTTTATCATCGTCAAATTTAAGTGATGCTATTGCACGTGTCAGTACTTTTTCCGCAAACTTATTCGCTATTTGCTGCTGTGTTTCGTTCTCAGTATTACGAAGGACCGCGAGACTTTTCAGTAGCTTTATGTTTACCTCAAGCACAGCGGCACCATCTCGCATTACCGACGTAAATGCGTCGTCATACATACTCTCAGTATCTAACGCAGGCACTGAAACCCGGTCATACTTGGGTTTTGCAACACCACTTTTATTGTTGGCGACTCGTGTTTCTTCACGTTTTTCCCATTGACGCAACAATCGCGTAAAGCTCGTAATTACAGCAATGGCGGTGCCTGGGTCGTTAATTGAGGTAGATAACGCTTTAGACGCTATTTCAGCCATAACGATTAAGCCGAAACGTGGATCAGCCTCAAAGGAACGTGCTTCGTGTATCTTAAACGTACAAAGAAGGCTTTCAACTTCATCACCAACATCTTTACTGACAAACGCTATCGGCTCGTTGGGTGTGACAAACTGACCGGGCAGCTTCACCACATTAACAAACGCTTTGTTCCGTTTAGCCCAGTTTTGTAGCAAGGACATATCAACCAATTGAATATAACCTACCTTGTCGGTAGAAATAGGATAAGCCCCCTGCTCTTTTATCATGTGGCTTCCCACCCCCCCAAGGTATGGTGTGTCTATTCTATGGTCAATTGCTCGCTTCGTCGCGGTTTCTACTTTCAATATTGTCGACCCCACTCTGCCCAAACGCGCAACGCTGTCTACCCACCTTACGAAGGTAACGATGACAACACTGAACACAAAGCCGGTCATAACAAATAGTACGAAGACCCCTGCCTCGCTGAAAAAATGATTCTCTGAAACGGTGAGTGCTACCACACTGTAAATGAAGGCGCCAACAAATGTAGACAATGCATTTTGTGACACATCGTCAGAAATAATAAGGCTTAAGCTTCTCGGCGTTGAGGATTGACTCGCTGAAGCATAGGCATTCACCATGGTTCCCGCTGAGAACGTGGCAATGACCAACATACTCGAGGCCATTATAGAAAGAAGTGAATCGACCGAGCCTTGTTCTACACTTGGCAGATGCTGAGATAAAAAAGAAAGGTCTGCTAATTTAGCGACGAATACCGCGCATATCGAAAGTATGCACAATGTGAGTGGCCGAACCCACAGTTTCTCTTTGAATCGAAATAATAGAAAACGTAATTTATCGACTGATATTGGTGCTTCCATATTGCTATATACTCCTAAGTGAAATTACGTTATTTATTACGGTTTCCGGCGCATCGTTTTGAGCAATATTTCACAGATTCCCAGTTTTTTTCCCACTTCTTACGCCATGTAAATGGTCTATTGCACACTGGACAAACTTTTTCGGGTAACTCAGACTTCTTCATTTTTCGTTAGCTTTGTTAAAAATATTGCTGCGTCTTGTTTCATCGCCTCTATATTTTCTTCTTTCATTCGGCTGTAGGTTTTGTACATCATTGCCATTCGAGGGTTATTACTTAGCTTCTCTTTATTTTTGTCGATAAAATGCCAATAGAGGTAATTGAACGGACATGCTTTTGGGCCCGTTTTTTTCGACACCTGATACCCGCAATTTTTGCAGTAGTTCGACATCTTGTTAATGTAACTGCCACTAGACACATAAGGTTTACTCGCTAGATTCCCACCGTCACTATATAAAATCATCCCGGCAACGTTAGGAAGCTCTACCCATTCGTACGCATCAGCGTAAACCAGCAAGTACCACGCCTGCACTTCGTCTGGGCTAAGCTCTGTCAGTAAACTGAAATTCCCTATTACCATAAGCCTTTGAATATGGTGCGCATAGGCATTGTCGTGAGTTTCTTTAATACACTGTCGCATGCAGTTCATATTGGTTCTGCCATGCCAGTAAAAATCTGGTAACTTCCTATCATTATTAAAATAATTATCCGTTTTTAACCCAGGCATGAAGTGCCAGTAGAAGCCTCGAACATATTCGCGCCAACCAAGTATTTGACGTATAAAACCTTCAACAGAATTAAGGGGCGCGGTGCCTGAATGATAGGCTTGCTCTGCGGCGGTTATCGCTTCTTTTGGGGTAAGTAGACCGCAGTTTAGGTAAAAGCCAATATGCGCATGATATAACCACGGCTTCCCTTCTACCATTGCATCCTGATACTGACCAAAATGGCGTAAGCGCTCTTCAATAAAGGTATTCAGTACAGTAAGCGCATTATCTCGTGTCACGGCAAAATCAAAATTATCTAATGTCCCGAAGTGCTCATTAAAGTGACGTTCTACGACTGCGAGTACGGTTTGCGTAATATCATCAGGCGTAAAGCTGGTTTTCTTGGGGATATCTTGATGCGCAGACATTGGCTCACGATTTTGTGCATCGTAATTCCATTTTCCACCAATAGGGTCTTTACCGTCTAATAAAATACGGTGTTTGCGGCGCATTTCACGGTAAAAAAACTCCATCCTAAGCTGTTTTTTTCCTTCGGCCCATTGTGCAAAATCACTCGGCGTAGACAAAAAGCGATCGTCTTCTTCAATAACAACTGGCAGGCCTAATACGTTCTCCCATTGCTGCATACTTTTTAGTAAACGGTACTCGCCGGGAAACGTTACGATGACGTTATCGAACGTGTTATTTTCTAAAGTGTGCTTCACTTGCGCCAGCAAGTCACCTTGGTTGTTATCGTCCTCATATTCTACGTATGTCACATTGTAATGTTTGTCACGAAGTGACTGCGCAAAGTGACGCATCGCACTAAATAAAAACGCAATTTTCTTTTTGTGGTGCTTAACGTACGTGGCTTCTTCTCTCACCTCGGCCATTAATATGGTGTCATCTTGGGTCGACGCATTGCGTATTGCTGGCAATGTATCGGTTAGCTGGTCGCCAAGGACAAGTATTAACGATGCCATAAACTACTCTTTTATCTGCTGGAAAGCGTCCAGAGCTCGTTGGCGTGACGCTTTTAAATCAACGATGGGTTTAGGGTAATCATCACCGAACACAACGCCGGCATCTTTTGCAATAACGGGCGGTGTTTCCCAAGGTTTATGAATGTACTTGTCTGGGAGGTTGTTAAGTTCAGGGCAATATTTACGTACATAATTACCTTTTTTATCAAATTTCTCGCCCTGTAATACTGGGTTGAAAATACGGAAATAAGGAGATGCATCGGCGCCAGAACCAGCAACCCACTGCCAACTAGCCGTATTGCTTGCTAGGTCGGCATCTAATAAACAGTCCCAGAACCACCGTTCTCCTTCATGCCAACTGATCAATAGGTTTTTAACAAGAAAAGAACCAACAATCATGCGCACACGATTGTGCATATAACCAGTTTGCCATAACTCTCGCATACCCGCGTCTACAATAGGGATGCCGGTTTGCCCCTTTTGCCATGCCCCGAGTGCTTTTGCATCGCTGCGCCATGGAAACTTATCAAATTTTGTATTGAAGTTTTTAGACGGCAACGTAGGAAAATGATAAAGCAAATAGTAACTAAACTCTCGCCAACCAAGTTCACTTAAATAGGTATCAATGCCTTTTTGTTCGCTATCACCAAATTTATTTTTAATGGCGTACCACACTTGGTTTGGAGATACTTCTCCAAAATGTAAGTGTGGTGAAAGCCGGGATGTTCCATTTACAGATGGGATGTCTCGGCCGTCTTGATAGTTGAGCACTGCATTTTCGATAAACGCCTCTAAATTGTCCGCCGCGCCTTCTTCTCCTGGCGTCCACATAGTGCGGATTGTCGCGTCCCACTTTATAGTGGGCAGCAACGACAGTGCGTCGATACCACAACCCTTGTCGGGTACATCGCCGTATGTGATGCGAGCTGGCGGTGCTTTAGGGTATCGTGGAGCCTCAACATTAAGGCAACCTTTTCTGTAGTACGGTGTAAACACACGGTATGGTGTACCGTCTTTTTTCAGTACCTTCATGGGCTCCCACAATAAACTGCCGTTACAGCTATGCACCATGTAGTCATCGGCTTTCAAATCTTCTTTAAGGGCTTTATCGCGGTTTATTTGCCAAGGCTCATAACACCGATTCCAAAATATCCCTTGAGCTTCAAAGCTGGCTAATAATTCAGGAATGATAAGTTTGGGGTCGCCTTTGAATACCTGTAAGTGCCCGTTAAGTCTTTCGTTGAGAGACGATAGCGAGTGGTGCAACCACCAGTTGCTTGCACCGCCAAGCGCACGGCCATTGGGCGCAGTTTCGTCCACAATATAGATGGGTATCACTTTACCCATGTCACAGGCAGCATTTAACGCGGGGTTGTCTTTAACTCTTAAGTCTTGTCTAAACCACATTATGCTTACGGGAACTGTCACACTTTTTCCTTAACTTTTAGTCTTTATTAATATTGCAAACGTAATGTAAGCAATACGCTGTTACTAGCGTTATGGATTGTTTTTCAACGTGGTAATTTACAAGAGAAGATAATGACCGAACACGCCCATACCGTAGGTGACACACCAAATATCAAGCGCGGCCTTTTTTGGTTTAGACATGACCAGCGACTACACGATAATGTCGGGTTAAGATTGCTTGCAGATGAGGTTGATGAACTTACAATGGTGTATATCGTTGACGACAATCTTTTTGACGCCACAACATTTGGACTAAACAGATTAAGCGACAAAAGGCTTGCCTTTTTATGTCAATCTCTTGAAGACCTAGATACACAGCTACAACGTCATCACCACTCTTTATTTACGTTTAAAGGTCGTCCTGCCGACATCATTACCGCGCTTCTTCAAGAAGAAAATTACACGCACTTAGGCATTAACCTCTTCGGTGGGTTTGATGAAAGGGCGCAACTTCAGCAAGTAAAAGAAGCTTGCCCAAACATTAGTGTTGTAGAGGGCGAAGCATGTACACTTTTTAACGAAGATGATTTGCCGTTTGAAATATCAGAGATGCCGGGTGTTTTCAGCCCATTTAGAAGGGAAGTGGAAAAGTATTCGCAGGTTGTGCCGTGTGAGCCAGCCTTAGCGCACTACCCTCTTTTGCATAAGCCAACATGTTGCAACCAACTTCGATTTGAAAGCACAAATCGAGTAGAGATGGATAGTGACCACACCGCTAATAAAACCGCTCACATAGGTGGGGAGCAGGTCGCACTATCTCATCTTGAGTACTATCTATTTCACGCCAAGGCTGCCGCGTCCTATAAAGAAACGCGAAATGCACTGGATTGTTGGGAAGACAGCACCAAACTTTCACCTTGGTTGGCTAACGGAAACCTATCGCCGCGGGCCTTAATGCAAGAAGTAAAGCGATTTGAGCGAGACATCGTAGAAAACGAATCTACGTACTGGATCTTTTTCGAGTTGCTTTGGCGAGAGTTTTTTCACTGGCTACAAATTAAACACGGTAGCCAGTGGTTTTGTTTTTCGGGCACCCAGCAAACTACCCCCAATACAACGCATGACCCACAACAGTTCGACGCGTGGTGTAAAGGCGAGACCGGGTATCCTATAGTCGACGCCTGTATGAAGCAGTTGAATGAAACCGGGTATATGTCAAACCGAGGCAGGCAACTTGTGGCGAGTTGTTTCGTACATGAGTTGAGACAAGATTGGCGTTACGGCGCTGCATATTTTGAACATGCTTTACTCGATTATGATGTAGGCAGCAATTGGGGAAACTGGCTGTATCTTGCGGGAGTGGGAAGCGATCCTCGTGGTCATCGTCAATTTAACCTTCAAAAACAAACACACACTTACGATCCTGAGGGGCTATTTCGTCGCAAATGGCTAGGGTAAAGAGAGAGGCCACAATAGTTTGGCTAAAGCGTGACCTTCGTTTACGAGATCACAAGCCCCTTTTTGATGCCTGGCAAAACAAAGAGCTCGTTATCCTGCTTTATTGCTGGGAGCCATCTGTGCTTGCTGACTCTCACACCAGCAAACGTCATTTGCGCTTTATTTCACAAAGCATTAATTGTATCAACGCGCAATTGCCAAGCGACCACCGTGTACTCGAATTAAACATGGAAATGATTGAAGCCTTAAAATTGCTAGGTCGGCATTTTACGTTCACAACAATAAGGAGCTATGAAGAGATTGGCCTATCGGTTACCTATGAGCGTGATATTCGTGTTCAGCAGTGGTGCATTGAGCGCGGGATAAACTGGATTGAAGCTCCGTACGGCGGCGTGGTACGAGGGCTGTCTCATCGTAAACAGTGGCAGAATATGTGGGAGGAACGCTTTTCTTCTCCTACGTACGACCCGCCTATTGAGCAAATAGCGTGGGTTAATTGGGCTAACGATCCCTCTTTTAATGAATACTATTCACCACAAACCATAAATAATAATACGCTGATGCAACACGGCGGTGAGCGACGAGCATGGCACGTGATGCGCCACTTCTTTAATGAACGAGGGGCCGCGTATCATTTATCCATCTCGAAGCCCTTGGCTGCCAGAACCCATTGCACGCGACTTAGTCCCTACTTAGCGTGGGGAAACATTTCTATAAAGCAGGTGTTTCAATACACACAGCAGCAAAAAATACAGAAAAAGCAAAGCGACGAAAAGTACAAAGGCCGCTGGTCGCGCGCACTGTCTGCCCTCACCTCGCGTCTTCACTGGCATTGTCACTTCATTCAAAAATTCGAAAGCGAACATACTATGGAATTCGCGCCGGTCAACCGTGCTTATGCGCACTTTCCGTTCGTTGACGGCCCAGAAAGCGAACGACGATTTGTTGCTTGGCGTGATGGAAAAACCGGATACCCATTGGTGGATGCTTGTATGCGAGCGTTGGCGAAGACGGGATATTTAAATTTCAGAATGCGCGCTATGGTCACAAGTTTCCTTGTCCATCATTTGAATGTTCACTGGTTAAAAGCCGCACATTATTTGGCCACACAATTTTTAGATTTTGAGCCAGGTATTCACTACCCGCAAATTCAAATGCAGGCCAGTGTCACCGGCGTTCACACTGTCAGGTTGTATAACCCTCATACCCAATCAGAGAAGCTGGATCCTGAAGCCAAGTTTATTCAACATTGGGTTCCTGAATTGAAAAATTTACCTCCTAGTGCTTGCCATGCGCCCTGGCAATTGCCGCCGCTAGAAGCGCTAATGCTAAACTTTAACGTCGCTGATGATTATTATGTCCCCATCATATCGATAGAGGAAACTGGTAAAGTGACGGCCCAACGTCTATGGGAATATAGAGAACGAGACGATGTACTTGCCGAGGCAAAACGCATTGTTTTTACCCATACCTTAAACAACAGCCCAAGTCGAAAATGGGTTAAACGCAAAAACGCTCAGAACGACTAATTTCCTTAGCGGTCGTTTTTGCGTAGCCATTCGTTGAGTAGTTTAATTTGGCCACATTTGTAGGCGGCATACATTAAGCGCAGGGCATTAGACATTGCTTCGCTATCGTTCCAACCCGTTTTTTCGCGTATTTCATCATAGCAGGCTTTTGCCTCTGGACTCACGTAACCTCGGACCAGCTTTTTACCCGCCTCCCGTTGACGCTCTCTAAAACGTTTTTGCTTGGCCGCGTTGGCTTTCGCTTTATCTTTTACTGTACTTATCTTAATTTTATCTGTCATAGTGATCACAAGCTTGTTAGAAATTTGAGTTTAACACGCGTTTTTATTTATAAAAACGACTGTTCAGAGTTGTTTAGCTTACAAGTGTTCGCTAAATTAGGCGCCGAGATTTAAAACAACAATGAGTGTGGGAATGTCACAGAGAAAAAATAGTTTTAATAGAGAAGATTTATTAGCGTGTAGTCGTGGCGAAATGTTTGGTCCAGGTAATAGTCAGTTGCCAGCGCCTAATATGCTCATGATGGACCGTGTGTTGTCAATAACCGAAGATGGTGGTGAGCATGGTAAAGGTGAAATCATTGCAGAGCTAGATGTAACACCAGACTTATGGTTTTTCGATTGCCACTTTCCTGGCGATCCTGTCATGCCAGGGTGCCTAGGTTTAGACGCGATGTGGCAGCTTGTTGGCTTTTTCCTTGGTTGGAGTGATGGTCCTGGTAAAGGGCGTGCCCTTGGTGTTGGAGAAGTAAAGTTCACCGGTCAAATATTACCGACGGCTAAAAAAGTTACGTACAAAATAACCATGAAGCGGGTAATAAAACGTAAGTTGTTTATGGGCGTTGCCGATGGCAGTGTTGAGGTGGATGGGCGAGAAATTTATACCGCAAAAGACCTCAAGGTTGGCCTTTTTCAAGACACATCAAATTTTTAGTTATTAATGTCGTAGCATTAAAAAAGCCCCGCTTTAACGGGGCTTTCCTTTGCGTAATCATTAGTTAAAAGAGAAGGTGTTATTTAACACTTAGCCCTGTATGCCTATCTTCTACCGCTTCACGCCAGCCACCTAACCACTGTGAACGTGCATCGAATTGTTGAAATGGACAATTTTCTTTTGAGCGACCGCTAATGCCTGCTTGATAGCCTTTAGAATGGGCGCGTGTCATTTTATCTCTTTTTTGTCTTTTCATTGATTAGCCTCGTTTGTTTATTAGAAGTGCTAAAAACAATCTACTCGGGCGCTCTACATCATTTTTTTGATAGTGCCGGCAGAATTTTTATGCACACTACTTTGATAGTCTATTCGGCTAATAGGTTCAATAAAATTATTCGCTTTAGGTGATTGACTTTGCCTAACTTTATGACTTTTATATGAAAGTTATATTACACTTTTTTGTCATAAAAACGTTACTTGTTAAGCTTTTATACAATAAAAAAACCGCCATTGTGGCGGTTTTTATGCATAGCAGTTCTTAGCGTAGGGCAGTATCAACCAATATTTATACGGCTGATAACACCTTTACTTTCTAACACTTTTACGCCTTCTTACGACTAACGCACCCAACATAAACAATGCCGCAATAATACTATTGCTAGCACCTTGACGTTCGTTAGGTAAGTCGTTCTCATCAGGTTCACAGTCATCTATGCTGCCATTAGAGATAGGGGACAGTTTTACAGCCACAATCGAATCAACAAGGCTAGTTTCACCTTGGCTATCGATAATATCTTCGCCTGTTACATACTTGCTCACCGTCTTCAGGCGTGCATTCGCGATGATTTCATTATTATCATTGATATCAATAGCTTCCACTAATGTGTACGGGCTATCACACGCAATTAAATCGTTGAGATCTACAAGCTCTTCTGTAGCGATATCGAACATAAACGCGCTTGTCAGGCGAACCGCCTCGCTGGATGGGTCAATATCTGCCTTACCTACAATAATATTGTTATTATTGATAGCGTTTGACACTACACCTGAACTTGTAAAGAACCCTTCTTGCACAATTTGCTCTGCAGTGTCTAAGTTATAAGCTAGCAACTTAGGGCGTGCTATTTCACCGTTCGCTCTCACTACCGTACCCGCTACCCAATTATTATCGTTAATCGAGATAGCTTCACTTAATAGGTTTTCATCACGGGGCAACATCTCCGACGTTTCGCCATCGCGGAATACTACGGCAACCCTTTCGCTTTCTGCAATTGTCGAAGCGCCTGGACGAGCAATAAGTATAGGATCTCCTGTTAAGGCCTCTCCTACTGCGATCCCTTGATTATTAATATCGTACGCGTAAGTAAAATAGTGAGCAGTATCATCTTCTTCTGGCGTAAACAATAACGGGAAGGTGTCGGTACTGATAACACCGCCATTAACATCTAATTGCCAAATAGTTGCATTAACTTCTGAGGCAAGCACAAAGCCGGGTAGATTAGCATTATTTCTGAAAAAACCATCAACACGGGGAACCGTAAAGTCACCTAAATAAAGCCCGTACAAGCATCGACTTTCAGGTATATCGCCTCTGGTTTCTTCATTAGCACATTCGTCTACCGCTTCGCCGACAGTGTCTAAAAATGATACTGTACTAAAACCAGCAACTTGTAGATTGTCGTTAATGGCACGCGCTGAAGCAAAACCACCCACTGTTGCATCAACGGGAGGAAGAATACTCGTTACACCATTAACTTGGACAAATGCCTGTTGAGAAGACTCGGGATACGTGTAGTTAATCACATCGCCATTATCATTCTCATAAGGTTCTAATATTACCAGCGCACTTGAATCACCAACAATGAAATCACCGTCTAGACTGTCTCGTCCAGCCGATTCTACTGAGCGCGTATAATCATCGAACTTTTCAGTTACTTGATCCAAGCCCGGTACCAGTTCGGCATCCGTTGTATCAGTAATATACGTTCTAAAATCGGCAAGCTTTTGGCCCTGAACCGCATTTTGGTTAGAGAGTAAAAAATTAACAATTAGGGTGTAGTCATTGTCTGAAAACACACCCTGTTTTACATCATCTTCACTGTCTAGCGATTCAGAAAACTGTGCGAAAAATGTGGTGTCGTTTTCAAGCTGCTCTACGTCAATAGGTGGATTGTATTCAAGCTGAACCATAGACAGCATGTTTCCAGCATCGTCAATCGAGCGTGCAAAATTGTTTCTCGCGTTATCCTGAAGTGGAACAGGGGTTACTGAATACGTTGCGGCAAGTGCCGAAACACTTCCTGTTGCCAGTAATACGGCGGCGGCAAGCTGAGTTCGTTTCATTTAAAATCCTATTTACTGCTGATTATCTTCCAGCATGCTTTCTAATTCGTCCCAGCGCGCATATTTCTGAGACAGTATATTTTCTTTATCCGTTAATGATGCGAGTGCTTTTGCAGTTACGTCACTTTCTTGCTTAAAAAATTCCGGATCATTAACCTGAGTTTGCAATTCTGCGAGGCTTTCCTCAAGCTGTTCGATTTCAAGCGGCAGCGATTCAAGTTCCCTCTGGTCTTTGTATGATAACTTTTTCGTCTTTCTGGGTGAAGGCTTAGCACTAGGACTCTGTGATAAAGAATTAGTTTCATTCTTTACTTTAGCTTTTTCTTCCTTGATAACGTCTTGTACACGTAAATCTCTTTCTTTGTACCATGCTTCCATATCGCTATAACCACCGATGAACTCTCGAAGCGCACCGTTACCCTCAAATACTACGCAGCTGTTTGCAACGTTGTCCACAAACTCCCTATCATGGCTTACCAGTAAAACAGTACCGGTATATTCATTTAGCAATGTTTCTAACATTTCTAGCGTTTCAACATCTAAGTCATTGGTCGGTTCATCGAGCACTAATAAATTGCTTGGCTTTAACATCAACTTAGCAAGCATTAAGCGGTTTTTTTCACCGCCAGACAAGGATTTCACCGGCGCATTAACGCGTTCAGGCTCGAACAAGTAATCCTGTAAATAACTTATCACATGACGAGGGTGACCATTAACCATTAAATCACGCTTGCCATCGCCCACAGCATCAATGACGGTTTGTTCTAAATCCAAACCATGTCTATGTTGGTCAAAGTACGCTACTTCCAAATTGGTGCCACGCTTACAATTTCCCGCGTCTGCCTCTAACTCACCTAACAACAATTTGATCAATGTACTCTTGCCGCTTCCATTTGGCCCAATAAGCGCAAGCTTGTCACCCCGTAAGACATTGAGATTTAAATCTTTAACTATGAGGTTGTTTTCAATTGAAAATGTTAAGTCGGATACTTCAAACACCATTTTACCCGAACGTGCTGCTTGATGCTGATTGACAAGTGCACTACCCTGCACCGCTCGTCTAGCTTTACGCTCATCTCTTAGCTTTTTAAGTGCCCTAACCCGACCTTCATTGCGCGTGCGTCGTGCCTTTATACCTTGGCGAATCCATACTTCTTCCTGTGCAAGTTTCTTATCAAACTCTGCATTTTGTGAAGCCTCGATTTCTAAATCCTGTTGCTTCTTCTCTAGATACGTTTCGTAATTACCCGGATAACTCGTAATACTTCCACGGTCAAGGTCGACAATACGGGTCGCCATGGAGCGTATAAATGCCCGGTCATGACTTACGAAAACGATGGCACCTTTGTAATTTGACAAGCTTGTTTCTAACCATTTAATCATTTCTATGTCTAAATGGTTCGTTGGTTCGTCTAGTAACAATAAATCGGGCGAGCGTACCAAAGCGCGTGCAAGTGCCGCTTTTCGTCGCCACCCACCAGATAGCGTCGATAAAGAGGTTTCGGCATCCAGCTTGAGCATAGTCAGCGTTTGTTCAATTTGTTGTTCAAATTGCCACGCATCACGTGCTTCTAACGTTTCCTGTAATCGCTGTAATTTATTGAGGTTGGCTTCACTTGGGTCTTCGCCTACAAGCCGTGTTTGGTGAAAATAGTTTTTTAACGTTTCACCAATGTCTGCCAAACCTTCAGCAACATAATCGAATAATGAAATATCCGTGGTCTGCGGTGGGTCTTGCTCAAGACGAGCAACAACCGTGTTGTTCTCTATTATCCTTTGCCCGTCGTCAGCAATAATATCACCGGCGATAACCTTCATAAGCGTAGATTTTCCACTGCCGTTGCGGCCGACTAAGCACACCCGCTCTTTCGGTTGAACAACAAGTTCAATCCCATCCAATAGCGGTGGATTACCATAAATCACAGTGATGTTTTTTAACTGCAAAATGCTCACTGTAAGAACTCCTCAAGGTCGGCGGTAGAAAACGGCCAGCCTATTTCACTACCATTATCATCTCGTTTTAGCACCGGAATACGAGCGCCATAAAGGTGGTACAACTCGCTATTTTCTCTTACATTCACTTTTTCTATCGAAAGCGTTCGATAGTGTGATGTATTAGCAAGCTCGGTATCTGCATGGTCACAAAGGCTGCATTGTGGGCCGGTATAGAAGAAAATCTTCATAACGACAGTACCCAGCACTGATGAATATTGCCTTTGCGCGCAAAGTCTTCAGGTATAGTCTGCTTAGTAATATTGTTGGTGGTTAAACCTAACGCACTAACACCCGCTTCATCTAACTTGAAACCTCGTTTGTTGTTAGAAAATACAATCGTTCCACCGCTATTGAGGCACGCTCTGGCATGCGTCAACATCATAAGGTGATCGCGTTGAACATCCCAAGTCGCTGACATGCGCTTTGAGTTAGAAAAGGATGGTGGATCAATAAAAATAAGGTCGTATTTCCCTTTGTGATCAGCCAACCATGTTGTGCAGTCGGCTTGCACAAAGGCGTGTGCACCTTTAAGTTGGTTTAAACTCATGTTCTTTTTTGCCCAGTCAAGATACGTATTAGACATATCGACTGTCGTCACCGACTTGGCGCCGCCTTTTGCTGCGAACACCGAGACGCTGCCCGTGTAAGCAAATAAGTTCAATACATCTTTATCTTTAGACAGCTGCATCACTTTTTGACGGGTGTTTCTATGGTCCAAAAATAGTCCCGTATCAAGGTAATCAGTAAGATTAACCAAGAAGCGGGCACCATTTTCGTACACTTCCATCATTTCACCAGATTGGTTTACTTTTTCGTACTGCTTTGTGCCTTTTTGTTGCGCGCGTACTTTCAGTATTATATTTTTTGGCGAAACGCCGGTGACCACAGGTAGATACAACAACACTTCTTGAAGGCGTTTTCTTGCTTTGTCTTCTGAAACCGTTTTGGGCGGCGCATACTCTTGCACGACCAACCAATCGTCATATCTATCGACGGCAACGTTGTAGTCAGGTAAGTCGGCATCGTAAATTCGGTAGCAGTTAGTATCTACCTTATTAATCCAACTCTTCATCTTTTTAAGATTTTTCTTAACGCGGTTTGCAAATTCATGATTAGACGCGTCTTCACTAAACTGTACGGTGTTTTCTTCGTTTAGTGTGTAATTAACAAGCCTACACTCTAATTTACCATTGTTCATGGCGTAGTCTTTAGAGGCCCTAAGTTTTAGTACACGAAGTAAATCTCTGTTACTGCTAAGTAGCGAAACATGCCAGCCCTTCCATGCCTCTTTAAAGCGTTTGCCCCATTCACTAAATAACGGAATTAACTCAGTGAGCTCGCCTAATCGCTCACCGTAAGGCGGGTTAGACACGACATAACCCTGCTGCGCAAGTGGAGGTGAGGATTTTGTTGCATCTTGTTGACTAAATTTAATATCAGCAAAGACGCCTGCAAAGTCAGCGTTTTCTTTGGCAATCGAGATCAACCTTCGGCTATTGTCAGCAGCAAATATTGGTGCTGACGCGCTAGCATGTTGTTCAGCAATAGCACTTTCCACCAAGCCGTCCCACAGTGTAGCGTCGTGACCTTGCCACTCAGTAAAGCCCCACCGACTACGCTTTATACCCGGCGCAATGTTACGCGCCATGTAAGCCGCTTCTATGGCAATAGTTCCAGAGCCGCACATTAAATCAACCAGCGGCTTGTCCATATTTTCAGCCCAGCCACTGCGCATCAGCATAGCGCAAGCAATGTGTTCTTTTAACGGAGCTTCACCTGTCTCTTGACGGTAGGCACGTTGATGAAGACTGGCGCCTGCTAAATCAATACCAATAATGACATTGTCGCGATGCAATCGTGCATATACAGAAACATCTGGTTGACGGCGCTCAACAGAAGGACGGGACAATCCACTTTCAACAAATTGATCTACGATTGCGTCTTTAATTCGAACTGCACCAAACTGCGTATTTTTTATTGCAAAGTTGGTTCCGATGAACTGGACTGACAATGTCTGTCGAGATTGTAGGTTCATTTGCCAATCCACGCCCATTGCAGTGTTATACAGTGCCTCTGCGTCATTGGCTTTGCCGCTGGTAACCACCCAAATAACACGGTTAGCAAGGCGAGACCATAAACACAATGTGTACGCGTCTTTCTTCGTTCCCTCGAATTGCAACATACCCGGAGATTGCTTAATCTCTGCATCTGGACAAAGGGCTTCTATTTCTTGTTTAAGGAGCTCATCAAGCCCCCTGCTGGTTGTTACCAGTATCGTATTCATTTCATTACCTGAGTTGGCGTGCATGATAGTAAGCGCGCTACACTATTGTTGCTAAGCCCGTCTTAATTTAAAGCGACTTAACGATATTTTTTATGAGTGTTGGACCGTGATAAATAAACGCAGAATATACTTGGACCAACGATGCGCCCGCATCTAATCTAGCCTGTGCGGCTTCGGGAGAGTCTATCCCTCCAACACCTATGATGGGGAGTTTACCCTGTAAGGCGTTAGCCAATTTTTTGGTTACCTGTAAGCTCATATCGGTCATAACCGCACCACTTAGGCCGCCTGCTTCATTGGCATGTTCTAACCCTTCAACGGCGTCTCGTGATAGCGTCGTGTTGGTAGCAATAACACCATCCATCTTTGTGTTGATTAACGATTGGGATATCGATGTTATTTCGTCGTCACTTAAGTCAGGCGCAATTTTTATAAACAACGGAACATATTTGTTGTGCGTTTTTGCGAGCGTATCTTGCGCCGCTTTAAGTCCGCTTAGCAGCGCATCAAGTGCTGCGCCGTATTGTAGGTTTCTTAGCCCTGGCGTGTTGGGCGAGGAAATGTTGATAGTGACATAAGTCGCGTAGGGGTAGACTTTGTTTAAGCAAATTAAATAGTCATCTAATGCCTTTGCATCATCTGTATCTTTGTTTTTCCCAATGTTTATACCAATAGGGCCAGAAAATTTCGCTTGCTTTACTTGTTCAATAAGGTGGTCTACTCCCTTATTGTTAAAGCCCATTCTGTTAATGATAGCGTCTTTCTCTGGAATACGAAACAGCCTAGGTTTCGGGTTACCAGGTTGAGGACGCGGTGTGACGGTGCCAATTTCGACAAAGCCAAACCCCATGCTTGCAAATGCATCAATACAATCGCCGTTTTTATCAAGTCCCGCGGCTAAGCCAACTGGATTGTCAAACGTGATACCCGCAACCGTGACCGGCTTGCTGATAGTTGGCGTGCTATACATCCATTTTAACGGTGTGTGTTGTGTTTTATTGAGCCAATTGATGGTGAAATCATGACTTTTCTCAGGCTCACACTGAAGTAGTAGCTTTTGCACTAATGATTGCATAGGTGATAAACATCGCTTATTGGTATAAAAAAGCCCTGTATCACAGGGCTTTTTTAAGTCTGAACAATATGCGTATTCTAATGGTTAGACTTCACGCTTAAAAGCATCAATTCACGTAAAGCGACAGAAAACTTCGCAAATTCGTGTGTTGAGCTTGTTTTGAACTCTGACATCATGTGATACCAACGTTTTAGCAACACCTGATTACTATCAATCCATTCATCAAGTATTTGGTCTGCACTGGAGGCCTCACCACGAGATTGTAATAAATTAGCCGCAATTGAACGTTGCTGCCAATCTAGTTCTTCTCGGTATGATGCTCTTGCCAACGCTTGCCAATGGTTACTGACCGCTTGATTGTTTATCTGATCCAAGAACCAATGAAGCTCAAGACGCGATCCTAATTGATAATACAGTCGCGCCACAACGTCAGTGTCATGCTTATCGGCTGCAATGATTTGTGCAAGGTCAAAGCTTGGGAACATATTTGAGAAGCTTGCCACTTGGTACGCAATATCTTCAGGCACACCGCCCGAGATATATTTGTCAGTTAACGCTTCAAGCTGAGCATATTCGTCTTCAACAAGATAATGCTGTAAGTTTTTCGATAAAATATCGAACGTACTACGGTAACTTTCGATGGCGTCTTCAATGGAGATATTCTTTTCGCCATGTCTGATATACCAACGCGCTGCACGTCGCATAATACGGCGAGCTTCATCAAGCATAGAAAGCTGAAGGCGGGCTGAAATACTATTATCTAGTTGTTCAATCCGCTCCCATAACACGTTCATATTGAAAATGCCGTGCACGATAGAGTACGCGTTTGCAATCTCGTCTACGCTAGCCCCCGTCTCTTCTTGCATTCTAAACACGAAGTTAAGGCCCATATCGTTGACCATGTTATTGGTCAATTTAGTGGCAATAATTTCACTTCGTAGTGGATGCTGCTCCATGTGGTCACGGAATTTCTTACGAAGTACCTCAGGGAATGCCTGCACAAGCTGTTTGCCGTGATACGGGTTATCCGTGATTGCAGGAATATTAAGTGCATCTTTTAGCACCATCTTTCCGTAGGCGATAAGCACACTTAACTCAGGCCGCGTAAGACCACGATCACTTGCTACCCTATCTGAAATTTCATCATCACTAGGGATGAATTCTAATTCGCGATTAAGCTGCCCTTCACGTTCGAGACCATGGATAAAGCGCAGTTGCTCTTTTAGCTGCTTTACACCAGCCAATTCAGTTATTGAAATTGATTGAGTTTGACGATAGCAATCTTTTAATACAATACGCGATACATCATCTGTCATATCGTAAAGTAGTTTGTTGCGTTGTTTAATGGTGAGCTCACCATCATTCACCAAACTATTAAGCAATATTTTGATATTTACTTCATTATCGGAGCAGTCAACGCCACCTACGTTATCAATAAAGTCGGTATTAACGCGACCACCGTTTGCAGCGTACTCTATACGACCTAGTTGCGTTAGGCCCAGATTACCACCCTCGCCTACGATCTTCGCTTGAACGTCTCTACCATTTACACGTAAGTCATCGTTTGCACGGTCACCCACATCTGAATGTGATTCTTTCTTACTTTTTATGTACGTACCGATGCCGCCATTCCACAACAAATCAACGGGCATTTTCAAAATATTATGAATGAGTTCGTTAGGCGTCATGGTCATCTGACGGGTGCCTAACCATTTCTTCATTTCCGGCGTAAGTTTTATCGACTTTGCAGAACGGTTAAATATACCACCGCCTTTAGATATGAGCTTTGCGTCGTAATCTTCCCACGATAACCGTGGGTTCTCGAACAGACGTTTACGTTCTTTATAGCTTTCAGCAGCATCTGGATTTGGATCGAAAAATATATGAAGATGGTTGAATGCGGCAATTAATCGCGTGTGTTCAGAAAGTAACATGCCGTTTCCGAATACATCGCCCGCCATATCACCAACACCTGCCGCCGTAAAGTCCGTCGTTTGGCAATCGATACCAATTTCTCTGAAGTGACGCTTAACAGATTCCCAGCCGCCGCGAGCGGTAATGCCCATTTTCTTATGGTCGTAGCCGATACTACCGCCTGAAGCAAAAGCGTCGCCTAACCAGAAACCAAATTTATCAGCAATACCATTAGCGATGTCAGAGAAAGTGGCCGTGCCTTTGTCGGCCGCTACCACTAAGTATGGGTCGTCTTCATCCAACCGGACCACATCTTTCGGCGGAACAATTTCACCGTTTACAATATTGTCGGTAATATCTAGAAGGCTGGTGATAAAGATTTTGTAGCACGCTTGGCCTTCTTCTTGGATTGCCTCACGTCCTTGCTCAACAGGAAGCTTTTTACATACAAAGCCACCCTTTGCGCCAACTGGCACGATGACGGTATTTTTAACTTGTTGTGCTTTTACAAGGCCAAGCACTTCTGTTCTGAAGTCTTCTTGACGATCTGACCAGCGAAGCCCGCCTCGTGCAACTTTACCACCACGTAAATGCACCCCTTCTACCCTAGGGCTGTATACAAACACTTCGAACTTAGGAAGTGGTAACGGCATATCAGGGATCATTTCCGGTAGCATCTTAAACGACACGTACGATTTCTCTTCGCCTTCGTCATCTAATTGATAGAAGTTAGTGCGCAGCGTGGCGGCCATCATATCTAAATAACGACGAATGATACGGTCATCATCCAAATTACTTACATTGTCGAGTTGTGTCTTGATATCATCAAGTAGTGACTCTTCTTTCTTAACGTTGCGCTTTTTGCGCGGGTTGAACCGAATGTCGAAAAAATCAACCAACATGCGTGCAATGTTGGGATAGTTGGCTAATGTATTCGCAATATAATCTCGGCTGAATGAACTGCCCGTCTGGCGCATATATTTGGCGTATGCACGAAGAATCGTTACCCGTCTACCGGTTAGGTTTGCACCTAAGATAAGGCGGTTAAACGCATCATCTTCAAGCGTGTTGTACCATACCTTGGCGAAGGCATCTTGGAATAAGGTTTGCGCCTTTTCCATATCAAAGTGCTGTCCACTTTTATGAAGCATGGTGAAATCCATGATCCAATTGCGCTCACCCTCTGAACACGTGATTTTAAAAGGGCTTTCATCGATTACGCGTAACCCAAAATTCTCCAGCATGGGCAACACATCTGACAGATGAATAGGTTCAGCACGATGAAATAATTTCAGCTTAACAATTTGGCTATCTGCTTGCTCTTCTTGAGGGCGATAAAACAGCATGTCCAATGTATTGGTATCATCGAGAAGCTCTAATTTACCGATATCCACAAGCGCTGCAGAAGGTAGGTTGTGCTCCATGTAGCTTCGAGAAAATGCGTTATCGTATTTGCGTTCTAATGCTTTGCCAGACGCTTCACCATGAGCAGCACTTATTGACGCCGCTAATCGGTCGTTCCAAGTCTTGGTCAACTCGATAATATTTCTTTCTATTTCCTTCACATCATATTCCGCATTGTTATCGTTGACCCGAGCAATGTAATGCGTTCTTGCATATACTGACTCAGAGAAAAAGGTGGTGAATTCAACTTCTTCGTTGGCGTTAAGCGATGCCTTTAGAAGTGCTTGGGTTTCCTTTCTTAACTGCGTGTTATAACGTTCTCTTGGAACGAATACCATGCACGAAAAGAAACGTCCAAATACATCTTTACGAATAAATAATCGGGAAATCCCGCGCTCTTGCATCTGGAATATACCCATTACAATTTGCGCTAATTCTTTTGCTGGTATTTGCAGCAACTCATCGCGAGGATAGGTTTCTAAAATGTTAACAAACGCTTTAAAAGCATGGGTGCCCGGCTCGAAGCCTGAAAGCGTACAAATTTGTTCAATCTTTTCTCTTAAGATTGGTAACTGCGTAATACTCTGATTATAGAATGCCGCAGAATAAAGCCCCAAGAATCGATGCTCGCCAACCACTTGCCCTGCTTTGTTAAACACCTTAACACCGACATAATCCATATAAGCAGGACGGTGAACCCGCGCTCGTGAATTCGTTTTCGTTAAAATCAGTGGCGTCGCACTTAACGACTCTTGGCGTGCTGATGAAGGAAGTTTCGATAACAGTCGCTCTCGACTGTTCACCGAGTTCTTCATTAAGCCCAGGCTAGTATCATTGTCTGGTATCCAGCGGTGATCACCCTCAATCGCTTTTACTTCGTAATAACGATACCCCATCATTGTGAAGTTGTGATCGGCTAACCATTCAAGAAAATTATTAGTTTGGCTGTTTTCTTCTGCCGACACGGGCCAGTTAAACGTACCGCTATTTTTTATTACGTCTTTAAGGGTATTCGTCATCCCCTGCCAATCTTCTACCGCTAACGATACCTCATCAACAACAGAGTGAAGTTCTTTTGTCAGTGTATCGATATCTTTTTTAGTGGTTTGGTGGTCTACCTCAACAAAAATGACGGTTTCTTTCTTTGCACCGTCTACTTTTTTGTCCATATCAGAGAATTCGACAATGTGTTTTTTCTCATTACGCTTGATGCCAATCGGGCTATGCAAGAAAAGGTGTGCAGTGATGTTAAGTCGATTTAGACACATGCGTACTGAATCGACGAGAAAAGGCATGTCTCTTACAATAATCTCAACAATAGTATGGCTAGAGTGCCATCCATGTTTGGCGATTTCTGGATTGAATACGCGTATGTAGGGAGCGGCATTATCAAATGTCGCCAGCCCGTTCCAAAGGCTGAGAGTAGCGCCATAAAGGTCGCTATCATTACGGTTTTCAAGGTCGTCGCTGGATATATTTTTATACAACAGGCGGCCGAATTGCTGCACAAGTGACTTCTGCTGCGCATCCACTTTTTTGTCTATGAGTGTAAATACGTTATCGAGCAGGACGGAGTGTCGCTGTGAGGTGACTGTCATTTGTTAACCTTATAAATGTCGTAAGTGCTGAGTTGCATTGCTATTTTCGCTAAAACTGGACAGCAATTAAACCCTTTTTTTAACCTTATATTAACAGCATAGATAAGTATGCATAAAACACATAAAAAAAAGGGCCATATGGCCCTTTTTAGTGATTAGGTATGCAAAAATAATTATGCACCCGGGTCGTTTTTATTCCACCAGAGGAACCTTGCAAGCGCTGGTAGCACCAAAATTGCCCCTAACATGTTCACAATAAACATAAAGGTAAGCAAGATGCCCATATCCATTTGGAATTTAAGTGATGAGAATACCCATGTACTTACACCAATAGCAAGGGTGATGCCGGTAAACAATACTGCACTTCCACGCTCTTTTAACGCCGCATAATACGCTTCTTGTACCGTAGCACCTTTCTTCAGCATAAGGCTCTTAGTTGACAGGATATAAATACCGTAATCGACACCTATACCAACACCCAATGCGATAACAGGTAACGTTGATACTGTTAGGCCTATTTGCAAATACGTCATTAATGCTTGTGCTAATACTGACACCACATAAAGTGGGATAACGACCACTAACGTTGCGCGTATTGAACGGAAGCTAATAAGGCACAGAGCAATAACAGCCCCGAAAACGTAAAGCATCATCGGATCTTGAGCTTCACTTACCGCTTCGTTCGTTGCCGCCATCACACCAACAGGACCAGACGCTAGACTAAATGTCATGTCATCGGTTTCATACTCAGTACGATAATCTTTTACTGCGTCAATAACACGTGAAATGGTCTCTGCTTTGTGGTCTTCCATAAACAGAATAATTGGCATTACTGAGCAATCACCATTTAGTAAGCCTGACGACGTTGGTACACGAGAAATAGCCTGTACTAGCGTTTGCTGGTTACGAGGCAGTACCTGCCACTTAACGTTACCTTCGTTATAGCCAGCGTTAACAATTTTAGCCACTGATGCTAGCGACACCGCTGACTGAACGCCCTGCACGTTTTCCATTTTCCACTGGAAAACGTCCATCGCTTGCATAACACTGTGTGAAGTACATGCTTCTGCACTGGTTTCTACAAGAATAGAAATATAGTCAACAGTGACTTCGTATTTGTCAGTAATTAAGAACGTATCTTGATTATAGCGAGACGTCTCATGAAGCGCTGGTGCACCGGCATGTAAATCACCAATTTTCATTTTTTGGGCCTGCATGTGTCCAAACACGAACAAGCATGCGGTAATCGTTAGAATTACGATTGCAGGCTTCTTACGCGAACACGCTGCTATTACTTCCCAAAATTTAGCATTAGCGTTTTCTTTCCCTTCAAATTTCTTAACATAATCCTCGTCAAGTTTAAGAAAACTCATTAATACGGGGAGTAAAACAAGGTTGGTAAGAATAATAACCGCAACACCCATACTCGCGGTTATTGCTAATTCACGAATAATACCGATATCGATGACCAGTAGCGTCATAAAGCCCACGGTATCAGAGAGTAATGCTATCCCGCCTGGAACAAGTAAGCTTCTAAACGCCGCCATTGACGCACGTTTTGCGCCTATACCTGTTACTGCTTGTTTTTCTACCGCATTGATCATTTGAACGCCGTGGCTTACACCAATAGCGAATACCAAAAACGGTACCAAAATTGACATAGGGTCCATGCCAAAGCCGATTGACGTCAGTAACCCTAGTTGCCAAATAACAGCAACGACCGAGCATAATAGCGGCAGGAACGTCAGCATTAAGCTACGGGAAAAGAAATACACCATCACCGCGGTAATACCAATCGCTATGGCAAAGAACAACAGCACATCTTTAGCGCCATTCGCTACATCGCCAATCATCTTGGCAAAACCAATGATATGGATAGACGTATTTTCGTTTTCGTATTGCCCGCGAAGTTGGTCCTCGAGCTCGGCAGCAAGCGCTAGCGTATCAAGCGGCTCACCGGTTTGCGGATTAATGTCAAGCAACTGAGCAGTGACCATGGCACAGCTATAGTCGCTTGCCACTTGACGGCCAACAATATTAGCTTTTTCAATATTTGCGGCAACTAATGAAAGCGCGTCTGGGTTTGAAGAATCAAAGTCTGCGGGGATCACTGGGCCGCCAGCAAACCCACCTTCCACAATTTCAGTGAAACGAGTCGATGGAGAGAACAATGAAATAACTAATGAACGGTTAACACCGTTAATAAAGAATAACTGGTCATGCACATTTTTAAGTGTGTCAAAAAACGGCTGATTGAATATGTCGCCGTTATTATCACACACTGAAACCAATATGTTGTTCGCACCACCGAAATCTTTGCGATGCTCAATATATGTTTGCATGTATTCATGATTTAGAGGGATGTTCTTTTCGAACCCCGCATCTAAACGCATCTTAGATGCTTGGAAAAGTAAGAAAACCGTTGCGATAGCAAACAAGGCCACCACAAGTTTTCTGTTAGCAAATACAAGACGTTCAATAAAATGGGTCATAATGATAATACTGCCCTACTTCGAAGTTAGCGTTTTAATGCCATTCGCACTAACTGCAATTAGCTTACCGTTAAAACTGATGGCATTAAGCAGCGCGGCTTTATCGTCAACCTGCGACACACTAATACCTTCGCCCGGCGTACAATTGACCGGGTTTGAAAATGGGTCTCGGTCACTTATTGGCAGTGGACGTTGTGCGGTCACCATAATTCCGTTATTCCCTAAGGCAATAACGCTATCGGTTCCAGAAACAATTGAGTTCAATGTGCTTGTTGAGCATGTATTTACATACTCCCATGTTTCTTCGTCTCGCATGACAAAAATGTTGCCACGTAAACCAACGGCCAGCACTGTTGATTCATCTAACGGTTTAATGTCGAAAAACGACCCCGTATAATCGACGCTGTAACGTTCCCACGATTTGCCCATATCTATGCTTTTAGCCAATAAACCAGACTCGCCCGCAAGGTAAAGCGTTTCACCATCACGGTTAACACGATTCAAATGAGGCAAAATAGATTCAAGTTCTTGTTGATAAAACGCTTCGTCTTCTTTTCTGATTTCTTCTAGATATTCGCGATCGTAAGGGTCTAATAAACTTGCATGACGTTCAGCGTTCCATGTTAGACCACCGTCTGTGGTGCGGTAAAACAAACCGTATGCACCGGTTGCAATACCATGAATGTCATCAAAGAAAATTACATCTAAAAATGGACGCTGAAGATTAGGTTGGAAATTTTGAATCTCCCACGTTGCGCCTTTATCTGCTGAATGAAGAATTGTTGCATCGTGACCAACCGCCCATATGTGAGAACCGATTACGGTCGCTGCGGTTAATGTTGATAATGATGGAACAGACACCTGTTTGAAATCGATGCCATTGTCTGAGACTAAAACATGTCCACGTTCGCCTACAATGACGGCAAACGACTCAGCGTCAATGTCTAACAGCACCGACTGCTCAACTAATGGTGCGATAAATGCTTCTTCAGCGTGTGCTAACGATGCACTACCTAACGCTAAAGATGCCGCGACGTACGCTGTAATGGTTTTACTCATTGTGAACCATTCCCCCTTTAATTATTCCGTGTTACATATGAAAACGGTTGGCAATGCCAACCGTTTGATGTGTAAAGCGATTAGCGTTTACCTTCTCGTCGTAACGCTTGAGGTGTGAACTCCACATCTCTAGGTCTGACGGTAAAGTCATACATTTCTTCTTCGTTATCAAGACCAATCGCGAGGTAACGGCGTGAGTTTAAGTCATGATAAACATCAAGCGTAGACCATTGTGTTGGTACTTCATAGTAGTTTACACCATATGCTACGCCAACACGATAAAGCTCGCCGCGGTTATCATACATATCGGCGACTTGGATCTGCCAACTATCTTCATCAATAAAGAATACACGTTTTTGATAAATGTGACGGAAACCTTCTTTAAGCGTCGCTTCAACAACCCAAACACGGTGTTTTTCCCAACGTGTTAGATCTGGGTTAACATGATTAGGCTGTAAGATGTTGTCATACTTCGCATTATCTGAATGAAGCGCATAGTTATTATATGCAACAAACATTTCCTGCTTGCCAACTAACTTCCAATCGTAACGGTTCGGCGAACCGTTAAACATATCGAAATCATCGGTAGTACGAAGGCCATCAGCTGCTGTTCCTGGCGTATCGTACGCAATGTTTGGCGCTAGGCGAACACGACGTTGCCCCGTGTTGTAAGTCCACGCTTTACGCGGTTCTTTTACTTGGTCCACGGTTTCATGAACAAGTAACGCCGTGCCTGCTAAGCGCGCAGGTTGCGTTACTTTCTGCTTAAACATAAACAGAACATTTTCTTCAGTCAGCTTTTCTGGCGTCGCGCCTTCTTCTGCATATTTTATAAGCAACTGCTCATCAAAACCGATAACGTTGTAATCACCGGTTGTCGTAACCGCTGCTTGTCCACCATTACGCTGAACGGCTTCACCACGATAACGCAGTATATGGTTCCAAATTGCTTCCAAGCCGTTTTGAGGGATTGGGAATGGAATACCCATTACCGCACCTTTAAGCCCATTACCGCCGTCAAGTAACTCAGCAGACGTGGCATTAGTTCGTGTCGCATCGTACACCACTTGAGAGTTTGATGCAGAACGGCGTGTCGGGTATACCGGCATGCGGAACGTATCTGGGTAAGCTTCAAACAATTTCTTCTGACCTTCAGATAAGAAATTCGCATACTCTTTATAATTTTGTGCTGTAATTTCGAACAACACCTTATCTTCAGGATACGGGTCAGGGTGGTGATCACCTACCGTATACCCTGCTGGCAATTCAGTAATACCGCCGGTCCACGCTGGGATGCTTCCATCTGCGTTACCTGCTTTTTCTGCACCAAGCGGCGTTAAGCTATTACCTAACTTGTTGGCTTCGTCGTCAGAAACTTTGGCCATTGCACTCGCACCAGAAAGTGCAAGTGATAATGCCGCTGCTAAAATACCTACTTTTCTAATCATAAATACCACTCTTAAATCGCATACTTGACGTTAAATGAAACGAAATCTCTGTCTGCAAGCGCATTAGTTGTACCAATACCACCCCAGAAAGCACTGTAAGATGCTGTTGCCGACCACTTACTCAAGTAATCAAACGTTAGCGATAGTGCCGCAGATTTAACATCTTCGGTGAAAAGGAATAATGGATCGGGAGTTGTACCCTCAACATCATGAGAGAATGTTGCACGTGCTCTCAAATTAATACCCGCTGCAATACTATTGAAATCAGCAACAGCAAGTAGACGATAACCCCATGCATCGTCGGTAGCAAATGGGTTTAGCTCAGGTCCATCTGAAAGTGCTTGATGTAAGCCTTCACGATTATTACCGGTTGCCGTAGGTTCAAGTGAAGGTGTACGTGATGTGCCTGGGGCATTCAAACGGATTAAGTTTGGATCTGGCATATCAACAATATTTACGTACCCTACTTCGCCAAGTAGTACAAAGTTATCAGCACCGAACTTAGGACCGAATACGTGAGACGCAGTGAACTGCATTTGCCACGTATCAGAGAAAATGAAACCTTCAGCCGTTTCGCCCGGGCCTACTGCTCTACCAATGTTATTTAGCTGCGAGATACCGGCTAAATCTGGGCGAAGCCCTGCATTTGCAAGCTGCTCAGGCATACCCATGTAGAGTAATTCCACATCATCTAATTGCAAAGGCTCGTCAACGCGGTATGCGAACTCACCCGCTAAAGCCGTTGTACCTATATTGGTATTAAAGCTCATGCCGTAAAGTTTGATATCTTCTGGATAGAAGAATTCTGATTGCGTAAATGCACCTAATTCAGTGATGTTGTCACGGGTCACTTCATTACCAGCTAAAAACGCTAAGTCAGCACCGATACCTGCTGCTGTGAAATCAGATGTCTTACCTGAAATCAATGGACGTTGGCTATGGTAGTTGATGTGATAGAAGCTGAACTCAGTTTCGTTAATGTTTTCAGCAAACCATGTCAAACGTAAACCAAACTGCCCTTGGTCGTCAGCATCGTTGTGCGCTGCGTCGCCAAAACCACGGATAGCCACTTTAGTCGGATACGCAAGATAAGCTTGAGACACGTCGGCGGCGTCAGCGCCTGCGCGAAGTAAGTCGCCGTATCCGTTTAAGGCCGTCAATAGGTGGTTCAAGTCAATATCTGGATTACCACTGAAACCTAATTGAATGTTTTGACGTTGACCGCCGTCTCCAGCAAAGTCGTTACCCGCAAAATAGCTGCCTGAAACCGGAAGCCAGCTGCGCTGCCATTCATATTGATAGTAACCTGAAATACTTAACGTATCGGTTACGCCCAATGATGCGTAAACCATTCCAACAGGAAGGAACACTTCACGAAGCTCAGCACCAGGTGCACGTGCACGGGTTACGTCTACTGGGTTTGTTGTGTTAATACCATGCTGAATAAACGTACTTTCGCCCCAGCTGATAACTTGACGACCAACGCGAACCGTTAATGGCTTCTCGCCTAACCAAAAGTCGCCATAGAAGAATGCATCATAAAGACGAATATCTGAGCAAAGTAGATCAGTTGAATCTGGATCCTGACATAAATCATACGCTTGCCCTGTTATCGGGTTTGAGTATGGACGGTCATTATTGGATTGCTCAAAGTCATAAAACCAGAAACCACGGGCGAAGAAGCCATAATCACCAAAGTTAATATCTAACTCATGGTTACCTGAAACTTGCGTTGCAAATGCATCGCCTGGATCGTGGGCTAAATTACCTAAATCACCGTTAGTAGAATAACCGCCGTTAGCTTGTGCCCAAACGTCGCTGCTCGTATAAAGAGGATTGAATGCAGCGTGATAGCCTGACCAGTCAAATTGCGGGTGATTACTGTTTCCAATCAAGCTGTAGTCTCTATCTTCAGTACGAATACTAGTAGCGACAGTAAAAGTGGAATCAAGAGAAATACTTACATCACCAACTTGCCAGTTTGCTGCGTGTGCAGGTAGTGCTGCAGCACCTAATAGGGAAAGTACCCCTACTGCAACAGGTGACATCTTAAAAGCGCTAGGCCTGTTTATCATTTTTTATACTCCCAAGTCGACGCGTAAGGTAGCGTGACGACGTAACTAACCATACCATTTAACAAAATGATTACATCATTTTGTCAGAACCGCAAGAACTAATCCTACCAGTTAACAATATTTACAACATTAGTTGTATCAAATAGTTATTGTTTTGTAACCACTATAAAATGTGTTTATGCGGGATATAAGTTTATTTGTATAAAAATTAACGTAATTGCTTGTTTTTGGTGCAAAGAAAACCAAAAAAGATTGAAAGATCTTATGATATACGCTCAAACGATTTAATTTTGTGCTTAGCATCGACTACCATTCGAAACCGGCCTTTTACGCCTTCCCTGTTAACAAATTGTCTCAATCTGTTAGCCGGCACTTGAACACGGATTCCATTCTCTGCCAGCATCACCACATTTGGTATGGCACCTGAATACAGTGCCTCACACTCAGTGTAAGGCACATTTATACTAAAAAAATAAATAATATCAGGGTTATGCACTAGCGTCATAAGCAAGACTTTTGCTTACTTTTTCAAATACGTCTTTACTCAACCCCTTATGATTTAACAAACGGCTAAGCTGTGTTTTCATTTGTTCACTGTGCTTTTTACTAAACTGATGCCATTGCGTAAGCGGCGTGACGATACGTGCAGCAACTTGGGGGTTTATTGCATCGAGCTTTATTAAGTAGTCGGTCACAAATTTATAACCGCTGCCATCCTCTGCATGAAACCGTTCACTGTTGTAAAAAGCGAAACTACCTATCAATGAGCGCACACGATTAGGGTTATCGTCGCTAAATTGAGGGTGCTCACTGAGCATCGTGATGGTGGGTAGGATGTCGTCCTCAGGCTGTGTTGCATGAAGCGCAAACCATTTGTCTAAAACAAGCCCGTCGTGCTTCCATGCGTCTTCGAATTGTTCCATTAGCGCAGCAAACGTATTATCTGGACAATGTTGCGCAGCTCGCAATGCGCCGAGGGTATCCGTCATATTGTCTGCAGACGCAAACTGCGCTTTGGCAGCTGATGCAAATGCCGGTAGTCGAGATAGATGGGCTAACACTACATTTTTGCAGCGACGTGCATTTACGTCTGCTTGTTGGTACACATAGGCACGCGTTTTTATGCCATTGTAAACATGTGCTAATGCGCCCTCTAAACGCAAAGCAAACGCATTACAAAAGGTTTCACGGGCCGCCGCTAGCGCTTGCACATCAATATCACGTCGTGACTGACATAGCGTCTCGAACGATGGGATAACCAAACACTCGCCTAGTAATTCGTGATTCTCCGCATTGTCCATGATAGCGGCGCTAAGCCCCGCCCAGATGTCGTCATCAATGACAGCATGATTATCCTGCTCAAAAGCACCAATACACCGGTCATAAAGAGTTTGCAGCGCATCCCAACGACTAAACGCATCGTTAGCGTGGGTAAAAATAGTCAAAAGATCTACCGTAGATTGCGCGTTTTCGACCTTTACAGGTGCAGAAAAATTACCTAAAACAACGGGGATAAGATGCTTCTGTTTGGACGTGACCGTTATTGTTTGTTCACTACTGTCGAGTATCAGAACACCATTTTTAATTAAACCGTCATCGTCATCATAGTGAGTGCCTTCCTGGTCAATCAACTCAATCGCAATGGGGATATAAAGCGCTTTTTTTTCTTTCTGATCGGCGGTTGAAGGTGTGTTCTGACTAATTTGAAAAACATGCACATAATCCGATTTTTCCGTGTCGAGACGATGACTGACGGTAATAACCGGTGTACCAGATTGACTGTACCAACGAGAAAAATGTGTAAGGTCTAAGGGAGTTGCTGATTGCATTGCCGAGACGAAGTCGTCACACGTAACAGCTTGCCCATCGTGCCGTTTAAAATATTCATCCATACCCTGCCTGAACTTCTTCGGCCCCATCAGGGTATGTAGCATGCGTATAACTTCAGCACCTTTGTCGTAAACGGTGACGGTATAGAAATTATTCATTTCAATAACTTCATCAGGCCTTATAGGATGACTCATTGCGCTAGCATCTTCAGCAAATTGATGTTCACGCATAACCCTAACGTGTTTTATACGATTACTAAGTTCTGATGTCATATCAGCACTAAACTGCTGATCCCTGAATACGGTAAGGCCCTCCTTCAAACTTAACTGAAACCAGTCACGGCATGTTACACGGTTCCCTGTCCAATTATGAAAATACTCATGTGCAATCACCGCTTCTACGTTAAAGAAGTCATCATCTGTCGCGGACGCTTGTTCGGCCAGAACAAACTTTGAGTTAAACACATTTAGCCCTTTATTTTCCATTGCTCCCATGTTGAAAAAGTCAACCGCAACAATCATATAAATGTCTAAATCATACTCTAATCCAAAAACGTCTTCGTCCCATTTCATCGCACGTTTTAACGATGATAAGGCAAAGACACCTTGTTGCGTTTTGCCCTTATCAACATATAACTCTAACGCGACGGACTTTTTACTGGCAGTAGTGTAAGTGTCTGTGATGAGGTCGAAATCACCGGCTACTAAGGCAAATAAATAGCAAGGCTTTGGATGAGGATCGTGCCATACAATAAAGGGGCTGCCGTCTGAACTTGTACCCTTTTCGATGGGATTACCATTGGATAACAACATTGGCGTGGTATCGTTACCGATAACTTTGACGGTATACACCGAAAGTACATCTGGCCTATCTAAAAAGTAAGTAATACGACGAAAACCTTCCGCTTCACACTGTGTGCAGTAAGCGTTATTTGCAAGATAAAGCCCCTCTAATGCTTTATTATTTTGAGGGTCTATCATGCATTCTGTCTCTAGAACAAACCTTGATAGTTCGGTATTAACCGTTAATGTATCTTCGGTTACATGATAATCGTCATAAGCATCATCATCTATTGATAGCGCTGTAAGGGTAAGTTTATGCCCGTCTAACATTAATGGTTGGGTATGTTCACCCTGCCTTTCTATTTCTAACCGGCTGACAACACGTGTAGCAGTTGGGTGAAGTGTAACAATCAGGTTGACGGTTTTAATGGTGAACGCAGGGGGCTGATAATCCGCCCTGCGCTTAATTTGAACTGATGACATAGTCACTCCTAAGAGAAAACCTATGCGCTACCTATTGGCGTTCTTCTTTCGGTAACACCACCTCAGGTGGAGTAAGACGAAGTATCTTTATGCCAAAGTATGCATAGATAACGGCGAGGATTGGATTGATTACATTGAAAAATGCATAGAAAATATAATCAAATGGATTCACTAGCAACACACCATGCATGTAAGCACCACAGGTGTTCCAAGGAATTAATGGCGAGGTAAGCGTACCGCCATCTTCTAAACTACGAGAAAGGTTTAATTGGTGTAAATTACGCTTTTTAAACTCTTCTTTAAACATTCTTCCCGGCATCACAATTGAAATGTACTGGTCCGCTGTGACCAAATTGGTACCAATACACGTAAGTATGGTTCTACTCACCATATCACCTGCAGACTTCGCTCCTAGCAATATGGCAGACACTGCGCGTTTTAACAAACCAACTCGGTCAAGAACCGCACCAAAAGACATCGCACAGATAATTAACCATATTGTATTAAGCATCGAGGACATACCGCCTCTAGAAAGCAGGCTATTGAGTGTTTCGTCTGGTGTAGAAAAACTGACCCCATCAAAAAGTGCTGTCCATACCACCTTTAACACACCAATGTTCTCACTGTCTTGCGTTGACGCAAGTGATGACACCACGTCCCATTGGAACAATACTGCCCAAACACCACCGAGTAGCGCACCGATGAAAACGGCAGGAAATGCAGGCATCTTTTTGATGGCAAGTGTTAATAACACAACAAGAGGAATAAGAAGATGCCAGCCAAGGTTAAATGATGTGTCAAGCAACGATTGCATTTGTTCAATGCGATCAGCTTTAGCCTCTCCCACTTCACTAAACCCTAAAATAACAAATAATACGAGAGCAATAATGAAACTTGGTATTGTGGTCCACAGCATATATCGAATGTGATCGAATAAATCAGTTCCTGCTACGGCAGGCGCTAAATTGGTGGTTTCAGAAAGCGGAGAGATTTTGTCGCCAAAATACGCGCCTGATACCACGGCACCCGCCGTTATTGCCGCTGACATTTCCATTCCAGCTGACACGCCCATTAACGCAACACCAACCGTTGCGGCCGTTGTCCATGAACTTCCGATGCTCATCGCGACGACCGCACAAATAACGCAAGTAGCCGCATAGAAGAAAGATGGATTGAGTAACTCTAAGCCGTAATATATCAGTGTGGGAACGGTTCCCGCCAACATCCACGTACCAATAAGCGACCCGACTGCAAGTAAAATAAGACAGGCGCCTAACGACATGGAAATACCGTCGACAATGCCCTTCTCAATAGTTTTCCAGCTGAACCCGTTCTTCATTCCAATAATGGCTGCGAGTCCCATTGCTAATAACAGCGCGATTTGATTAGGACCGTATGACGAATTATCATCGAATAAGTATACTGCGCCGCCCATCATTACAATTAGGGAAACAATAGGTATAAGCGCATCTATCAGTGAGGGCGTTCGTAATTCTTTTGTCATTATTATTATTTTAAAAACCTAAACGTTAAAAAACTGAGCGATAAAACATAAGTGCAATGATTACGGGGCACACGAATTTCACATACCATGGCCATATTTTCCAAAACAACCCGTGTTCTGCACCTTCATTGCCTTGTTTGAGCTCGGTTAAGATGGAGTCTCTACGCCACACCCAGCCTGCAAAAATACACAGCACAAGCCCAAGCAATGGCTGACTATATTCGGTAGTGAGGGCGATAACAAAGCCAAACAATAAATCAAAGTTTGTGATAATAACGCAGCTTAACCCAAAAATAATCGCGGCCATTAAAAGTACCGCTTTGTCGCGCTTTAGCCCTTTGCTTTCAACCATAAACGCAACGGGCACCTCAAGCATCGAGATAGATGACGTTACCGCAGCAATCGCCATAAGTGCAAAAAACGTAAACGCAACAAAAACGCCAACACTGCCTATAGTTTCAAAAAGCGCTGGAAGCACTTTAAATATTAAAGAATCACCCTGAATGAGCGCACCTTCTGGGGTAAAAATTTCTACGCCATTGTTCAATGCAACATACATCGCCGGAATAATAAGCATACCTGCAATAACCGCAACGCCTATATCTACAAGCGCGACAGAAGCACCGATAGTAGGAAGGTTTTCGTTTTTACTAAGGTATGAACCATACACAAGCATCGTTCCCACACCTAGCGACATAGAGAAAAACGCTTGGCCCATTGCATTAACGAGTAGTTCCGGATCAAGTACCCGCGTAAAGTCAGGAACAAGATAGGCACTCCACCCTTCACTCGCGCCAGGCTGCATACTGACATAGATAATCAGCGCGATAATCAGCAGCACTAATGTTGGCATAAGTCGAACAGACCATTTTTCAATACCAGACTTTACACCACCAACCACAATGAATGCTGTTAACGCCATGAAAAAGAAACAAAAAATAATGTTACGCGTAACCGATGAGGTTAATAACCAATCGCTCGCTGACTGCATTCCCAGGAGGTTTACAGCAGCATCTGCGAAATACACTAACATCCAACCACCAACAATGGCGTAGAATGCTAAAATAAGAGAGACCGTAACGCATCCCCATAAACCGACTGCACGACCAACGAAATTACCTGATATACGGCCCAACGCATCAACCATATTCGAACGAGAATGTCGGCCGATGATTAACTCGGCCATTAAAACGGGGTATGCGAGAACAAAAGCGAGTAAAAGGTAAACAAGAACGAACGCTGCGCCTCCGTTACTCGCTACTTTAGTTGGAAAGCCCCAAATGTTACCAAGCCCTACTGCAGAGCCTGCGGCGGCTAGTACAAATCCTATACGAGAGGAAAACTCGCCTCTGATAGCCATGTTATTTCCCTTTATTATTGTTGTATTGGATAGCCAGACACAAAAAAAGGGCTGGCCAAAGACCAGCCCTTCATAGACTGACTTTAATCTGTCGTTATCGCGTATCGACCGGTTTCAATCATGTCGAACGTAATATTCGCTGCTTCATCAAGAAACGGGTCTAATTCTTCCATATCTTCGGGTAGATCATCCAGTGATGCGACAACATCCATTCCCATGCGCTGTAAACGTTCGTTAGCACGCGCCAACGATTTCGCTTCAGCTTCAGCTTTCTCGGCTTCCCTTTCAGATTTCACAAGCGATATAAATTCTTTATCTTTGTTCTTTTTGTATTCGTCAATGTCTTCATAAATGTATGAAAACTCGGGGTTTTGCAAAATACGCTTATTATGTTTTGCCGTAAGAACATCAAGCGCAGCCGTGCCATCAGCAAAGGTCGTGTAATTAGCACGATTTATACTGTCCCACGGTAAGGCATTTTCTGCCTGACTCTCACCCCACTCTGCGGGTTCAACTGCAGATGGGTACAAAATATCAGGTACAACACCTTTATGTTGTGTACTGCCGCCATCAATACGATAGAATTTTGCGATAGTAAATTGCACACTGCCCAATGGGTTATCATAAAGGTCGTATATTTTACCTAAACCTCTATGCTGTTGAACCGTGCCTTTTCCAAAGGTCTGCTCACCAACAATCAACGCGCGGTTATAATCTTGCATAGCAGCAGCGAAGATTTCTGACGCTGACGCGCTGTATCTGTCAACTAGCACCGTTAATGGACCGTCGTAAGCGACGCTTCCGTCAGTATCACGGTTTACGCTGATTTTGCTTTGACCGTACCGAATTTGTACCACGGGGCCTTTTTCGATGAATAATCCCGTTAATAATGTCGCTTCTGTTAACGAACCACCACCATTGCCTCTAAGGTCAACAATTATGCCTTTAACGTTTTGCGCTTTTAGGCTATCAATTTCTTTCGCGACATCGGCATGAAGATTATTGTAAAAACTAGGTATTGTAATTACGCCTAATGGCTGTTCAGCGTGTGGACCCGATTCAGGGGTATACACTTTTGACTGCGCAGCTCGGTCTTCTAACTTAATTTTGTCTCGCGTTAAGCTCACGATAGAAGTAGATTTAGCGTCGGTAACGCCTTTCTCTACCTGAAGTCTAACGGTACTGCCTTTAGGGCCTTTGATTAATTCAACAACTTCGTCTAAGCGCCAGCCTATGACATCAACAAACTCTTCATCGTCTTGCGCAACGCCCACAATTTTGTCTTCAGGCTTTATTGCCCCAGACTCATCAGCAGGACCGCCTGGCACCACACTCTTAATGACGGTGTAATCATCTTCGCTTTGTAATACCGCGCCGATACCTTCAAATGAAAGGTTCATCTCCATTTGAAAACGATCTGCATTACGAGGAGAAAGGTAGCTGGTATGTGCCTCAATAGTTCGCGCAAAGGCGTTCATCGCGGTTTGGAAAACATCTTCGCTCTTGGTTTGCTTTGTACGTTTTATGGCTCTGGTATACCGTTTTTCCAACAGCTCTTTTGCTTCTTCCCATGTCTTATCAGCAAGCACTAAGTTGAGTGCATCATACTTGACACGTTGGCGCCAGATTTCGTCTAGCTCAGCGGTGGTCTGAGGCCAATCAGCGTCTTCACGCTCATAGAAAAACTTGTCATCAGCCTTTTCAAAATTAAACGGCCCTTTGTCTAACAGCGCCAACGCAAACTCGTAACGTTCAATGCGGCGCTGTGCACTAACATTATACATATCGTATGCAATAGACAGGTTACCCTTACGCAACGCTTCATCAAACTGCGTTCGATAAGGTTCAAACGAAACGATATCAGACAACAACATCACCTGCTTGTTGTGGTCCAATGATTCGATGAAACGTTGATAAATGCGGGCAGAAAGTACATCGTCCAACGAAATTTCTTGATAATGCGCTCGGGTAAAGAGTGCACTAACTCGCTTTGCAGCAACACTGTGTTGTGATTCTTGTTGAAGAATTGGAAGTGACTCTACGTCAGGGGTTGTTGTAACGGCGCTAGCGCCGACCCCTACAGTAAGAAATGCACTAGCGATTGAAATTCGAAGGATGTCTTTCATATATTTACGACCTCTTGGAGCGTGCCAAACGTAAAGCGTCAGCTTGTACTTTTACCACCATACCTGAGTCTACTTGAACATGGATACCGTCTTTAGCAACTTCGGTAATAACAGCTGGCATTGGCGCTTTGCCTAACTTAACTGTTACTAGGGTGCCTTGCTTAAGATCTGCATCGGTCAACTTTTCAGGTGGTGTCTTATTTGGTCTCTCTGTTTTCGGTTTAGTTCCCTGCTTACTAGAAGAAGGTGCCGATTGAGTAGACTTTTCGCCTTTTGGACGCTGAAATTGGCGTTTTTCCTTGCGTTTGGGCTGAAGCGCTTGCTTCGCCTTACGCTTCTCTGCCGCTTTTGCCTTGCTCTCATCTAACTGAGCTTGAGCGTGGTCCGCGTGGTCTTTTTCAATTGCATCGCCTTCTACACCGTCTAAATCAACGCGTTTAGCGCCTTCTTTAACACTGTAGAGATAACGCCAACTGTTGGTGTAATGGCGTAAAGTAGACCTTAACAACGTTTTGCTTACGCGTTCGTCGTTATCAAGCCTTTCGGCAAGGTCTTGAAATATGCCTATCTTAAGCGGGCGGGCTTCGCCTTCAATGCTAAAGCATTTCGGGAACGTTTCTGCAAGGAAAGCTATCACTTCCTTACTATTAGTAAACTTCTCTGGTGATTCCATTTAACTTTCTAAATTATTCAGGAGATTCTTCGTTACTCTCATCATCCCAAGTTGCCAGCGCGTGGTCAACCCAATCGAGTAATTCATCGTCCTCTATTTCTAATAAATGAGCGTCTTGCTGCCAAGATTCCCAAGCGTGGTGTAATATTTGTTCAAGGCGTGACGTTTCTATATCTTCATCAGCGGCGTCATATATTGCGTGTAAAATAAAATTTAAACGCTCAGAAGCCTCATCCGGATCGTCATGGAAGTCTTCCATATCTTCGAAAGTAGAAAGTACGACATGAATATCTACGTTTGATTTCATGATGTCGTTTGTGATTTTACCAATAAATTAGCAATGGCGGTAAGTCCTTTTTCATCTTCCTCATCGAAACGAGAAAAAACGGGGCTGTCGATATCTAAAACGCCCACTAAATCGCCATTGACAATAATAGGGATCACAATCTCTGAATTAGAAGCCGCATCACAGGCAATGTGGCCATCAAACGCATGAACATCAGCGATGCGTTGGACTGTTCTTTCGGCAGCAGCAGTGCCACATACCCCTTTCCCCATGGGGATACGAATACATGCAGGTTGTCCCTGGAAAGGACCAAGAACCAGCTGTTCTTCCTTGAACAAGTAAAACCCTGCCCAATTGACCTCGTCGAGGTGGTTAAACAGCAGTGCACTTACATTTGCCATATTCGCAATTAAGTCATGCTCACCGGACATCAGGCTATCAGCCTGTGCCGCCAGTCGAGCATACAGTTGTTCTTTCAAGCGATTGCCTTACTATTGTTTGATGTTAAAACTTACATTTACACGAGCTTCTACCGTTTCTGTACCAGGTAAAGACATCGATATATCCTTTGAAAAGGCCTCTGCTCGCATAACCGGAATCGGCATATTGCCACCAGATTCAGATATTGCAACTACTTCGCCAATTTCAACGCCTAATTCTTTAGCAAGAATGTGTGCACGTTGCTTAGCATTCTTGACAGCTAAAACCAGCGCTTGCTCATAACTATCCGTATTGGAAATGTTTATAAACGAGAACTGCTGTATTCTTTCGACACCTCTTTTTAGTACGCCATCTAATATGTGATCATAGTTATCAATATTTTTGTCGGTAATGACAATCTCACGACTTAAGGAAAACCCTTGTTGCTTGCGCCCCTCTGGCGTATTGATGTAGCGCGGAGATAACCTTACTTGCATAGACTGAATATCGTTTTCCGCTAGCCCTTGATCTAAGAGAAAGCTGACAACATTGTGCAGGTCGCTCTGCAGTGCCGTATTTAATTTACTTACCGTCGCACCATGTTGCTCTACAACGAAGGTAACTGAGTACGCATTAGGCACCACCGAAACAGCACCCACGCCTTGAACATTAATGTGGCTGCTTTGCTGTGATAATGCAGGAAAACTCGCCATCGTAATGACAAGTAATAATGAGATAAGTGATAAAAACGTTGAGCGCATAATAACTTCCTTTACAAATTTTAATCAGTGTAGCTTAACGTTACGCGTATGAATAAAGTATGAACAAAACAACTACTGTTCTTCTGCCTCTATGCTAAAGCATGGCCGCCGTGCGCCACACAATTAAACGCCAAATAACCATTTAAACGCGTTTAAACAAAAAATGAGCCGTATTAGCTCATTTTTATTCAGCATTTGTTTAAAAATACGTTACGCCAGCACGGCTTTTAATGATGCGAGACAGTGGTCGATATTACGAGGCTTGCACGCATACCCCATCAACCCAATTCGCCATACTTTCCCAGCATGCTCACCTAACCCAGCACCTATTTCTAAGTTGTAGTCATGCAGCAGCGTCGTCCTTACTTCTGCATCGTTCACACCTTCGGGAATTTTTACTACATTAAGCTGAGGAAGGCGGAAGGATTTATCTACCGTAAGTTCGAGCCCCAGTGATTCAAGTCCTTTGGCTAAACTTTCATGGCCTTTAGCATGTCGAGCCCATGCTTTTTCAAGTCCTTCTTCACGTAACATAAGTAAAGACTCATACATCGCATACATACTATTTACCGGAGCGGTATGATGGTAAGCGCGTTTCGCACCTTTGCCCCAATAACCTACAATTAGGTTCATATCTAAAAACCAGCTTTGAACTTTAGTCTTCCGGTTTTGGATAACATTTACTGCTTTTTCACTAAATGAGACTGGTGAGATGCCTGGCACGCAGCTTAAACACTTTTGCGACCCAGAATAAATTGCATCTATGCCCCACTCATCAACACACAGCTCGATGCCGCCTAATGAAGTAACTGCATCGACAATAGTAAGACAATCGTATTGTTGGGCAAGCTCGCATAATCGTTTAGCGTCATTTCTTACACCGGTGGAGGTTTCAGCATGAACAAATGCTACGACTTTTATATCACTATTTTTTTTAAGGGCGTCTTCTACTGCGTTTAGGTCGGTTTGCTTACCCCATTCATTGTTTATGGTGATAGGAATTCCGCCACAGCGCTCCACATTTTCCAGCATACGGTTGCCGAACACGCCATTGATACAGACAAGCACTTTATCGCCTGGCTCAATTAGGTTTACAAAGCATGCTTCCATCCCCGCCGAGCCTGGCGCTGAGATAGGCATGGTAAGTGCATTCTCCGTTTTAAAAGCGTATTGCAGTAGTGCTTTTGTCTCATCCATTAGCTCTATAAATAGCGGATCGAGATGTCCAAGTGTTGGGCGAGCAATCGCGTTAAGCACGCGAGGACTAACATCAGAGGGACCCGGCCCCATTAAGGTACGCTCGGGAGGTAAGAATGTAGATAGCGATTTCATGATAAGTCCATTGTTTAATAGGTTATTGTCATTTTCACAGCGATGCGCCGAGGAAACAACCGCCTGTTGTGAGTATAAATACAATGAATACTGTTGCGGCAACGCATTCATGCAGGATTTAATCAAAAAAGATTTCTTCCAGAACGAAGCGTTGATAAAATATTTTAAGAGGGGAGAATATTACAACCTGTTGATTTTTCGTAACGTTTAGCGAAACGACAGTGCACTTTTAGTCTGCAACATAACTTTCACAAAAAAATGTTTATAAAATAAACAAGTGTGGACTATACTGAGATTACTAGACAGATTTGTTTAGATGAAATTCTCCCTTGTAAGAGTTAGCGCACGGCTCATTAATGAGCCATTCCCCTAGGCCCGGAACGTTTGTTCTGGGCATTTTTTATTTTGGGGTACGCTGGGCTCGCTTAATTAGCGACCGGTAATATTATGCTTCTTGCAATTCGTTTTTGTAGTGCGCAGCATTTTGTTTATAGTGCGTTGCGGATGCTTTTAGTTTGCTTTCAACGTCCTCGGGCGCAAGTGTTTTCACGACTTTACCTGGCGAGCCGACCACTAGGCTGTAATCCGGAATAACCATATTCTCGGTAATAAGTGCATTTGCCCCAATGATACAGTATTTACCCACTTGGGCACCGTTAAGTACCACAGCATTAATGCCTACTAACGAATAATCGCCGATCGTACAGCCATGTAACATGACTTTATGGCCCACTGTTACCCCCTCGCCTAACGTCAGCGGAACACCTTTGTCTGTGTGCAGAACACTGCCGTCTTGAATATTGGTAGAAGGCCCAATAGTGATACAGTCCATATCGCCTCGTACCACAGCATTGAACCAGACACTAGAGTGAGCCGCCAGTTTAACATTCCCAATAACATGGGCACCGGGCGCGATGTAACTAGTAACATCAATGTTTGGGCTCAATGGCCCTAATGTATATTTCATAATGCAATTCCTTTTTTATTCGCTTACTTGCCGCATTAGGCCTTCTTGCATGGTTGACGCGATAAGTTCACCATCTTGAGTAAAGATTTGTCCTTTCACTATGCCCCTAGCGCCTCCGCTAAACGGGCTTTCCATCGCATATAACAACCATTCGTTAAAGTTAACCGGGCGGTGAAACCACATGGCGTGATCGATAGTGGCGATACGAAGTGATTTGTCCGTAACCGCAATACCGTGTGGCTGAAGCGAGGTACTCAAAAAGTGGTAGTCAGATGCATAGGCCAGCGCGGCTTGATGCATCGCTAGCGATGATGTGAGATTGTCTCTGGCACGCATCCATATATACCGGGTGGGCGGCCTTTTAACCGGTTGATAGGAGTTTGCTGCCTCGACGGTTCTTATATCAACCGGCTTATGATAACTCAACGCCTCTCGCATAGGTTGTGCGATTTTATTAAAGTTTGCTTCATAAAACTCGATATCAGACTGAACCTCTTCAGGAGGAGGCACAACCGGCATATCGGCCTGTTGATGATGCATTCCTTCTTGGGGTACCTGAAATGAAGCTGTCATATAGAAAATATTTTTTCCACCTTGAATCGCTTTCACCCTTCTAGCAGAAAAACTTCTTCCATCTCTTACGCGCTCTACATCATAGACGACGGGTTTTTTCGCGTCTCCAGGCAGTAAGAAATAAGTATGAAATGAATGCGCTACTCTATCGGCGTCTACGGTTTCATAAGCAGCAGCTAAGGCTTGCCCAAGCACTTGACCGCCGAACAATGCTCTAAAGCCCAAATCCCAGCTTTGGCCTCGGTAAAGTTCAGACTCAATCGTTTCTAGTTCAAATAGTGATGTGAGTTGTACATCATCAGACATGATTATTATTCTCTATTTCTGCTTTGGGGTTTCGTGGATAGTACTTCTCAGGTAACTGCGCGCGATGTTCAAAGAAGCGGGTATCTTTGTACGGCAGTTTCATGAAACCCGATATACCTATCCCGCTTATTGCGGGAATATTGTCTACTAGAGACGCTAAAAGCGCGGTAAACGCACTGTCTTGTTCATGATCAAGCAGCGTGTAGTAACTATGTACCTTTAAATGTGTTGGTAATGCTTCAAATATAATACATCCAGTATGATGAATTGCATTTAATTTTGTCAAAATAGCCATAATCTGATCTGGAAGTTCTAGCAATTCATCGGGATCATCGCCATCTTCAAAATATGAATGCGTGCGAGTTTCATCCTTTATGATTGGCGCTTTGGATAACTCAAACGGAATAATGCAGTCTTGTGTGGGTATAAACGGCGAGGCTTCACTGTCACGCTCTATGTGCAATGTGTTTTTTGCGTTAAACATACAGCACTTAAATACCCCGGGCTTATGTATTGCTCGGGCGAGATGGATAACGTTATTCACCGCGTGGTCAAACGCCTGTTTGAGCGTCTCATCATACAAATTTAAACTTGAGTCAACGTAGATACCTTCGGGTTCCCATCTTACCGCTACACCGCCAACAACGGGATAGCGCCCTAATCGGCTAATCGCTGATATAAATGCTTTCTCAGTATCACCCATTCCTTGAAGATAGTTTTTATAATATCGGTCAAACTGTGCATCATCTATGTAACGTAAAGCGTCGACTTCAAGTGCCGATTGCTGCCTCAAGTAAGACTTACGAGAGCTGTAAACAACGGTCTCAATATCGGCGTTTACGTTACTTACCCACGTGGGTATAAAAGGCGTAATTAAAGGGTTTACGTCATCAGTAAATACCATATTTTTTAGTACATGCAGGTGATTAAAAAAATAGTCTCCGCCTTGTCTGCGTTGTTTATCGTCATCACTTAACATATAAGTAAGAATGCTAGACAACATCTTAGGTAAACCCAGAGATGACGGGCGAATGACGTTATGGCCGTAACGGCTAGATTGGCCAGAAGCTAACGCATATAGCGTGCTCGCTAGCCCTTGTTCGTCAAATCGGGGCGACGAGAGCGCACCGTTAAGCTGATCATGCCCAATGAAATAGACATCACCCAACCTTGCGTTAGTTTGATGAAGTTCACCAGACATTAAATCCATTACGTTATTACCGACATAGTGGCCATCAGCATCAGTTTGCGCAAAAACAGACGACCCCCAATCTATTAGGCCTATCAACTCTTCACTTTCATTCCAAACAATATTGGATGGCTTAATATCACCATGAACTAGCGGTTTTTGCTCATCATTTTGTTTAAATTGACGAAATGATAAGAGTAATTCTCCTAGTTGCACGGCAAGTTTGACGATAATTCTTGGAGACAGCGGACCATATCTCAAACTAACTTTTTCTAGGTCTTCTCCAGGGGCTCGTTCCATCACTAAGATGGACTGCTTGCCGACTTGTTGATAAGCAATAAGGGCCGGTACGTGTTTATGCTCTACATGAGAAAGCATAAACGCTTCTTCTTCTAATCGGTCTTGTACGTGCTGAGGCAGGTTGATACGAGAGAACTTAAATACATGCTCTATGCCTTGCTGAGAAATACCTGCAAACGCAAAGCCGAAAGCGCCTTTCCCCAGTAACTCCACATTGGTATACCCTAAACCTTTAAGCTGTTCGGTACAAAGATGAACCCAATCTTTAAGTTTTTTCGCATCTGCGTGCGACAACAAGTAGATAGATTGCTCATCAGGTATATAGAAATGTTTAAGTGCATTAAGTTGCGACATGATTAGGTGTCTTCATTATGCCAAACAATCTCGCTTGTGACATGTTGACCCAACGTAGCAACCACTTCGTCAATCGCCGTTTCAATCATGGTGTCCAATTGCCAAGGTGGATTAATGACTAAAACACCAGAACCATACATACCGGCATCGTGGGTATTATCTTCAACGCGCACTTCAGCACTAAAACAGGGCCTGTTCAATGCCGCAAGTTGAGACACCATGGCCTCACTGGCACCCGATTTTTTTGCTGCCCGTTCAGACAATAACGGATACCAAATTACAATATGCGCTTGTTGCCATCGATTTAGTAACATGGAAACCGCATTAGTAACGTCGTTATATTCTTCTAGACGCTCGTAAGGCGGGTCTATCAATACCGCGCCTCTATTTGGTCTAGGGGGAGTCAGTGCCTTTAACCCTTCGTACCCATCTCTGTGATGACAATGCACGGCATGTGACGATATGCGTTTTGTTGATGACGATAACTTGTCGTATTCTGCTGGATGCAGTTCCATCGCGTGCAATGTATCCCCCTCTCTAAGCTCTGCACTGCTGAGCGCAGGCGAGCCGGGGTAGCTGTTATGTGCATGATAGGAGGTGCATAATGATAAATAATGCGCTAGCAATGGTGAGTGGGCAGATACGTCGGCTAATTTGCTTATGCCGCTTTCATATTCTTTGTTTTTACTGGCCTCGTCTTCATTGAGGTTATAGACACCTGCACCGCTATGGGTGTCATACAGGGTAAAGGGTTTATTCTTTCGCTTAAGGCATTGAATAACACCTAACCAAGTAAGATGTTTGATGACATCGGCATGATTGCCCGCATGAAATGCATGTTGATAACTAAGCACAGAGTTCCAATTGTTGAATCGCGTGAAGCGCTATTTATTTTGTAGTTAAATAATAACGCTTCACGCCCTAACTTGCCAAGGTTTCCCTTATCGCATGTGCATCAACATATTTTCTGGTTCAATGAGGTAACTCATCCATAAGTTGTTAAACCGTACCATGGTCGCTCCATCAATCAGCCTATGATCACCAGACCAGTTTGCCATCATGATATGCTGAGCCTCCACTTCACCACTGTCATTGAAACGCGGTAGCTTTTGCGTTTTACCCAAGGCAACAATAGCGGCCTCGGGTTTATTAATGACCGGTGTTGCCGTAATTCCACCTATCGCACCAATATTAGAGATACTGATTGTGCCACCTTTTAAATCATCTCCGCTTACCTTACCCGCTCGCGCTTGATCGATGATTACCTGCATTTTTTGTGCAATTTCAAACAGCGAAAGCGTTTGTACTCGTTTTATATTTGGTACCAATAAACCAATTTTTGAGTCTACGGCAAACCCGATATTGTGGTCAGAAAAGTAACTTATTTCGGTGACGTCATCGTTAAGTTGCGCGTTAATATTAGGGAACGCATTAAGTGCCAGTGACATTGCTTTGATAAAAAACGGCATGAAGCTTAGCTTAACCCCCTGGGCTTCAAAGCTCGGCTTAAGCTTAGCGCGAAGTGCCATAAGGTTATCCATACGCACTTCATCACTGACTGTGAAATGCGGAATAGTATAAACCGATGCCGACATTTGCTTGGCCATGGCCGCTTGTATGCCTCTTACTTTCTCGACGCGTACAGCTGCCTTATTATCAGCGTTAACCATATTATTCGACAACGCTTCAGCCTTTGCAGACACTACCTCTTGTTTCGTATCTTTTGAAGATGAAATCGACATCACGTCTTGCTTTAAGATTCTTCCTTTTTTCCCGCTCCCTGACACCTGGTTAAGGTCGATATTATTTTCACGAGCGACACGTCTTACCGCAGGACTTGCTAATACCTTCCCAGGAATAACCAGTGGCGGTTCAAAACTGCCGTTTTGCCACTTAGATGCAGCAACCTCAGACACAGCAGAAGACGACTCTGGCGATGAAACCGCCGTTTTTTGTCCACGCTCTGGTACTTTAGGCTTTACATTAGTCTGGGCGGTTTCGACACCTTCTAACGCAAGTGCAAATAACGGAGCATGTACTTTAGCAATATCGCCCTGTTTATAATAAAGCTTGTGAACGACACCTGCATTTTTAGCGGGAATTTCGACAACTGCTTTATCGGTCATTACTTCAACGACGCTTTGGTCTTCTTGTATGGTGTCACCCTCAGCAACGTTCCATTTCACAATTTCACACTCAACAATACCCTCACCAATATCGGGCAGGATGAAATCGTCAATTTCAGTGTTTGCTTGCGTGATTGAAACCGCTTCGCTGTATTGCGTTTGCTGTGAATTCGGTGTTGCTGACACAACGTCTTCCGATATCGCTGCAGTGTTAGATTCGTCACTGCGCTGAAGTACAAAAAGTGGCTCATGAACTTTGGCGATATCACCCACCGCGTAGTGCAGTTTGGTGATCGTGCCTGAATGCATCGCAGGAATTTGGACCGTCGCTTTATCTGTCATTACTTCGGCAACAGGTTGGTCTTCCTCAATCGTATCTCCCTCAGCAACGAGCCACTCAAGGAGTTCACATTCAACAATACCTTCACCAATGTCGGGTAAAATAAATTCTGTAGTCATTCTAATTATCCCCCGTAATTAATAGTGAAGCGTACGCTTGATAGATTCATAAATCTTTGTCTCGTCCGGCATGTATTCTTTTTCATGAGCCAGCGGGTATGGCGTATCTAAACCGCACACTCTTGCAATAGGCGATTCAAGGTACAAGAAACACCGTTCTTGTATTGTTGCAGATATTTCGCTTGCAAACCCACCAGTGCGAGGAGCCTCGTGGCTTATGAGTAAACGCCCTGTTTTCATAACAGACGCCATTACCGCATCAACGTCCCAAGGAAGAATACTCCGCAAATCAATAATTTCGCACGACACGCCATCTTCAAGAGCAAGACTAGCAGCCGTCTGAAGTACTTCAATTTGAGCGCCCCACCCTAGTAACGTAATGTCGTTACCCTCTTGTACTGTATCGGCCTTACCTAAAGGCAGCTCGTAATCCTCTTCCGGCACATCAGCAACCGATGCGCGATAAAGTCGTTTCGGCTCCATGAATAAAACAGGGTTTTTATCACGGATAGACGCTAGAAGAAGTCCTTTCGCTTGATAAGGGTCTCGCGGCATGACAATTTTTAAGCCAGGACAATGGGCGAAGAATGCTTCTGGACTTTGGCTGTGATAAAGCCCGCCAGCAATGCCGCCGCCATAAGGTGTTCTGATTGTCAGAGAACCTACGTCAAATTGACCGCCCGAACGGTAACGCCACTTCGCCGTTTCGTTAACGATTTGGTCAAACGCAGGGAAAATGTAATCTCCGAACTGGATCTCTGCTACGGGAACAGATCCTTGCGAGGCAAGTCCATTAGCAAACCCAATAATACCTTGCTCAGTTAAAGGCGTATTAAAACAGCGGCCTTTACCAAACTTTTCTTGAAGGTGACTCGTAGCTCTAAATACACCGCCGAAATGCCCTACGTCTTCACCAAAAACCATAACCTTCTCATCTTCGGTCATTGCAGTGATTAGTGCATTATTAATAGCTTGGAGTAGATTCATTTTAGCCATTACTTGATTCTCCCAGCTGTTTTTGGATAGTTTTTAGGGTATTTCTTAATGTGAGCTTTAAGTTCGGTTAATTGTTCTTCCAAATGCCAAGGAACGGTGTCATAAACATCGCTCACGATGTCCTCTATTGGGCAGATATCAATCTTCTCGCTTTCCTTTAACGCGGCAAGGACCGTCTGTCTGGCCTTATCAACCTTGGCTTTATTTTCTTCCTCGTTAAACCAGCCTTTCTTTGTTAACCATTTAGCCATTCTTAAGATAGGATCTTTAGCGCGCCATTTTTCTTCTTCGTCTTTAGAGCGATACCCGGTTGGGTCGTCAGAAGTAGAGTGCGCAGCAAGTCGATACGACATTGCTTCAATTAATACTGGACAGTTGTCTTCAAGTGCAATTTCACGCGCTTTTTTTGTTGCCGCAAATACCGCAAGTGCATCATTACCGTCTACGCGAATCGTTTTAATGCCATAGCCGATACCTCTGGAAGCAATACCATCACCCGCAAATTGCTCTTCGGCTGGGGTTGAAATCGCATAACCATTATTTCTGCAGAAAAAGATTACGGGGCAATTAAGTACGGCTGCCATATTAAGGCCCGCATGGAAATCGCCTTCAGACGCTGCGCCTTCTCCAAAATAACAAATAGTAATGCTCGGGTTTCCAGCCATCTTCTGACCATACGCATAGCCCGATGCCTGTGGAATTTGTGTCCCTAGTGGCGATGAAATCGTCATAAAGTTGAGTGCCTTGTCACCGTAGTGAATCGGCATCTGGCGTCCTTTATTGGGATCTTCCTTATTACTGAACATTTGGTTCATAAACTGCTCAGTCGTGTAGCCTCGATAGGCCAATGCACCTTGCTCTCGGTATTGCGACATGATCATGTCCGATGGAGAAAGTGCCGCGGCAGACGCGACTGCTGCTGCTTCCTCGCCTGTACTCGCCAAATAAAAGCTTATTCGTCCTTGGCGCTGCGCACCAACCATGCGTTCGTCGAGCACACGAATGTATTCCATGGTGTCGTAAATCTTTAACGCTTCTTCTTTTGTGAGCGTTGGGACGTCTGCGTTTTGGTTTACCTCTCCGTCTGAGGTAAGGATTTGTAGCATTGGTATGTCAACTAATCCGTTTTCGATAACGTTTACAACATGTGTGTTTGAAACGTTAGCTAAATGGTTTCTATCTTTCATGGATATTCCCCGCACATTGGTGAGCGTTGGCACGCTTTAATTATCGAACCATGCTAAATGAAGCGCCGATGAAAGACTTTCCTATTTTTATAAGCAACGAGAGGTTGTTTGATACACTTATCCTGTTTCTTGTGCCTAGTGCGGATAACCATCCTAACAATGTTTAAAACTTGTAAATATTATGCATTTTTTGTGCATTCTCGTTTAACACTTTATATAAACTTTTAACGTGTTAGTGTTTGCCACAACAGGCTTTTTTGACGAAACACAACTTAATCAACATGAACAGATGTAACAAAATATTTCAAATGTTTCATTTATGAAATGTGTTTTTTTAGTGCGGAGTTTTGTGCTACAACTATGATTAGCTGGTGGTAGGTATTTATGAACATACATAGAATCATCACCGCAACAAGAAGAACAATGGCTGTAGTGTAACTATACAGCTGAATATGAAATGACCAGGGGACCACGTTTAGTGGTGATATAATTATATGAAAAAGAATAGCTTAAGCGCTGCGATTATACTGGCGCTATCTGCATCTTCTGCGGTTGCAGCCGACAGAACCGATTTAAATTCACTTGTTAACTCTTACACCAAAAACGCTACGATTGACGCAAGCGTTGTTGAGACGTCAGGCAAAACATGGCTTGTTAAAGCGAACGGCAGCGCTGCTGTTTCTGTTGCCGATGTTGCACTAAGCAATGCATCTGGCGTAGCAAGCGTTGGTAATTCTGCTGACGTGCTTTACAACACTGAAGCTGGCCTTGACCAATTAGAAGCTCAGATTTTATCTCTTGGCTTAGATATTACGATTAAGTCTAGAACAACCAAGTTGGTTGCGGGCTTAGTTATTGACGGTACGTCGCAAGATATCGCCCAAATCCAAGCACTTTCTGGCGTAGAGAGCGTACTTCCTGTATTTAACTCTAAACTTCATATTGAAGAGAGTGCAGAATACATCAACGCGGCTAGCTTAGTGTCAGACAACATTGCTAGTGGTGCTGGTGTTCGTGTTGCAATCCTAGACTCTGGTCTTGATTACACGCACGCCGCGGTTGGCGGACCAGGTACAGCTGAAGCATTCGCTGCAGCCACTGCTGATTTAGCAGACACACCTGCATGGCCTATCGGTCAAGTTATTGGCGGGTTCGATTTCTTCAACGGCGATCCTGATCCAATGGATAACAACAACCACGGTACGCACGTTGCGCACTCTGTGTTAGGTGTATCTCCAGACGCTCAGGTTTATGCGTATACAGTATGTGACCAATCATGCCCAGGTGCAGCGCAGCTTGCAGGTCTTGAAGCGGCAATGGATCCAAATGGCGACGGCGATATCTCTGACCGTGTAGATGTTATCAATATGTCTCTAGGTGGCGACTTCGGTACTAACCGTGGCGGCGCTGTTGGCGCACTAATCGACAAAGCCGTTGAACTTGGTGTTGTTGTAGCAATCTCAGCAGGTAACGATGGCCCTACGCCGTTTATCGTTGGTGGTCCAAGTACCACAACAAACGCGTTATCTGTAGGCGCAATGACGCACCCTACTGCAGAGAGTGCTGAAGTATCTGCAACAATTGGCGAAGCGATGGTAGCAGCAGTTCCTGCTGCATTTAACCCTACGCCTGAGTTTAACATTGATAGCACTACGCCTATCGTTTATGCAGAAGCGGAAACAAACGCAACAGGTTGTGACCCTTATACTGCTGACGCAACAGGCAACGTGGTAATCATCGACCGTGGTGCTTGTGCATTCACAACGAAAATCAACAATGCAGAAGCAGCCGGTGCTGAGTTCGTTATTGTTGTAAACAATGTCGAAGGCGACGGAGCATTTACCATGGGCGGCACACCAGCTGCACCAATCGGTATTAACTCTGTAATGATTTCAAAAGAAGACGGTGATGTATTAAAAGCAGCAGTAGCAGCTGGTACAGCAACGTTTGCATTTGCGTCAGAGTTGTTCGTTAAAGAAGGTGCTATCGCGACCTTTACGTCACGTGGTCCTTCTGTAGATGGTTTACTTAAGCCAGAAATTACAGCGCCAGGTACTGCTATTCTTACTGCTGAAGTTGGAACTGGTACAGGTTCAACACCAATCAGTGGTACGTCGTTCTCAAGCCCAATTACTGCGGGTGCAATGGCAATGCTTGCAGAAGTATTCCCAGCGCGTAACGCGTTTGAATTGAAAGCAACATTGATGAACAACGCAAACCTAGACGTGACTGTAGAGCCTCGCTCACTTAACCCAGAAGCAGAACTTGCACCAATTAGTTATATCGGTGCTGGTTTAGTTGACGTTGAGAAAGCATCTCAATCAACAACAGCTGCATGGGATTCTGCGACTAAGCAAGCTGCATTAGCCTTTGGCGCAGTAGGCCTATCAGAAACAGCTTCAATCACGAAAACAGTTACGGTTAAAAACTTCTCTTCTGAAGCGAAAACCTACACACTTTCTGACATGGCTCGTTTCGATAACGATACCGCGACAGAAGCACTAAGCATGGACTACCCAGCGACTGTTTCTGTTCCTGCAGGTCAAACAGTGACGTTTGACGTTACAGCAACTATCGACCCAGCTAAGCTTCCAGAATGGTCTCTAGACAGCGCTTCAGTTGTCACACCAGCAGGTTCACCGCTTCTTACTGAAGTTGAATATGATGGTGCGCTAATGTTTACAGCTGATAGCGGCGAAACCATGCACATGGTTTATCACGTATTGCCAAAAGCGGTAGCGTCACTAGAACTTGGAACGGTTATTACTGATGAAGGCGTTATGCGCACAGTAACTAACACGGGTCCAGTTGATGCCAACGTATCACTTGCTCCACTGACTATTGACAGTGGCGTTGATGAAGGCAAAACGTTTGATATCGTAAATGCGTCAATTGAAATCTTTGGCTCTGCAGCGTGTGAAACTGCACTTGTATTCACAAACGTTACACTTGCTGACCCGCTACTTTCAGGTCACGCACTAGGTCTATTTATGGACGTAGATGTTGACGGTGATGGTAACTTTGATTTCACAGCACAAACACTAAATGATTCTGCATTTGGTCGTGATAACGCTGATATCGTTACGTTCACTCGCCCATTTGGCGCGTTGTCAGGTAGCTTGTTCCCAACTTTCCACGAGCCAGGCTCTAACTTGCTAACAATGATTAGCTGTGCGGAAGACTTAGGTTTAACGCTTGCTGATCTAGGTACAGCGAATGCAACTATTGCGTTCCGTGCTGAAAACAGTGCGTTTGATTTCTTCCCAACAGTTGCATGGGACGAAGACTTGGTACGCACCGGTTACTCATTCACGCCAGAAGCGGTACCTGCGTTAGTTAATAGCGCCGGTGAAGTAGTAAATACTGTAGCGGTTGGTGAAACAGTAATGTTGCAAGGTGTAGGTAACGGCGGTTATGTGTTCTTAGGCGCAGACGGCGTTGCTCCAACGGCAATTGCGACTGACGGTAATAACGAGCCGACTATCGAAGCACAAACGTTCAGTGTTGATGAAAACGCTGAAAATGGTACGGTTGTAGGTTCTATCGAAGCGTCTGACGCTGACGGTATCACCAGCCCTGTATCAGAGTTCTTCGTTCAGTCTTCAAGCTCTATTGCACTTTCAGTATCACGCGACGGCACTATTACCGTAGCGGATAGCTCAGTGCTTGATTTTGATGCTGGCCTAGAAAGCATTACTATGAGCGTTGTAGCAATTGATACTGCAGGTAATGTATCTGCCCCTGCAGAAGTTGTAGTAAGTGTAAACAACCTAGCTGATGAAGCGAGCGAGCAACCAGCTCCTCCTGCTCCAGCGCCAGTAGCATCTAGCTCATCTGGTGGTTCAATGGGTTGGTTAGGCCTTCTATTACTTCCAGCGATATATTTACGTAGACGCTTTAAGTAATACGAGTTAAGAACTAAATAGTAAAAAGCCCCGATATCGGGGCTTTTTTTTTACCTTTATTCACGCGTTTCATTACGCATTTAGTTATTCATCACTGTCACCTTTACTTATCATGTGCGCCGTAATTCGTTTGTTAGGTTGCACGCCTAACGTTCTAAACTTCTCTACTTGCCTTACTAAATTCCCCTTTCCACTCGATAATTTATTCATTGCTGATTCGTACTGGTTGTGAGCGGTATCAATCGACTTTCCTATTTTTTCCATGTCACTCACGAACCCGACAAATTTGTCATACAGCTTTGCGGCGTGGGTCGCAATTTCTTGTGCATTCTGATTTTGGTACTCATACTGCCAAATGTTGTTAATAGTACGAAGGGCGACGAGTAAACTTGTGGGGCTCACCAACATAATGTTGTGATTAAGCGCAAGGGCAATAAGCTCTGGGTCTTTATCCACGGCCAAAAGAAAGGCCGGCTCGATAGGAATAAAAAGTAACACATAGTCGAGGGTTCTTAGACTACTTAACGATTGATAATCTTTTGCGCCCAACCCCTTAATATGACCCTTAATTGACGCGACATGCTCGTGTAAATGGCGCTCGCGTTCGGTATCCTCCTCACAGTTAAAATACTGTTCATACGCTCGTAAACTTACTTTTGCATCAATGATGACGTCTTTGTCGTTTGGTAAGTGTACGACAATGTCAGGTTGAAGACGCTTACCCGCGTCGTTTTGCGCAGAAACCTGTGTTTCATATTCATGTCCTTCGCGCAATCCTGACTCGTTAAGGATACGTTCTAAGATCACTTCCCCCCAGTTTCCTTGCTTTTTATTATCGCCTTTCAACGCGTTTGTTAGTGCGCTTGCTTCTTCCGTTATTCGCTGGTTAAGCGCTTTAAGGCTTAAAATTTCCGTTTTTAACGATGCGCGCTCTTGCCCTTCCCTAATGTGCTGATCGGTTACTTGCTTCTTAAATGAATCTAATTGTTGTTTGAAAGGTGCGAGTACCGATTCAATATTGTGCTTAGCATGGGAGTTATACGTGCTTTGTTTCTCTTCAAAAATCTTGTTTGCAAGATTTTCAAACTGCGTATGTAACCGCTTTTCTGACGCCGCCATTGTTGCTAATTTATCTTCGTGATTCTCTAACAATGCGTCGATACGTGCTTTCTGCGCTTCGCTTTGTGCGAGCGTTTTAGTGTACAGCTGTTGAAGCGCGTTCTTGTCTGCTTCTAACACTTTGTTAGTGGCAGTAACGGCTTCCAGTTGACGTTGCTTTTCTTCAACCAAAAAACCTTTTTCAACGTAAACCTGCATGCTTTCACTTAACGCATCCACACGTTCTTTTGCAATAGTCAGCTGCTTTGACTGAATCAACACTTTGACTATTAGTAATAAGCTAGTAATTAGAAGAATAGCGAGAATGACAAGTGTGTCATTATAAGATAAGAATGATTGCATAATAATGATTGACTGTTAATTTATACAGCACTATATACAAAAACAGGCGCCATTGGCACCTGTTTTTTATAGATGAATAGGCTTACTTAGACAGTGTCGCGTCTAGTTCTTCAATCTTTGCTTTCCAGATTGCAGGGCCTGTTTTATGTGCGTTTGCCCCTGTACTATCAACGGCAACCGTCACCGGCATGTCCTCAACCTCAAATTCATAGATAGCTTCCATACCTAAATCTTCAAAAGCGACAACCCGTGATTTTTTAATTGCTTTCGACACTAAGTATGCAGCACCACCGACAGCCATCAAATAAACCGCCTTATGTTTTGCAATAGAGTCTACTGTTGCTGGGCCTCGTTCTGCTTTCCCAATCATGCCTATAAGGCCTGTTTTTTCAAGCATTAAGTCTGTGAACTTATCCATTCGGGTTGCCGTTGTCGGCCCCGCTGGGCCAACTACTTCATCACCCACAGCATCAACCGGACCTACGTAGTAGATAAAGCGGTTCGTTAGGTCTACCCCATCAGGAAGCCCCTCACCGTTGTCCATCATAGTTTGAATTCGTTTGTGCGCTGCATCTCGCCCGGTAAGCATTTTGCCAGACAACAGAACAGTCTCGCCTACTTTCCATTCTTGAATATCTTCTTTTGTGACGTCGTCCAAATTAACGCGGCGTGTATTTTCTCCTACTTCCCACGTTACTTCAGGCCAATCTTCTAACTTAGGCGGCGTAAGTTCAGCAGGGCCAGAGCCATCAAGATGAAAGTGTGCATGGCGTGTTGCTGCGCAGTTTGGGATCATAGCCACTGGCTTTGACGCTGCATGGGTCGGCAATGACATGATTTTTACGTCAACCACGGTGGTTAAACCGCCTAGCCCCTGTGCACCAATACCTAATTTATTTACGCGGTCAAAAATTTCAACACGTAGTTTTTCATCGGTAGTCTTTGGTCCTCGAGCAATAAGCTCTTGAATGTCGACCGGGTCCATTAAGCTTTCTTTTGCCAGTACCGCTGCTTTTTCCGCAGTACCGCCAATGCCTATTCCCAGCATTCCTGGGGGACACCACCCCGCGCCCATTGTTGGTAATGTTTTCACTACCCAATCTGCGATGTCATCGCTTGGGTTCAACATTACCATCTTCGATTTGTTTTCAGAACCACCGCCTTTTGCAGCAATCATCACTTCAATCTTTTCGCCTGCGACCATATCGATATGCACTACCGAAGGCGTGTTATCTTTGGTGTTCGTGCGCGCGCCGGCAGGATCGGCAACGATCGAAGCGCGTAGAGGATTATCGGGGTTTAAATAAGCGCGACGCGTTCCTTCATCAACCATTTGTTGAACGGTCATGTCTGTTTTATCCCAAGAAACTCCCATCCCTACTTTTACAAAGCAGGTTACGATACCAGTATCCTGGCAAAGCGGCCTCTTGCCCTCTGCAGACATTCTCGAATTGATAAGAATTTGCGCCATGGCATCTTTCGCCGCTTGGCTCTGTTCTCTGTTATAAGCTTCTTCAACAGCTTTTACGTAATCTATGGGGTGATAGTATGAAATGAATTGCAGAGCATCTTCAATACTGTCAATAAAATCTTGTTGACGGATAACGGTCATGACATCCTCTTTTTTATTTGGCTTTCGTGGTCTTAGCTTGCTAAAAGAGCGTATACTAGCGCATCTCTTGAGTGTTCACCATGCTTAACAATAGTAGGTGAAAAAGTTTTGAGCAGGTACCGGTGTCTATGCCCACCTCATTTCGTAACTTGCTGTATTGAGTTTATTATTATATGCCAGCGTCTGAAAATAATTACATCACTATTACGTTACTAGATAAGAATAGCATCCCGTCTTTTCTTGAGCTGTATGAAAATATTAGTGCTCTAAGCGGAAGTATGTTGCTCGATACGAGTGGCTCCACCAAAAGTGATGGTAGATTCAATATAATGCTTTGGGAACCAACTAACACCGTAGTTGCAAAGGCAGGCACTGTTAGACTAATAGATAATCGAGTAGGTACGAGTATTGACGTAGATATGCGCCCATTCGAGGCCACAAATGCATATCTACATGCTGCAGCTTCCCGCTATCAGCTAAGCCCTTGCTCTGTATCCTATGCGGATATTTTGCCCTTTATTATTGGCGTTGCGGGTTTTGCAAGCTACGATACGGGGCGCTTTTATGAATCACTGCCTAGCATCTCACTAGATTGCTATGAGACCCCCGATTATTGTGTCAGTCTTTATTTGCAAAGTATTATTGAAGATACGAAAACAGGCGCAATCTATTTCTGTAGAGTGGGTACTACGCCTCTCCCTGACTGCCTATTAGACAAGACAACTAAACAAGAACCGTTATCGCTAACCTCTGCGTTTGAGTCTAACCTATCCCAAAACGACTATACCGCTGCGCTCAACAAAATTAATGCATATCTACGAGCGGGCGACTGCTATCAAGTTAATATGGCGCAACGATTTAGTGCAACGTTTAAAGGCGACCCGTGGCATGCGTATTTAATGCTACGAGACGAAAACATTGCTCCATTTTCGGCCTATATTAAACATCAACATGGGGCGATAATGAGCATATCTCCAGAGCGGTTCATTAGCGTAAAAAGCAACGTTGTTGAAACGAAACCTATAAAAGGGACGCGTCCACGCTTCGACGACCCTGTTGAAGATATGAAAAGTGCAGCGCGTTTACTGGCGGCTGAAAAAGACCGCGCAGAGAACTTAATGATTGTTGATCTATTGCGAAATGATATATCTAAACACTGCAAGCCACACAGCGTTAATGTGCCCGCTTTGTTTGCTTTAGAAAGTTATCAAGCCGTACATCACATGGTCAGTACAGTTGTAGGAGAGTTAAACGAAGGGGTTACCCCTCTGGACCTTCTTGCGGCGTCGTTTCCTGGCGGCTCAATAACAGGCGCCCCTAAAATAAGAGCAATGGAAGTTATTGATGAACTAGAACCCCATCGCCGTAATATCTATTGCGGCAGTATATTCTATATGGGGTTTAGGGAAGACATGGACTCGAGCATTTGTATACGTACGTTATTAGTAGAAAACGACACCATGCATTGTTGGGCCGGCGGTGGGATTGTTCTTGATTCTAACGCTAATGACGAATACCAAGAGACACTGGATAAGGTGTCCAAGATTATACCCACGTTAGAAAAAGCGTTTGGATATCGCAATGGATAAAACAAGCTTTATTAATCAGTTTCAGCACGCACGGATACCAAACACCGAGCCTGATTATCCGCTAAAAAAAGCGGGTCGCCCAGCGGCCGTACTAATTCCATTGGTTGACTATGGAAGCCATCTTTCCGTCATTCTTACTGAGCGAGCACATCATTTGCGTCATCATCCTGGGCAAATCAGCTTTCCTGGCGGCGCCGTGGATAATACCGATGACTCAGTTTTTGATGCAGCATTACGAGAAGCACAGGAAGAAATAGGACTACCCGCTAATTATGTCGACGTAGTTGGTAAGCTTCCAAATTATAGAACAATAAGCGGCTACACCATTACGCCTGTTGTCTCGTTTGTTATGCCATTTTCTAATTTAGTAATCGACAAAAATGAAGTGGAAAGTGCGTTTGAGGTTCCCCTCGCCCATTTACTCGACCGTAGCAATCACCTTACTTATCACACTCATAAAAACGGCAAAACCTTCCCTATTTACTTTATTCCCTATGGCTCAAAAATGATATGGGGCGCGACCGCCGCTATAATCCGAAATCTTTCACATCATATTCACCCTTAAAACGTTACCTGCGTGATGGGTTTAAATTTATCTTTACAGTAGATTAGCATTTCTAATTTGTAGATTAGGTTTTCTATATTGTAGTTCTTCGCTCATACATGCATTATCAGCGTCATTATTCATTAACGATATGTAATATCATGATTAGTGTTTTTGATATGTTCAGTGTAGGCATCGGTCCTTCTAGCTCGCACACCGTCGGCCCAATGAGAGCAGGCGCTGAATTCGTGAAGGAACTGACAGCCGATAACGAGATGCTTGAAAAAGTCGATTCTATAAAGGTTGAACTATACGGTTCTCTCGGCCAAACAGGAATAGGTCATGGTACAGGGAAAGCCGTTATTCTAGGGCTATTGGGCGCGCTTCCAGAGAGTATCGACGTGGATTGTATTGAGCCGCTTCTTGAAGAGGTTAGAACGTCGCAAACGCTTAAACTGAACGGTCAAAAGCATGTAGTTTTCCCGAATAAAAATGCCATCATTTTTCATAGGAGAAAAACCCTCCCTAAGCATGCCAATGCACTGACGTTTTTCGTTTACTGTGGTGAAACATTGCTTCGCGAGCAAACGTATTACAGTATCGGCGGTGGTTTTATTATCAAAGACGAAGACTTTGACGACGCAAAAGCCCATGCCGCGGCTGTTCAAGCAACGGTGCCCTATCCTTTTAAAACAGCCACTGAGTTGCTGTCTTTATGCAAAACAAACGGGCTTAGCATTAGTTCGCTCATGCTTAAAAATGAATCGAGCCTACGCCCGTCTCATGAAGTTAAGCAGAAGCTTTATGATATTTGGTTAGTGATGAAAGCCTGTATCACGAGAGGAATAGAGAGCGAAGGTATTCTTCCTGGCGGGTTAAAGGTGGTTCGCCGCGCTCCCGCTTTATATCGTCGCTTGCAAACTGAACATACGTCTGACCCAATGCAAACCTTAGATTGGGTAAACATGTTTGCGCTTGCGGTGAACGAGGAAAACGCAGCTGGCGGCCGTGTTGTTACGGCTCCCACAAACGGGGCAGCGGGAATCATTCCTGCTGTATTACAGTATGTCGATAAATTCATACGCCCTGTTGACGAAGAAATTGCTAGCAGATTCTTGTTAACGGCTGGCGCCATCGCCATTCTGTATAAAGAGAATGCGTCTATTTCAGGTGCAGAAGTTGGATGCCAAGGTGAAGTGGGCGTAGCATGCTCAATGGCCGCCGGAGCCCTTGCTGAAATCATGGGCGGCACCGTCAGCGCTGTAGAAAACGCCGCAGAAATTGGAATGGAGCACAACCTCGGTCTAACCTGTGACCCTGTGGGTGGTCTGGTTCAGGTTCCGTGTATCGAGCGAAATGCGATGGGAGCAATTAAAGCCATTAATGCCTCTCGCCTTGCGCTACGTGGAAGTGGTGAACACAAGGTTTCACTGGATAAAGTAATTAAAACCATGCGTGACACCGGAAACGACATGAAGACTAAATACAAAGAAACCGCACGAGGCGGTCTGGCGGTTAACATCATAGAATGCTAACAAAGTAGGTTGGCGCGCATAACACCTATGTGCGCCGACATATTGAATAGAGTGAATTATTATTTAACGGGCAACGTGACGCCCTTGAACATTTTTTCCACTTCATCATTATTTTTAAGCATCATGGCTTTTTCAACTTTGTCTTTGGTTAAGTGCGGTGCAAAGCGCTCAATGAAATCGTACATATAACTGCGTAAGAACGACCCTTTTCTAAACCCTATCTTTGTCGTGCTGTAATCAAACAAATGGCTTGCGTCTATTTTTACCAAATCAGAGTCTAGTTCTTCATTTACTGCCATTGACGCAATCACGCCAATCCCTACTCCCAACCTTACATAGGTTTTAATGACATCAGCGTCTGTTGCGGTAAATACAATTTTGGGGGTTAAACCGGCTCGCTCAAAGGCGTGATCGAGTTCTGAGCGCCCAGTAAATCCAAAGACATACGTGACTAACGGGTACTGCGCAATATCGCTTATATCAATACTGCCTTTTTTAGATAACGGGTGGTCTTTATTAACGATGACACTTCGATTCCAATGATAACAAGGGAGCATGACTAAATCGTTGTACAAATGAAGCGCCTCGGTAGCAATAGCGAAATCCGCCTCACCTTTTGCTGCAAGGTCGCTTATCTGAGAAGGTGTTCCTTGATGCATGTGTAGCGACACTTTTGGGTACTTCGACATAAACCCTTTTATAACGTCAGGTAACGCGTAGCGCGCTTGGGTGTGAGTCGTGGCAATATTCAGTTTACCCTGGTCGGGTAATGTGTGCTCACGCGATACCGCTTTAATACTTTCAACTTTCGCCAATATTTCCCTAGCGATATTAATCACATCATTACCGGCGTCAGTAACATGGGTCAAATGCTTGCCGCTTCTTCCAAAAATTTGGACGCCAAGCTCATCTTCAAGCATTCTAACTTGCTTACTGATACCTGGTTGAGAGGTATAAAGGCTCTCAGCAGTAGCCGATACATTTAAGTTATTATTTAGTACTTCGACGATATAACGCAGCTGTTGTAATTTCATTGTAGACTCGATCCTAACCCTATACCGCCACTATAACGCTATCGTTATAACCAAAACCACTACTATTTATCTTTATCTATTACGAAAACAACATAAAGCGTAAAAAACAAAGCATTTTTTTTATAAATAAGTGATACTTCAAAAAAGGCTCTGTTTCGGTATGCTGTTTATCGTTAACCCATGCTGCAACACGGATAACAACACTTTTTCAGAAGATGTAAGCGTCATATGGATAGAACTACTACGTCCCATGAACCAACACCAGTAACGACTAGCATTGATTTTTCATCTGTGCTTGCGGCGGCTGTTCATGACATGAAGAACTCGTTGTTTCTACTGATACAGTCTATTGAAACACTCGCCCAGTCGCTCCCCAAAGAAAGTGCTGATGCGAGAGAACATGTTGCTAATGTGCATTATGAAGCCTCACGCTTAAACACAAACCTTGTGCAGATTTTATCATTATACCGCGCAGAGCTTGAGAGCCTCCCTATTACGATAGATGAGTGTTTTATTGCCGACTTACTTAGCGATGTGGTTGGTTCAAACCGTATTTACACCAAACAAAAAGCAATATCGATTAACATAAATGTTGACGAGGCGCTAAGCTGGTATCTAGACAGTGAGCTCATTTACATATTAATTAATGATGTGTTAGTGAACGCTTTAAAATATGGTGCTTCACAAATAGAAATATCTGCCTCGTGTGATGAAGATTACCTCACTATTTGTATCGAAGACGATGGTGACGGGTATCCTCTTTCTATGCTAGATAAAAGCGCTGAAGCACTAGCAGATTTTCAGCTAAGTCAAGGTCGTACTGGCTTGGGTTTGTTCTTTGCAAAGTTAATCGCCAATGCCCATTCCCAAGGCGATAACGTTGGTAAAATTCACCTTTCGAATGGTGGCACTTTAGGTGGGAGTGTTTTTGTTGTGAAAATACCGTAACATAGAAAATGTGCATGAATAAAAAATTAAAACAAATAACCGCTAAATAAGTTGACGGAAACCTGCGTATGTACGTAATTATTATAATATTAATTGTTGTTTTGTTGATTGCAGCAATTTTCATCAATGCTATACAGCAGCATCGCGCTAAAGTTGATGCTGAACGCAGAGCTGAATTAGCGAAGCATAAAACAATTATTGATGAAACTGAAAATGTCATTATGGCAAGTTCTAACATTCCGGTATCCGGTAGGTTAATGGCGATACTGCATAACAGGGTGCAAAACTCGTTAAAAGTTATTAACGATCACGCAAGCACCCCTGAATTACGTCAACGTATTTCAGAAGGGAAGCAAAATGATGTTTCCATGGCAGGCCAAGAAGCGCCACCAGAGTTTGTGTTACCTGACAACGACAAGCAAATTATTCAATATATCCAAGCAGTAAAGAAGTTGAGGATTTTGCTTCGTTCAGAACATAGTAAGGGAAAAGTTGACAGTAAAGTTTTTATTGAAGAGGAAAAACAGTTAGAACGCTTACAAGTGAAAGTTAACGTTGAAACGCTATCAAAACGCGGACGTACTGCACACCAAAGTAATATGTTAGGTTCTGCTCGACAGTACTATGAAAAAGCTATTGCGGCGCTAGAAAACCAAAATCACCAAGATGAATATTCAACAGCAAAACTTGCTAATTTACGCAGTCTGTTAGCGGAAATTCAAAATAACCTTAAGAACGTTAATGCGCAAGACCGTGCTAAACGTCAAGAGGAAGAGCGTGATGAATTAGATGAACTATTTGCACCGAAGAAAAAGTGGTAACGCAAGCCTAATAGATGTGCATATGAAATGCGCGTGGTTTCTATGCACCCTGTTTAGTATTTCATTCCCTCTACACGTCTTTGCATCCTGTGAACGCGTTATCATCTCAGCGCATCCTAATTACGCGCCCTTTCATTGGGCACAGGGCGAGTCGCTTACAGGAGCATCAATACATACCGCAACGGATATATTGAACCATTTAGGTGTGCCGTGGGAAGTGCAGCATAGCGGTCCGTGGAAGCGTGTACTAAAAGAAGCCTATGACGGCAACATAGACCTTATCCCAGCCCTAAAGCGCACTTCAGAGAGAGAAAGCTACCTCACCTTTACCCATGCACCATTTTTTGATAACCCGGTAAATGTTTTTAGGTTACGCGGCAACAAACCAATAAGTGACCTTCAAGCTCTAGACGGCCTAATAGGGAGTATCAACGCGGGAGACAAACATGGCGCTGTTATTGATACATTTCTTGCTCATCAAGACGTTGTTCAGGTAAAAGGCATACGTGAAAGCTTCCAAATGTTAGATAAAGGTCGCGTCGACTATTATGTTATCGGTGAGCGCGTTGCCCGTTCATTTTTGAAAGAAAATAACCTAGAAGAACGGTTCGTGAAAGTATTTGAACTAACCGGAGCACAAGTACATTTTGCTTTTTCAAAGCAATCACCATGTGCTTACCTCACCTCGTCGTTCGACAAATATCTCGTCGAAATGAACAACGACAATACAATTAAGCACTATATCGAAATGTATAACGACTTATGGTTACAGCAGCGCTTAGTTATCGAGTAATGCATCTTTTTTGTACCTATTTACGGATTGCTGCCACAACTGTTTAGCCGCCACAGACATACCTCTTTGAGTACTCTTCACTAGCCCCACTTTTTTGATGAGTGGCGCATCGTTAATAGCGAGCGTCTTTAATCCAATAGATTCCATTTGTAGTTTGCAAATTGATGGCATTATTGACATTCCAAGGCCCTGGCAAATGAGCCTGCCTAACGTCGCAAGCTGCCCTGTTTCAGCGACAATGTTTATAACCCCACATTGTTCTAGCTTCTCTTGTGTCCATCGCCTTACGGCTGACCCACGGTTCATCATAACAAAGCTATGAGCGATACACTGTGCCCACTCTATTGAGGTATGGGCTGCTAGAGGATGATGCGGGTTTACTACGGCAACGAATTGATCATCAAATAACGGAACAAAGTCTAACCCCTCTGCTGCCATTGGCTCGAACGTAAACCCAATATCTGCACGCCCTTTTTTTACCTCATCGATCACGTTCTCCATCACCACATCCACAATTCGAATATTGATATTTGGCGCGTGAGAATGATATGTCGCTAGCAATGGCGGAAGGTGTGACTCAGCGAATGAGGGCATAGACGCAATCGTAAGCTGACCTTTTTCCATCGCAAAAAGCGTTTGAATATCACTAAGCGCATCGTCCCAATCGCGCAACACTCTCAGCGCATGTGGAAGAAAAACACGCCCTTCTGGCGTGAGTGATACCCGACGGGTACTGCGAATAAAAAGGCTCCCCCCTATCTGTTCTTCGAGCTTTTTGATGGCAGAGGAAAGAGCAGGTTGCGTAAGATGTAATCTATCAGCAGCTTCAGCGAAACTGTTCGATTGCGCAACGTTTACGAACGCCTGAAGGTTTCTATATGAAATATTCATAATTTATTAATAACTATAATTTATTAATACTAATATTATTTCAATTTTACATAAGTTATTACATTAGTAATACTCTTTATTAACGAAACGTGTCGATTAGGAGCACAGTCATGTCAGGCTTTAATAAAGTCGTAACAAGTTATGAAGAAGCAATGCGCGGCCTTGAGGATGGAATGACCATTATCGCCGGAGGATTCGGTTTGTGCGGTATTCCAGAAGGGCTCATCAATCAAATTAAAACCATGGGTACTAAGCAACTTACGGTGGTATCAAATAACTGTGGTGTTGACGGTTTTGGCTTAGGCTTGTTGCTAGAAGATAAACAGATTAAAAAGATGGTGTCATCGTATGTTGGCGAAAATGCCCTATTTGAACAACAATTGCTAAATGGTGAGTTGGACGTAGAGCTTACCCCTCAAGGCACGTTAGCCGAAAAGATGCGCGCCGGTGGTGCGGGTATCCCTGCATTTTATACTGCAACAGGCTACGGCACCCCAGTTGGTGAGGGCAAGGAAGTAAAAACGTTCAACGGACGACCGTACATTTTAGAAGAATCGATCACCGGTGACTTTGCCATAGTGAAAGCGTGGAAAGTAGATACTTACGGTAATTGTGTTTATCGACATACGGCTCAAAACTTTAATCCTATGGCAGCAACAGCAGGAAAAATCACAGTGGTAGAGGCCGAAGAAATCGTTGAGGCGGGACAACTTGCGCCAAGCGAGATCCACACCCCTGGAATATACGTTAATCGTGTCATAAAAGGCAGTTTTGAAAAACGTATCGAACGTCGCGTTACTGCGAAGGAGGCATAATCATGGCACTAAGCAGAGAACAAATTGCAATGCGCGTTGCACAAGAATTTAAAGATGGCGATTATGTAAATTTAGGTATTGGTATTCCAACACTTGCGGCAAGTTATGTTCCAGATGATATCAGCGTGATGCTGCAATCTGAGAATGGATTACTTGGTATGGGTGCCTACCCTACTGACGATGCCGTAGACGCCGATATGATAAACGCAGGCAAGGAAACGGTTACAGCCATTACAGGTGCTTCTATTTTCAACTCTGCGGAAAGCTTTGCGATGATACGAGGTGGGCACGTTGATTTTACCGTACTTGGCGCCTTTGAAGTTGACGTAAATGGGAACATTGCTTCGTGGATGATCCCAGGAAAACTGATAAAAGGCATGGGTGGCGCGATGGACTTAGTGGCAGGTGCAAAAAATATTATTGTTACCATGACACACACGGATAAACACGGTAATTCAAAATTACTTGATGCATGTACCCTTCCTCTTACTGGTGTTAATTGTATTACACGTATCATTACAGACTTAGCCGTGCTTGAAGTTAAAGACGGCGCATTTGTATTAAGAGAGTGCGCACCAGGCGTTACGCCTGAGGAAGTCAAACAAAAAACGAAGGGAGCACTTATCATTCCAGAAGAAGTCACAGAAATGCAGGTTTAGGCTGCATTAAATTCTTCGCGTGCTTTCATAATCGCGGCCTTTAAGGGATAATAGCGTTTGACTATTTCTAAGAGGCCGCACATTGTTAGTTACTGACCTACCCGTTCATCATAAAATTATTGCCAAGCTTGAAGCAAAGAATATTACTTCGCTTACTGAAATTCAGGAAAAGACCATTCTTCCAGGTATTCAGGGCAAAGATATTATTGCATCTTCAAAAACGGGGTCTGGTAAAACCTTTGCATTTCTCGTTCCGGCCGTAAACCGTTTAATGTCTCAAAAAGCATTGAGCCGACAAGATCCAAGAGCCCTTATTTTGGCACCGACGCGAGAACTGGCTAAACAGGTTTTTATCGAAGCTAAGTCATTGTGTAGTGGTCTCAATCTAAGCTGTACACTGGTTGTAGGCGGAGAGAACTTTAACGATCAAGTAAAGTCATTGCGTAGAAACCCTCACATCATTGTGGGCACCGCAGGTCGCGTAGCCGACCACTTGCTAGGTAAAAGTATGTACTTGAACGGGCTAGAATTGTTGGTATTCGATGAAGCTGACAGAATGCTCGACTTAGGCTTTTCTTCGCAATTAAAAATGATCAACGACTTTGCCGATCATAGAAAGCGTCAAACTATGCTTTTTTCTGCGACACTCGATAGCATAGAACTCAATCACATGACCTCAACGCTGACCAAAAGCGCAGTGCGTGTTGCTGTTGGAGACGCCACAGCTGAGCACGGGGACATTACCCAGCAATGCTATTTTGCAGACAATGTCGAGCACAAAGACACATTGTTGGACACTGAATTAAAACGCAGAGATTACAATCAAGCTATCGTATTTACCGCAACACGAGAAGATACCGACCGGTTAACCACCATGCTCAACGAGAGTGATTTGCAAGCCATCGCGTTGCGTGGTGACTTACCACAAAATCAACGCGCTTCAATCATGAGTGAGTTCGCCCGAGGCCAGCATTCAATATTGGTTACCACTGACGTTGCATCTCGCGGATTAGATCTGTCTAAAGTCGGGTTGGTTATCAACTTCGATTTACCCAAGAATGCTGACGAATACATTCATCGCATTGGACGCACAGGCAGAGCTGGCCAAAAAGGTGAAGCGATGTCGCTTATTGGTCCAAGAGATTGGAAGAGTTTTACAGCACTTAAATCTCACTTGCAGTATGCTTTAGCATGTGAGAACCATGACACCCTTCCTGCGTCATTTAAAGGGTTTGAAGACAAAAAGCCAAAACCCGCATCATCCAAGTCGTCCTCGGCGAAAAGCCGCGTAGCGTCACCTAAGAAACAGGCCGTTCGTCGGGTGGACACAATGGGCGGTGAAGATATTGGTATGGTGCCTATAAAGCGAAAGCCTCGTGCTCCCATCGAAAATGATGACGGTGATAGCGACGACACGCTAGAAGAGCAATAAGCATAAAAAAGCGAGCTGAAAATAGCTCGCTTTTTTGTTATTGTAACAACGGAGGACCTAGTATTCCCACCAACATTCCTGCCACCATTCTAGGAACTCAGGAAAATCAATAAAGCCGTCATTATTACTGTCGATAAGCTTAAAGCCTTCCTCGACATGACTAGCTTTTGTTTTAGGCGATATAACGGTTAGTAGTTCAATAAACTCAGTCAAATCGATTTGACCGTTTCCGTCCTTGTCGAAAAAAATAAAGTCGTTCTTTATCTCTTCAATTTTTGCTTCTGAAAGTTGAGTACTCACTCGTAATCCTTAATCGTACATCATATACATCGAGTGTAACGCTCAAGATGGTGCCTGTCTACGCCTGATTTTGCTTTGCTTTCAAAGCTCTCTCTCGCTGCTGACGAGCTTTTTCTAAACGCTTTTGCTCCATCGTTTCTCTCGCTTCAGTACCTACGTGCTCTTGGTTACGTGCTTTAGCAAGTTGAACTTGCTTTTCACGTTCACGGAAACGCGCTATCTGATCATCAGTGTGTGTGCCGTAACAATGAGGACAGCTTACACCCGGTTCATATACATCACTCTTTTTATCTTCTACCGTAATAGGTAGCCGACAAGCGTAGCATTGATCATATTTACTTTTTTCAAGGTCGTGGTTTACAGCAACGCGATTATCAAAAACGAAGCAATCCCCTTCCCATAACGACTCATCTTTAGGTACATCTTCTAAATATTGAAGTATGCCACCTTCTAAATGGTATACCTCTTCAAACCCTTGCTCTTTAAGGTATGCCGTTGATTTTTCACAGCGAATACCACCGGTGCAAAACATGGCGACTTTTTTATTTTTGGTCGTGTCTAACGCGTTTGCAACATACTCTGGAAACTCACGAAATGTTTTTGTTTTTGGATCTATAGCATGCTTAAACGTGCCAATTTCTATTTCATAATCGTTACGGGTATCAATTACGGTAACGTCTGGGTCACTGATTAATGCATTCCAGTCTTTGGGTTTTACATAGGTCCCGACGGTCTGACGAGGGTCGATACCTTCCACGCCCATCGTCACAATTTCTTTCTTAAGCTTAACTTTGGTGCGATAAAAAGGCTGGTCATCGTGCAAAGACTCTTTGCAAGAAATAGGGTTTATTCTGCTGTCGCTATTAAGGTAGTGAAGTAATCCATCGATACCCTCACGCGTACCCGACACGGTGCCGTTAATACCTTCATTGGCGAGAAGCAAGGTTCCTTTAATACCATTTTTTTCCATGGCATCAAGAAGAGGTTGGCGCATTGCCTCGAAGTTGTCGAGCGCAACAAATTTGTACATCGCGCAAACGATATATTTAGTCATAATGTTCACCTTTGCTAGTTGGAACGTAAAACCAGTGCAAAATGCGGCGCGGAGAATAACAGAGCAGCGTTAAAATTACTAGACTATGCAACAAATGTCTGTTGAGCGAGCGGTATTAGGTCGTTTAGCATGGTGGGATCTTCAGGTAGCTGTTCAGCGTACTGTGTTTTTAGTCGCTTTTGGGTGCTTAGCGAACAGTTATTTATTACATCATCACTTAACTTATTTTTATCGTTTACTTGAGATAAAGGTGAAGGATGCATGTGTTGAAAGAGCGAAGCATCTCTGGTGTACCCACTATTGTACAGCGTGTTAACCCTGCCTATTATCTCCCAATCGGCCGACGCAGCCGCTAGCGCTGGCTGTCGATAAAAGCTAAGCACATCGACATGTAGTGAGGCGTTTTCATCTTCTTTTTGTAAATCGTGGTAAGAGACATTATGAACAAGCGCACTCTGCTGCATTGCAAGATATAACGAAAACAACGTCGCGTCTTGCGCTGCCTTAGCGAGGGTGCCGTTTTTTTCCCATGAAATACTGGGGTCTATTACAGCTTGATGAACGGTGTGGGGCGCTTCCAAAGACTTACCTAACGTTTAATGCATACTTATGTTGTCGGCAAGATAATGTTTTTCTTAAGCATATTCTTGCCCTTAGTGCAGTTTTCATTAATGATAAAAGCATTCACGACGGCTAATGGAATAGAAATGAAATTTGCGGACAAGCAGGTTTTGATAATTGAAGACCAGCGCCCTTTTCTTCTTCTACTCAAAGGGCTCGTTAACTCCATGGGCGCCACCGATGTTGTAACTAAATCATCGGCAGAACAAGCACTGTCACTGTGTAAAAAACAAAAATTTGATATTGTTGTTTGTGATTTACATCTAGGCGTTGACAAAAAAAATGGTTTTGAGCTTATTGAAGAGCTTCGGACTCGGCGCCTTTTAAAACCGACATCCATTTTTATTATTATTAGCGCGGATAGTGCACGTCCTGTTGTCCTTGGTTCAATCGATAGGCGACCTGACGATTACCTTGTTAAACCCTTCTCACAAGTGCAATTAAAAACACGAATCTCCCGTGCGTGGCAAAAGCGTCAATCACTATCAACGGTTTATGAAGCCATCGCGGCTCAGGATACCAATACCGCTATTGATGAATGCGAAACACTGTTATCGCAAGAAACCTCGTATAAGGGGGCGTGCGAACAGTTATTGGTCGAACTCTACTGGGAGATTAATGCTCCCCAAAAAGCATTTGACGTGCTGCAAGCCTATCGCAGTGGTAAGCCAATATTGTGGGCACAAATAGCCCTTGGGAAAACGTATTTAAAACTTGAAGAACACAATAAAGCCATAGAGATGGCTGACCTTATTTTGAATCGTAATAAATTTAACGCAGATGCGTTAGATATACTGGCCAATGCGAACGACAGCCAAAAGCAGAAAGATGCGGCAATAGATGCAATAAAGCAGGCTATTAAAATTTCGCCCTTTTCTCTTAGCCGACACTTTAATGCTTGTCTGATTGCTAGACGAAATGACGATTACCTATTGGCGTCAGAGTCGAGTAAAGCAATTTGGGAGCTATCTAAACGCACTATCCATCAAGATAGTTTGCACTGGTGTGGCTTCATTCGCAGCCTGTTAGATGTCGCTGAGTACACCGACGATAAAAAAGTTAAAAACAGATATCAACAGGAAGCGTTACTTGCCCTGCAACGAGGTAAGTTTGACGAGCATTTACAACGAATAGACAACAGCTTCGACATTACTATTTTTAGCCATATCATTAATGCTCGCGTCAATGTCTTAGACGGTAAGATGATAGATGCTAGGCGACAACTAGGTATTTCACAGCTAGCACTAGAAAAAAATTACGATTCGCCACCTAAAGCATTCCTACCAGACAGTATAAAAGTAATGTATGACTTAGGCGAATATGAAGACGCAATTCGATATCAAACAATAATAGAAAGTGAAGGAATTTCACTTGATAAAAATAGCGAACAATTATTGTTAAGCGAGTCTGAAAAAGCGAAAGAACGCTTAGCAAATTATCAAAAATTCAATCGAGAAGGTATTCAGCTTTATCAGCAGGGACAGTACGAAAAATCAAAGAACTCGTTCACGTTGGCCCAAGAGTTTGCCCCTGTAAATACCGGCGTGGCTCTCAACTTATTGCAATGTCTTTTACAGATACTGAGCAAAAGTGCTACACCTGACAACACATTGCTAAGAGAATGTCGACGGCTTTATAAATTATTAGACGATATGCCCCTTAAATCACAGTACAGTGAGAAGTATTCGCTGTTACGCCGTGATCTATCGGAATTTACTGATGTTTAGCAGCCGCCGTCAGCGCCTCCACTGTCTGCGCCGCTACACCCGCTGTTGTCACTACTTGACGTGGTGGCAATAAACCCTGCACTTCCCGCGTTTGGGCTTTTTACCATCCGTCGCGAACGCCGTTTTGTCAGTTTAATAAAGGCAATAACAAGCGATACCACGAATAACGCAGGGAAGACTTTACTGAAAACGACGCTCTTTGCGTCTAAATCGGTGTAATAAAAACTACTTACGGCGACGAAGAGAACAATAAACCAGCCAAACATAACTTTTCCTTATTTTTCGGTCTTATCTACGACGCATAAAATACGCTAAACACATAATATAGTGAAAGGTAAAAAGTGTCACAAATCATTATATAATGCGTATTGTTTACCCCCATGCATTTGAAATCAATGCAATAAGTTCACTTTCTGGCATGAACAGTTGTTGACCGTCTAGTAACATTTTTTTGCCAGCAAACTGGTTGTAGAGTGCATCATGATAAGCTTTAGACAACGCCCCCTCTCGCAATGCATAACCTTCAATCCATTCAACAAGCATCCCTAAATTCTTATCTTGTTCAGTTTTAGACGCATACTTGTGGGGCTCCCACGGTCGTCGTAGTGCGTTTTCAGTACATTGTTTAAGGTGGTGTTGGCATAAATAAGCAGCGTGCCTTCATCCTGTTGAATGAGTTGACTAATTAAGTCGCCATAACACCCCTCTACAACCCAGCGCTGTGGCGAAACGCCACATCGGGTTTTGATGGCTAACATCGAATCTGAAATATTGTCTCGAATGGGCGTTTGGCAGGCATTCTCGCGACCTTTCCACGCCACCTCATCTAAATCGATATGCGTCAGACGATAAGCTGATGCAATCATCTTTGCTAAGGTACTCTTTCCAGAACTAGAATTACCTACAATCGCAATCTTCATCGTTATCAACTCTTCATGCTACTTAATGACCTAATTCATTATTGGCTACGCCCAATATAATGCTAACGGCTTAGCGTAATTATTAAAATGAGACCTTTTCGCTACAGTGTATCCTGAATGATAAAGGCGTAGCCAATGCGAGGACGTGAAATAACCTAATTCGCTTATTATTTTACGGGTTGTAAAAAAATGGTTGAGCAAATATTGACGCTCTGACTTGCCGAATGAGCTAAGGCATATTACGTTAGGTATAAAAATAAAGCAGGAGTTTCTTGTGTCAAAACGTGTTGCAATTTTAACCTCTGGAGGCGACGCACCAGGCATGAATGCATGCCTTCGCGCCAGTATTATCGCGTGTGAACGAGCAGGTTACACCCTTTTTGGGTATGAGCATGGCTACAATGGCTTAATTGCTCAAGAATACCGCCAATTGTCCCTCTCTTCCACGCATAATCTTATTCAACAAGGTGGAACAATACTGCACAGTGCAAGAAGTAAAGCGTTCAAAACGATTGAGGGAGCAAAAACATCGGCTGAGAATTTATTGGCTCTCAATATCGATACCTTAATTGTCATTGGAGGGGATGGTTCTTTTCGTGGAGCCGAACACCTTTCAAACCATTGGCCTGGCCAAATTATTGGTATACCGGGTACCATCGACAATGATATTCAAGGTACTGATGCAACAATTGGGTTTTATACTGCGGTAGATACCGCGGTATCCTCAATTGATAAAGTGCGAGATACCGCTGATGCCTTTGAGCGCATTTTTCTCGTTGAGGTCATGGGGCGTGATGCCGGATTTTTAGCGCTGCATGCCGCCATTGCATCTGCGTCTGACTATGTAATTCTTCCCGAAACCTTTGTTGACGAAGAAAGCGAACTTACCAATATTATCCAGCAAATAGAAAATCGACGTGCGCTTCGCCGGTCCATAAGTTATATCGTAGTCGTAGCAGAAAATGTCTGGCCTGGGGGTCTTCACGCGCTTGCGCAGTCGCTCAATAACAAAGGAATAGAAGACATTAGGCCTGTTACACTAGGGCACGTTCAACGTGGCGGCTCACCAACCAGCCAAGACAGAATTCTAGCAACAAATTTGGGGCGCTATGCCGTTGATCTCGTCGGCACCGACGTGACTAACGTGATGATAGGAGAACGCAATCAAAATATTGTTGAAGTACCATTAGTCGACACATGGAAAAGCAGAAAACCCTTAAATAACTATAGGTTAGATACTATGCTAAAAGTAATGAACGAGCGATTTTGAGTCGCCCAGAGGTTACGCGTAACCGAATTATTGACCTCACTCCCTAAAACAAAGATACCGGCACAAGCCGGTATCTTTATAAACTAATGTGCCCAACAATAATCTACATCTTCATGGCCGCTTTTACTTTATCTCTATGGCTTCGACTTACTTTAAGCTCGGTATCATTCTGTAAGATAAGGTGATACTCACCGCTTATATGGCTAACCAGTTTCTTTACAAAACGTATGTTTGCGATAGCCGAACGATGCACTCGAACAAACAATTGAGGGTTTAACTCTTGTTCAAGCTCTTTCATTGTCTTGCGCATAATATGCATGCCGTCTAGTGCATGCACACACATGTAGTCACCGGCAGCATCTATCCATTGAATATCTTGGACATTCACGCGCGTAACTTCAGACCCATCTTTAATAGCCAATACATCAGGGTAAGGGTTGGTTTCTACGGGTTCACCACTGGCCAACTTGCGTAGGATTTCTTCACAATCATCACCGGTAAGTTCAGAAACCAAATTCACCAACTTCTTTGATTGTTCATCTTGGTGTTGGCTTGAGAAATACTCTCGTACTTTATCAAGTGCCAACCGTAGTCGTTCATCATCTGCAGGCTTAAGTAAGTAGTCTAAGGCGTGTACGTCAAATGCTTTAATCGCGTAGCTGTCATACGCAGTGACAAAAACGACAAGTGGAATAGGCTGTTTAAGCTCACGAAGCTTATGAATGACTTGAAAGCCGTTTAGCCCAGGCATTTGAATATCAAGAAATACCAAGTCGGGGCGGTGCTGAGAAATGGCACTTACTGCCTCTACGCCATTTTGGCACTCGGCCAGGATATTTATATCATCATGGCGCTCTAATCTTGCACGCAAGCCCCTGCGAGCAAGCGGCTCGTCGTCGACAATTAAGGTTTTAATGGTTTGCTTAGTCATTATTATGCATCCTTTACTTCATAAGGGATTCGGATCCTGACCCGAACCCCAGATGGCTTATTATGTTCACACGAGAAGGCAAAATTTCTTCCATACAAAGAATGAAGTCGCTCTTTTATATTGACTAGCCCTACTCCATTTTCTCGCCTTAACTGGCCATCTTTAATGTCGGCACCCGGCCCGTTATCTGCCACATCCATAAGCAAATCATTACCGAATGTACGTGCACTAATGGCTATTTGACCACCCTCTTGCATTTTAGATATGGCGTGTTTTATAGCGTTTTCAATAATAGGCTGTAAAATCATGCTTGGAACAAGTGCTCCGTCGCATTGTTCATCTATGTCCCAAACCACTTCAAGCCGATCATCAAATCTTACTTTTTCAATTTCTAGGTATAAACGTAATGCTTGAATCTCTTGCCCCAGCGGTACGCGTTTTATAGGGTCGTTATCCAGAGAGTATCGCAAAAAGTCGCTTAACCGCGATACCATGGCCTCTGCGGTATCGTTTTCCTTAAGAAGGATAAGCGTCGATATCGCATTAAGTGTGTTAAAAAGAAAATGAGGATTTAGCTGATAGCGCAACATTTTGATGTGCGCCTGATGTGCCATGGTGCTCGCTTTCAAAGCATTTTGCTTTTCTTTTTGCAGCATTTGGAAGTTTTTAATCCCAAAGTAAACGCCACTCCAACAACCAACCATAATGAGGGAGTTTATGGTATTGGTAAAATACATGTACCATTCGTCCGGCCGGTAACCGTGTTTGTATATTTCCCAGTAATTAATGTTTTTCACCACCGCCCACAACAACGCAATAAGATAGCAAGCCGCAATAACGATAATAATCATGTTGAGCGGAGATTGCTTTCTTGCCCATCGATACACGTACCTGAGGGGTATGGTTAATAACCATCCTGCGTAGGCGTTTAAAAGAATAATAAAGACCCAGATAGGCCTTACATCGTGGAGGAACGAACCTATGTAATAAATGATAGCGAACCCTGCCCAGCCAGCGCTGTGCAATGTCCAGAATAATCGCTCATTACTTTCGATAACGCGCTGAAAGCGGCTCACATGTCTACCATCAAAAGAAGTGTTACCCTCATTATACGCAAGGCATTAATACCGGGGGACGAATTAGTCGTGCGTCAGGTGCCTCTTATCGCAAGCGTGTAAAAGCTAATAACCAATATTTACGCGTTTAAGCCAGTGCACCCACCACCAGGCAGGCCCAACAAGTAAAAAGCGAATGTCATCCAGAAAGGATGGTTTCTTTCCCTCTATTTTGTGTCCAACAAACTGCAGTATCCACATAAAAATAAAAAGGATTAAACAACATTTCCATACCGATAACTGTGCCATTGCCAACGCATTGATACCACCAAAACACGCAATGGTTAAGAGCGTCATTGCTGCACCGATAGGGCCTGACAAGCTGAAATAGTAATATAACAGCGGTATCGCAAGAATATGTGCCCAAGTAATATTGAGGTTTGCGATGAATTCAGGAACAGGAATAGACCATACCAACCCTAACGTAACAAAATAGATGCTTGGAACGGCAATAGCGTGGATAATAACATTGGTTCTATTTTGATGACTTTTACCATACTGCATCAAGAGCTTTTCAATGGTTCTCATTATCATGCCTTTTATCGTTATTGTTTTTGATGTGTGTACTAACAGTTAATTAATAAGTGTGTGGTTAGACAGCAACGCATTAATGGCCTCTTCCTCGCCATCAAACTTTACACCGTAATATACAAAATTAGGTTCTAGTCGGTGATTTTTCACGATAGTTGCGATCGACGTTTCATCTTTTTCGTTGCCATACAGTAGCATTAATGCACTGTTGTCATTTAACACTGGCCATTCAGCTTTAACTGGCAACGCTAATTTGCAACCATCAGCACTAATATCAACAATAATTCCACTGGCTCCCTCATCACCAAACTCTTCTGACTTCACCCTTACTGATATACCTGGGTACGCCCGTTTATTTGCCCTAAGACCTTTGGATTCGATACGTCGAGGAAAACTCGTTATCAACAAACCAGTTGGTTTTGTTAGAAGTTTAAGCACGTTTACTCGAAATGCGATTACCTGTCCAGCTTCACCCTCTAATACAAACCTAACGACAAGATCGTTGCCTACGGTAAGCAAATCACGCACACTCATCCACTTTGCTGATGTAGAAATCTGAAAAATCATACACTGCCCAAGCTCCATACCAACATACGTTGTTTTAATACGCCTCGGTGCCGTCGGCGTCGTAATTTGAATATCGACAACGGCGCAGGTAGGTAGAGATTTAAGGCCACTAATATCTTCTTTACTTAGCGACGTAGCCTTTGATTTTTCAGTCATGATTACCGTGTTATTATTATACTAATAACTTAATGTAACCAATTTTTTGCTAGCTGACAAAGTCTTCTCGCATCAATGTTACTATTTAAAATTTAACAGTTTACGCTCTTATAGGACATCCATGTCACACCCAACGCTAGACTACACATTACTTATCACCGATTGGAAAAAGCATCAGTTTACTGTTTCGCTTTCTATTCCTGAGCACGACCATCCAAAACTGACGCTTACAATGCCAAGTTGGATACCCGGAAGTTACATGGTCCGCGACTTTGCGCGTAATGTTATTACGCTTTATGCGCAACAGGCTGATACCAACAACCCACTATCTGTTGTTAAGACTGATAAGCAGACATGGGAAGTGGTAACCGATGGGAGCCCTGCTACGGTTAATTATACGGTTTATGCAAATGATCTTTCCGTGCGCTCAGCGTTCATTAATCACGAATATGCATTTATCAATGGTACGTGCGCCTTTTTGTCTGTAGATGAGTTTGAGCATGCCAACTATCAGTTGACTATTGGCAAACCATCAATGCCATGGAAACTTAACACTACCCTTCCGTTTAAATGTGAAGATGACAATGAGTGGGTTTTTAACGCGGTTAAATACGAAGAGCTGATAGATCACCCCATTTATATTGGTATTGCCGACGTGTATTCTTTTGACGTAGATGGCGTATCATTTGAGCTACTTTTTTCTGGCAAAAATAATATCGACCTAAAACGAATTGCAGATGACTTAACCCCTATATGCAAACATCATATGCGTTTGTTCGGCGAGCCACAGCCTATCGATAACTATCTCTTTATGACACTATTGGCGGCGACTGGTTTTGGCGGCTTGGAACACAGAGCGTCAACAGCATTACTCTTTCCTCGCTTCGACTTGCCTATGATTGGCGACGACACATCGGTTAAGTCCGAGAGCTACATCACCTTTCTAAGCTTATGCAGTCACGAGTTGTTCCATACTTGGCATGTTAAGCGCATTAAGCCCAAGGTGTTGGTCAGCCCAAGTCTAGCCAGTGAAACCTATACAAACCAACTATGGATTTACGAGGGCTTTACCAGCTTTTATGACGACGTAACACTTGCTCGCGTCGGGTTGATTTCACCGCAACAGTACGCTGACATTATAGCCAAAACCATGACGCGCCTATTACAAAATGAGGGCCGGTTAAAACAGACCGTGGCTGAAAGTAGTTTTGATGCATGGACAAAGTTCTATAAGCAAGACGCTAGCGCTGCGAATAATATCGTAAGCTATTACGCGAAAGGCGGCATTATTGCATTGGGGCTAGACTTATTATTACGCAGACAATCGAATAACACAGTCAACCTTGATGACCTTATGGTATTACTATGGGAGCATTATGGGCGAGAACTCAAAGGGACGCCCGACGACGTAATCCAAACTCTATGTATGGCGCATTTCCAAATAGATGTGTCTGACTACTTGAATAAGGTCGTTTACGGAACCGAAGATGTTGCTTTGATGGACCATTTACCAGCCATTGGCTTATCGATGCAAACGAGAGCAAAGATAAATGCTGATGATAAGGGAGGGACTACATCAGCCAAGACAGTGAAAAGACAGCTTGGTGCAACACTTAAGCCTGTTGCACAAGGCCTTAGTGTAGTCCAAGTGTTTGAAGGCTTAGCGGCGATGGAAGCTGGGATATTGCTTAACGATGTCATTATCGCTATTGATGGTTATGTAGTTGATCAGAAATTGCTTCCGCGGCTTCTTGATACTACGCAAGCCCTATCAGCTGACGTGACGTTAATTAGAGATGGAAAACTTTTGTCCGTTACATTGCCGGTAAAAGATGCAAGAGAAGATGCTTGTTTCTTTACTATTGAAGACCAAAGCGCCTTTGAGACGTGGTTATCGTCTAAGTAGACGCACTGGAAATAAGGTAAATGGCCCGCTGATGTGGGCCATTTATTCGTTGTAATTAGTTCGGCTGGCCTTGCACAATAGTTTGAGGGTCTAACCGCTTTTTCCCTAAATTGATACGCCAATCTAAATGCGGCCCCGTTGCTCGACCTGTATCGCCAATGGCGCCAATTCGCTCACCCTGCTTAACAATGTCTCCAACTTCAACGTCCATGCTATCTAAGTGCAAAAAGGTAGAAAAAACATGCATTCCATGGTCAATAATTAACGTGTTACCTGAATAATAAAGGTCGTCGGCTAACGTTACGGTACCCGCTGCAGGTGCGATAACTTCGGTTCCCTTAGGACCACCAACATCCACGCCATAGTGGGGCCATTTTGGTACGCCGTTTAATACCCTTTGGCTGCCATAAACCCCGGTTATAGGGCCTTTTGCAGGCCAGATAAAACGCGTAAATACTGCATCATAATCAGTGGCATTACTTCTTGCTGCAGCAACGTTACGATTATCTTTTTTAATCCTTTCGGTGCGAGATGCAGGAGGCGTGACCATCTTTTGATCTAACCCGTCAATACGTTGAATATTGTATTCACGTTTTTCAAGCGTTAATGCACGTGAAATAGTTTCACCGTTTGGTAACGTTACCTCAAGCAAATGATTTAGCGGCGCTTCTCGCTCAAACCCAATGACAAACTTTCCTGAGCGATGCACAGCAACGGGTTCGTTATTCAACCGTACGCTAGCCCCTTTTGGTACTTCTGCACGTAGAAGCGCACCCTGAGTAAGCATACCATTTAGTATCAGACCATCGTTTTCGACACTCTCTACACTCAACGCTATCGCATTTGTCATACAACACGCAGAGAGGACAATACCCGACAATAAACGCATTAATTTACGGTTGTTTTTCATATTCTTTGCACCAACAGCATGAACTATTGAGACACCATCGCGCCCTTGCCTACACCCTCATAAGCAATAACTTTACAATGATTATCCGGCGTAAGCTTACTTTGCTCTTCCAACAAATACTGAGCCAAGCACTCCACGGTTGAATCTGTCGTAATCACTTCACAATCCGATTTGGGGATGAGCAATTCAAAATAGCCCTGTGAAGCCTCGTAAGCAAACATGAAATATTCTTCGGGGTTAGTCACTGCACCTTTCATTTTTCGCTCTGAAAATGCAATTTCATCACTTGTAGTGGCAATATAAATATCAGCCCAACGGTCAGCCCAGTACCGCTGATAATCTTCATTCACTTTACCGTCTAATAGAATATCGATGCGAGAACGGTGACCATGCGCAATTCGTTGGCAGTTTCCATCGTGCTTTTTAAGGCCGTGAGTATAGTGATAATAAGGCGAGTCAATCACTTCAGTGCGTAACTGCAACGTAATATTGTCAACATTTTCAGGTAAGTGAGTGGCAATCACTTCTTTCAAATACATACTGACTGAGTCCATCGTTACCACGTCAGAATAGATGAATGCATACGCCTCGGCTGGGCAATGCAGCATAATGGCCCGCCCATCAATACACGAAAAGCGTACTTCAACGTGTTCGTTTTCATCATTATGAATAACATCAGCCCCAGCATACTCTGCTGGCACTAGCAGCTTATGGTCTATGTACTCGTCAATGAGCTTTTTAAGGTTCTTTTTTACCTTACCGAAATCCTGGACCATACTTTCTTCGTTTAATTCGCCGTCCAAAATCACATCGACAATCCAACTTTCCCCTACCATGCCGCGCTGCGGGCACAGGTAAGAGAAGTCCATTACCGTTAAATCATTTACAAATAATTGCATAACACCCTTGAATCGTGTTCGTTTTCTTTTTCAAGTATACGTTTTTTCTGCGCTACGCGCAGCGCTTAGTCCATAGAAGATTGGCGATTAAGCTGATCTTTTAAGTTCGGTGGAATACCGCGGATCGTCAACGTATCGGTAGCGGGGTCATAAAACACCCTTTCACCCATCAATTTTCTCTCAAAACTCACCGATACACCACCACCTTGCCCAGTAAATTTTGCTAACTGTTTTAGCGCTGCAGGATCGGGTTGTATTTCTTTTTCCAACGGAGATTCCATTGAGTCAGTAAAGGCAGAAAAATTTTGTGAAGCATCGCTTGTAGGTAGTCTCTTTGCTAGTTCATCAATAGATAAGCTTTCACCAGCATCAATTTGCTCTTTAAAATACGTTTTTACTTGTTCGCGGTGCTGATGCTGTTCACTTGGGTCAAGTGATTCACTGGCCAGATACGCATCAACGGATGAAATTAGCTGTTTGTTTTGCTGTTTTACGTCGACAAGCTCTTCGCACCCAACAAACTCCATGAAAAAGTCAGATACTTTTCTTCCCATGCGGCCTTTAATGAAGCTTACATAGCGTTGTTGTTCGGGCTGAATATCCCATTGAGTCAGGTCAATACGCACGGCGAGTTGCATTTTTGCCAAATCTAAATGCTCACGGGCTGATAAATCTAAGGAGTTTGTCACTTCAACGTGCGAGCGTGTATTGAGTAACGCTATCATCAGATATTGTGTTGCTAAATACTCGTACTGACAGAAGATAAGAAACCCTGTCTCTACAGTACCCATGTCAACCAAGGTTTTAACTAATCGATGGGTTGCCGAAAGTGAAAATTGATGAAATGCCTCTTCGACATTGTCACCATTTTCTTTTTTAATTGCGAGGTAAGTTCGTAACTGCTGCGCAAAAGCCGACACGTCGCGTGATGTATTTTCTTCGCCTTCTGCGTTGGCACTCGCTGTTGACTCGTCAACAAAGTGTCCCACCCCTTTACCCGGTTTACTGTTGAAACTGTGGTTGATTTGGTGCGCGAGTAATTCTATTTCTGGCGTCACCGCCAAACAATCATCACGGGGAACCGCTTCAATTTTTTCGTCTTTATTAACGATTAAACGATGAACAACAAAATGGTGAATCAGTGCACTCATAACGTATCGGGTGTCCTGTTGATTAAAAAATGTCTGAAAAATCCAAGGAATCGAGGGATTTTGGAATGAATGATTGTACTCAACCAAACAACGATTATAATCATTTTACAGATAAAACCATTCTTTTTATAAAAGAAATCATAAAAAAGAGGCGTAACAATGCCCCAGCAAAGCCGCTATTCAAATGCCGAGTTCGAAGCCTTGATGAACAAAGTTATTTTTACTTTGGAAGAAAATCAAGCTGATCGAGACTTATCAATGATGGTGTTGGGTAATGTCATTACCCATATTATCAATACACAAGTAAAGCCAGAAAGCCGCGAGGCAATAGCTGAACAATTCGCTAGTGTACTTGTAAAAAGCGTCAAACCATAAACAGGTCGTCATTATGATTTTAGCCGAATCACCTCGCCGTCAGCGGGTAACGAAGCTTGTAAACTGGGGGCATTGGTTTGCCCTCGCCAATATTGTAATCGCGATCATAATTGCATCTATTTTCGTGTTTTCATCGCCCTTACCAGGGTCTGCTATCGGCACCTTTTATTTATTTGCTAATTGGTTCGGCCATATCGGATTCATGACGTTCTTCGGATTTGTCATATTTATTCTGCCTTTGTGCTATCTGGCCACTAACCCTCGCATAATAAAAGCGGCTGCATCTATTATTGCGGCAACAGGGTTAGCGTTGCTTGCCTTCGATGCCCTTTTATTCAATAAGACCGGCTTTCACATAAGCCTTCATGCTGCCGACCTATTAACCAGCGAAGCCAATGCGCAAATTACCATTGAAAGTTGGCAGCAGTGGACATTTTTATTGTTACTTTTTTTAGTATGGTTGGGGTTCCAGCTTGTTTTAGCCAACGCCATTTGGAAACGGGTAGAACGTTTTTCACGCCACCATATTGGCACTAAAGTCAGTAGTTTTTTCGTCGTAAGCTTTGTCGCGAGTCACGCCATTCATGTATGGGCTGATGCAAAGCTTTATCAACCGGTTATAAAACAAGACAATATGTTCCCGCTGTCTTATCCGGCAACCGCGAAAACCACCATGTCTCGTTATGGGTTGCTTGATTTAGCCGCTTATGAAGAACGTAAACAACTTCAGTTTAACCCCGATATCCATAATATAAATTATCCTTCTGAGCCCGTGTATTGCGCGATTGATTCAAGTAAGAACATGCTGGTTTTAGTGCAGACGGATACCAAACCGATTAATGAGCTGGCGAACTACGCATTTAATTCGGTTGAAAATTATTATACAACCGCAACCAGTGTTGAAGGCTTAATAACATCAACCCTATTCGGTGTGCCCGAGCTCTACCAAGAGTCACTTGAAAGTAAGCGTCCTGTGATGTTGGCACTGCCTATGGGGTCAGGTATGCCAGTCTCTATATTCACACCAAACGTTACCACCATGGCATCGTTAAATGGCTATACAAAAAACCAATTACAAACGACAGATGGACTGCATATAGCGTTTGTAGAAGGAAATGATGTTGCAAGCGCGATAGACAGTGCCGTGCAAGCAGGCTCTGACGTAATAGTAGCCACACAGCGTGAAAATGGTACGGGCACACTAATGTCGACTCTACCGCTTAACGCTGCAATGGCTACCACAGAGGATTTGGCCCCTACCATAATGCACGCGCTAGGATGTAATGCCCCCATTACGTTTTATTCGACGGGGCAAAACTTGTTAGCTCCTAAGCGGGCATGGTTAGTAAGTACTTCTGGCGAGCGAATCGTCATGTTCCACAATAATCAACGTACAGATGTGCTCAGCAATGGTAGTTACGAAATAATCGACACGCAAACAGGCAAACGGAGCAATGCACCGCTGAATGTAAACTTGCTCAGCCAAGCTATAATGCACCTAACACGGTTTTCAGAAAACAAATAAAAAAAGCGCCTTTATGGCGCTTTTCTTTTGTTAATCAATTTTTAGGCATTGCGCTTGTATAAACGTATCTGAAAATCTACGGTAACCTTTTTCAGTGAAGAGATTATGCTATCTATTTTTCCTTCTGGAAGCTTCCAATAATAAGGCGTCATTTTAACTAAATCGGTCACCTGTTCGCGCGAATCAAAAGTAAGCGCGTACGACAAGGCTTCATCACTTAATAACGAAAAGCCGTCCCTTTCCCCCGCACCAACACTGTGCTGTTGTGGTTGGTCGTAAATAAGTGCCTTTAGCTCAAATAAATGTCGAGGCGCAGGATCGACCGTAATCAGCAAACCATCAGGCTCAAGAACACGTGCGTATTCTTTACTGTCACCCGGTGCAAATACTTGTATAACCGCATGTTGCGTAGCATCTTGCAACGGCAAATCGAAACTACTTGCCACGACAAACTGTAAGCCTTTGTATGCTTTCGCTGCCAACTCCACCGCTATTTTTGCAATATCACTACCCGCACCTGACGTATTGATATTCTTGTCGTTAAGCCTTTCAACAATATGATACAAATAGCTCCCTTCGCCACAACCTGCATCATAAACGCGAAATACATCGGATACTGGCGCATTATCGGCCAACAAAGCCACCATTTTTTGCTTTAGCGGTAAATAACCATGTTTGCTGTGAAATTCTCTGCGCGCACGAACCATGGCCTTGTCATCACCGGGATTTTTTGAGTTCTTAAACTGAACGGGGAATAAGTTGACATACCCCGCTTTCGCCATGTCAAAGCTATGTCCGTTTTCACACTGTGATGTTGGAGATATTAACGATAAAGGATATTTGCAAAGTGGGCACTGCCACATGATGGTGAGGTCTCGCGTATACAATAATGGCGGCAATGATAACAAACAAAGCCGCCAGTGTCTTAGGCTTGGTCTTAAAGGAAGAAGCGGCTATTTTTCTAACAGCGTAAATATGCTAGAAAAATCTTTGTCCTCATTCCCTTTTGCTTCATGAATACGATACAAGGCTTGCGCTGCTGCGGCCATAGGCGTTGGTGAGCCACTTTGTGCGGCTGTATCCATCGCCAAATTCAAATCTTTGTTCATCAGTTTGACCATGAAGCCGCCCTCATATTCTTTACTTGAGGGGACGTTTTCCATAACACCAGGGCACGGGTTATACTTTTCCAGTGTCCAATTGCAGCCAGAGCTTTGTAGCATAATATCTGACATCACAGACGGATCGATACCATTATTGATTGCCATTTGAAGGGCTTCCGATGTACCCGACATCAACACGGCCAACAGCATGTTATTGCAAATTTTTGCTATTTGCCCTGCCCCCGTAGCCCCCGCGTGAAATAAGTTTTTACCCATACATGAGAGTATTGGCGTAGCGCGTTCAATGGCCTCGGTATTGCCGCCCATGATAAAGGTTAACGTACCGGCTTGTGCACCGGCCGTTCCGCCCGATACAGGCGCGTCAACAAATAACCTATTCGTCGCCACAACGTGGCCACCAACACGCTTAGCGGTTTCAGCATCGATCGTCGACGAGTCAATAAACAATGCATCAGGCTTCGCAGCGTTTAGTATGCCATCATCACCAAGATACAGGGTGTCTACGTGCTTCGCTGCCGGTAGCATAGTAATGATGACATCCGCATCTTTTACCGCATCAACGGCGCTTGTTCCCGCAGTCGCCCCGCTGGCAACCGCGCGCTTAACGGCATCATCAACGAGGTCGAATACCGTAACATCATGTCCAGACTTAACAAGGTTAGCCGCCATCGGCCCCCCCATATTGCCTAAGCCTATAAATGCAACTGCTGTCATTTTACCGCTCCTAATTCAGCTAGAGGATGAGAAGACTCGCCCCATGGTGAAGTGAAAAAATGCTCAATAACGTTAGCCGGAACCTCTTCTACTCGCTTGTATTTCCACGCTGGAGAGTGATCTTTGTCAATCAAAAGCGCCCTTACACCTTCTTGAAATTCGCCACTTTCACCGCAGCGGCACGACATGATAGCTTCCATTTTGAAACAGTCGGCTAAATCCATCAATGCACCACGCTTGCACTGCTCAAATACGAGATGAGCAGTAATTGGCGAGCCATTCTTAAGGGTTGCTTGCGCTCTCGTAAGCCATTTATCTTCTTGCATGTCAGCGTTAAGGATAGTGTTTACAACATCAACAACACTATCTGCACTGCACCATGCGTTTATGTTATCAATATGCTTTTCAACGTTACTTGTAGGGGGCTCAACGGGCTTTATTAGTGAAGCAACAATGTTACCTACCACATCATGTGCAGTAACATCACGCCACTCGGCATTCATGAGTTTATCCATAAGTGACGGCTTTTCACTATTGTCGACCAAGGCGTCTACCATGCCAACATAGTGCGCGTCGGCACCGTTTATCTGCGCGCCAGTCAACCCTAAGAACAACCCAGTTTTGCCAGGTAGTCGAGGAAGAAAATAACTGCCGCCTACATCAGGGTAAAGGCCTATACTTATCTCTGGCATCGCTAACTTAGACGTCTGTGTGGCAATTCGATGACTTGCACCGCATAACAGCCCCATTCCGCCTCCCATGACTATTCCTGCTCCCCACACCACAATAGGTTTTGGGTAATGATGGATGGTATAATCGAGGGTATATTCGGTTTTAAAGAACTGTTCTAAAAAAGCAGGTATTTCGCCGTCGGCATCTCTCATTGCGTTGTACATAGACACAATATCGCCACCAGCGCAAAATGCTTTATCACCTTCTGCATCGACGACGATACAAGCAACATCGTCTCTTTCCTGCCACTTGGTCAACGCATCTAACATTATGGTAGCCATATCGAGGTCTAGCGCATTTAATGCTTTCGGTTTATTAAGAGTAACTAGACCAATGTAATGACCACAGGGCGTCTTCAACTCATTAGTTTTTACTACTGCACTTTCATTATGCATGACAGCTCCTTAATGCTAATTGATGGCTACAAGACACTACGTTCATCAGACAGGATCCTACGACCGATAATGACACGCATAATTTCGTTAGTGCCCTCGAGTATTTGGTGCACACGAACATCTCTGAAGTGTCGCTCTAGCGGATATTCTTTGATATAACCATACCCGCCGTGTAGTTGTAACGCATCATTACAGACATTAAAACCAACGTCAGTGGCAAATCTTTTCGCCATGGCACAATACGTTGTTTTGTCCGCATCGCCATTATCTAATTTGCATGCGGCCATTCGTACCATTTGACGGGCAGCGACAAGCTCTGTCGCCATATCTGCCAGCTTAAATTGTAATGCCTGAAAACCAGCGATTGGCTTACCAAATTGCTCGCGCTCATTCATGTAGTTACGGGCTACATTTAATGCTTGTTGAGCTGTGCCTACTGAACACGTCGCTATATTAATGCGCCCACCGTCCAACCCTTCCATTGCCATTTTAAAACCTTGGCCCTCATCACCGAGGCGCCAAGAGGCATCAAGTTGTACGTTATCAAAGGTAATCATTCTAGTGGGCTGTGCGTTCCAGCCCATTTTTTCTTCTGCTTTACCGTAAATAATACCGTCTTCTTTTGCAGGTACAGCGAATGCGGTAACACCAGACGCCCCATCTCCGCCCGTACGTGCCATGACTACCAGTACATCAGTACTACCCGCACCAGAGATGAACACCTTAGCGCCATTTAGTACATAACCCTTGTCATTTTTAACCGCTTTTGTTTTAAGCGATGCGGCATCAGAACCTGCCCCGGGCTCGGTCAAGCAGTAAGACGCGAGTTTTTCGCCCGTTACAAGCGCATCACACCATGTTGACTTTACGGCATCCGTTCCCCATTTAGCTATCATCCATGTTGCCATGTTATGAATGGTTAGCATCGCCGTGGTAGTGGTACACCCCATTGATAGCTGCTCGAAAATTATCGATGAATCAAGTCTAGAGAGTCCCAATCCACCCGCTTCTTCCGGCGTGTATAGCCCACAAAAGCCCAGTTCACCCGCTTTTTTTATGGCGTCGACTGGAAAGTGATGCTCTCTATCCCATGTTGCTGCATGGGGGGCTAACTCTTGCTCGGCAAATTGTCGGGCAGTTTCTTCAAATGCAAGTTGATCGTCTGATAATTCAAAATTCATGCTTTCACCTGTCTAACCGTTTCTGTCTATTCGTTTTGACTAACCGATGATGACGTGTGACCTCGTGTTACGTGAGCCACACGCATCTGCGTATCTGATTAATCCAAAGAGATAGTTAAATTAGGACCGCCTGGAATATCGTCTTCTAGCCAACGTGAGGTAATCGTTTTGGTTTCACTGTAAAAACGAATGGCTTGCTTACCATAGGCGTGTAAATCGCCGTAGAATGAATTTTTCCAGCCGGTAAATGAGAAAAATGGTAACGGAACCGGGATCGGAACGTTGATACCTACTTGACCCACTTCTACATTACGCTGGTATTTGCGTGCAGCAGGACCACTGTTCGTAAATATCGATGTACCATTTCCATATGGGTTGTTGTTAACAAGCTCTAATGCATCTTCAAGAGAGTCCACGCTGACACAAGACAGCACGGGGCCAAATATTTCTTCTTGATAAATAGACATATCAGGCGTTACTTCACTAAATACAGTGGGGCCCACCCAGTTTCCGCTTTCATAGCCTGGTACGGTAAAATCTGACCCATCAAGCAGACATTTTGCACCTTGCTCTTTGCCTTCTTTAATGTATTTCAGCACGCGTGCTTTGGCTTGAGGGCTGATAAGTGGTCCAAAACCAGCTTCTTTATCATTCCAAATACCAGGCTTAACTTTTGCAATCCGTTCTACTAATTCAGGGATCCACTGTTCTGCTTCACCAACAAAAACAGCCACTGAAATCGCCATACAGCGCTGCCCGGCTGCACCGACGGACGCGCCAACAAGATTGTTTAACACATGCTCTTTATTCGCATCAGGCATAATTACAGAGTGATTCTTTGCCCCTGCAAAGCACTGCGCACGTTTCATGTTTGACGTGGCCGTTCTATAAATGTGTTGCCCTACTGGCACCGATCCTACAAACGATACCGCTTTGATGCGTGGATCGGTTAATAACGGTTCAACTTGGTCCTTACCGCCATGAACCACATTCAACACGCCAGCAGGTGCACCGGCTTCTAAAAACAATTCAGCCAGTTTAATTGGGGTTTGGGGATCTTGCTCTGAAGGTTTGAGAACGAAGGTATTACCGCACGCAATGGCAAGCGGGAACATCCAAAGCGGGATCATTGCAGGGAAATTAAATGGCGTTATACCTGCACATACGCCAAGTGGCTGCGTGTAACTGTATGTATCGATGCCGCGCGCCACATTTTCAACCGTTTCGCCCATCATCATTGAAGGCACATTCATTGCCTGCTCAACAACTTCAATTCCGCGCCATACATCGCCCTTAGCATCATCGAACGTTTTTCCGGTTTCCGATGCTAGAATAGTGGCAATCTCATCATGGTTTTCTTTTAACAACGCCTGATAGCGCATCATAACGCGAGCGCGTTCCGTTACAGGAACATCTTTCCATGTTTCAAACGCTTTTTCGGCAGATGCGATGGCCTGCTCCATTTCATCTTTTGTTGCGCAAGGCGCTTTCGCGATGACACTGTTGTCCGCTGGGTTGGTAACATCAATAAACGTGTCTGTTTGTGATGCGACAAATTCACCATTGATTAGTAGGGGTACGTGCTTCATAGTTATCCTCATGTGCGAAACGCATTTTCCAACACAATATCTAATTGTTACCCTTCACGTAAACGTAAAGGTCAAATGTTTTTTATTTTTATGTAAATTTAATGTGACAGATGTTTATATACCACGGTGACATCAAATTAAATGCCTGTTTTCGCCAATAATTAACGGTATTACGGACAAAATGCATGATGTGCTTTTTATAGTAGTACTGTTAAGCTTGCTTCATATCGCTGTTAGGACGTATCGCCTTGGAATACCGTATCGCTGTTGTCGAAGACAACGCTACCGCTAGAACGACATTACGTAGCCATTTACTGCCAATCGGAAACATCGGTGTCAGTAGCTTTACTTCTGGGACGGAATTAAAAGGGGCGTTGCGAAAACAAAATTTTGAACTGATTTTTATGGATTACCATTTGGGTCAAGGACGTTCTGGCGTTGAATGGGTGCAAACCTTGAGAGAGTCAGGTTTTATCAGGCCTAGTACTGGCATTATATTTTTAACTTCAGACCGCTCTCCTCAAGTTATCGGTTCAATCATGGATTTGCAGCCCGATGCATTACTGATTAAACCCTATACTATTGCCTCGCTAACTCGACAAGTAGAACACTACTTTACCTACAGAAAGTATGTCGAATCTGCACTAAAATCATTAGACAGTAACCAGCGAACAAGCGCCATTAACTTCATAAGGAAGCGTTTACGCGAAGGCGTGCCGCCTCGTCTTGTTGCAGACCTTCGGAAATTATTCGCTAGGCTGTTGTTTGAAAACGGTGAATATGAACGGGCACTGATCCTATATGAAGACGTTCTCACTCATTCTGATCGTGTACTTTGGGCGCAGTGGGGGAAAATTAAGTGTCAATACGCATCAGGCGAATGGACAGCGTGCAAGCATGATCTTAATGGCATGGTCGGTTCAAGTCTGGCAAAAGACAAAGCGTTCGAATGGTTGGCGTCCCTCTCCTTTGAGCAGGAGTCATATGCGCAGACAGAAAAATATTTAGAGAATATTAAGTTCAGCGAATTAAGCTTGCCAGCGGCACGACTTAAAACCATTGCTTATCAGAAACAAGACAAAGTCATAGAAGCCATTGACCTCCTTCAGAAAAAGCGTGCGATGCACAGAAGCGCAAAAGACCGTTTTAATGACTTTACCTTAGAGCTTGCGGAGTTCTATTTGATGTTGGCGGAGGAGTCTCCGGCTACCAACCGAAAAGAAAGTTTAAGCCAAGCAAGAAGACTCGTTGGTATTGCAGGGCGCGGGCAAAACGACGCGCAAGCGTTACAGCGACGCGATTTCCTTCTCGCATTTTCAGCAGTCCTTGATAATGATGATGAAAAAGCGGCGCATTTTATCGACAGCGATCATATGGAAAACTTTGTAAGAACGTCCCCCTCAACACTCGTAATTGCAGCAAAGGTTTTTCATAAGCTTGGTGATGAAGACAAAGCCGCCGAGGCACTTCAATTAGCACGGGAAAAGAACTCTTCGTTATTAGAAGTGACTGAACAAGCGTCGAATAGCGAGCTAATTGTCGAAGGGGGAAGTAAACTCGACCTTAATGATACGCTTGCGATATCACTCAATGATTCAGGAATGCAGTTATTTCAACAAAAGAAATACAATCAAGCACTTAAATATTTCTACGATGCGTTCACCCTTTCTATTTCAACTGCAGCATTTGGGCTTAATTTACTTCAGTGCATGTTAGAATCAGACACCGCCGTTTATCGAAAATATACGGTTCCGTATTTACTAAGCACCTTATCTGATATGAAGCTAAACCTTCCTAACCAGCGTCGATTAGAACAGCTTTCTTCTGTGGCAGGTGCCAGTAATTAGCGGTCTGTGTCGAGGGCAAGACTAGGTTATAACGACTGCCCTCTTTACAGACTTTACCGCCCCCCGAGGCTACTTTAGGCGCGTTAACAAACTAGAAGTATCCCAACGCCCTCCCCCCATTTTTTGAACATCAGCATAATACTGATCGACTAAGGCCGTTAATGCGAGGGTTGAACCATTCTTTCGTGCTTCATCTAAAGCAATCGATAAGTCTTTGCGCATCCAATCCACGGCAAAGCCAAAGTCGAATGCGTTGTTGAGCATCGTTTGTGCTCTGTTTTCCATTTGCCAGGACTGTGCGGCCCCTTTACTGATCACATCAATAACTGCGTTACAATCCAACCCCGCTTTCTGTCCAAAATGCAGGGCTTCAGATAACCCTTGTACGATGCCGGCTATACAAATTTGATTCATCATCTTTGCAAGCTGTCCGCTACCAACAGCACCGAGCAACTGAGCATGTCGCGCATAGGTATCCATAACAGGCTTTGCACGTTCAAAAACCGTTTCTTCACCACCAACCATTATCGTAAGCTGACCATTCTCTGCGCCGGCTTGCCCTCCCGATACCGGGGCATCTAAAAAGCCTACGTTGTTATCGTTACATAATTGGCCTAGCTCACGTGCTACATCAGCGGATGCGGTAGTGTGGTCTACTAAAATGCTGCCAGCCTTAAGATTATCAAGCGCCTCTAATCCGACCATACGCACGTCGTTATCATCACCAACACACATAAATGCAATGTCCGCATCAGCAACCGCGCTTGACGGCGTATTTGCTCGCTTTCCACCGTATGTCTTAACCCATTGCTCAGCTTTTGAGGTGGTTCTATTAAATACCGTCACGTCAAAGCCAGCATTTGCTAAATGACCCGCCATGGGATAACCCATTACGCCTAACCCTAAAAAGCTTACTTTTATCTGAGACATCGCCATTCTCTTATTGGTTGAAATGTTTATACTGGAGTGTAACAAATAACCTAGCAACTTATACAGAGAGACGGTAATGAGTTTTTATGATCATGAAATAATTAAGAATAATGGGGAAAAAGTCGCTCTTGATGCGCTTAAAGGTAAGGTGCTGCTCATTGTCAATACGGCAAGTAAATGTGGGTTTACACCACAATATGACGGGCTTGAAAAACTTTATACTTCATTCAAAGATAGTGGTGTTGAAGTGCTAGCATTTCCTTGCGATCAATTTGGAAATCAAGAGCCCGGCAGTAATGAAGAGATTGCACAATTTTGCACTATGAACTTTGGTGTCACGTTTCCCGTCTTTGAAAAAGTTGAGGTAAATGGAAGTAATGCGCACCCGCTTTTTAACGAACTGAAAGACAAAGCACCGGGGTTATTAGGCTCTAAACGTATTAAGTGGAACTTTACCAAGTTTTTAGTGAATAAAGACGGCACAAAGGTAAATCGCTACGCACCAACGACCAAGCCTGCTGATATCCAAAAAGATATCGAAGCATTTCTAGCGGAATAGATAAAGTAGATAGATACCATGCATACTATTGCGATGTTTAGTACTCAAGCCTACGACCGAGCGGTTTTTGACACCCTTCTCGATAGTGACAATATACTTGGAGAAAACGCGCGCAATGCAATTAGCATTACGTATTTTGATTATCGGTTAACAAAAGAGTCTGCAGCGTTATGTCAGGGGTTTAACACCGTTTGTGTCTTCGTCAATGACGACGTGTCAGCCGATACAATCGATATTCTCCATCAACAAGGCGTAACGCATATTACGCTGCGTTGCGCAGGCTTCAATAATGTTGATATTAATAGAGCGACGCAATGTGGAATAGCGGTGTCACGAGTGCCAGCTTATAGCCCTCATACCGTTGCGGAACACACGCTAGCGCTCATCCTTACATTAAATAGAAAAACACATAAAGCATATAACCGTGTAAAAGAAGGTAACTTTGCGCTCAATGGCCTACTTGGGTTTACACTCCATGGAAAGACAGTTGGCGTAGTGGGTACCGGTAATATCGGCATCGCGGTAATCGATATACTTAAAGGTTTCGGCTGTAAAATACTGTGCTACGACCCATGCCCGAATGAAAGTATTGTGGGCCCCAACGTAGCGTATGTAAGTATAGAGACGCTGTTATCCCAAAGCGCTATTGTCACATTACATTGTCCCTTGAATAAAGAGAGCCACCACCTTATCAACGACCATACGCTTTCACTTATGCCCAAAGGTGCAATGTTAATTAATACCTCCAGAGGCGGTTTGTTAGACGATAAAGCGGTTATACGTGCGCTCAAGTCATCCCATTTAGGTTACTTGGGGTTGGATGTGTATGAAAGAGAGTCCGAATTGTTCTTTAGCGATCACTCACTTGATATTATTAGCGATGATGTGTTCCAACGCCTTCTTACCTTTCCCAATGTCGTAGTTACCGGACATCAAGGTTTTTTTACACAGGAAGCCCTTGATGAAATAGCGTCAACAACACTGCGTAATATCTTGGTGATTGGCGAGTTACTCGATGGTAATGTTAGCGATAACATCGTTAACATTACCTAGCGTTATTGGCGGCTATTATTGGCATTACTGTGAGTTCACAATAGACACTACAGTTTTTGCGTATAGGGTTGATGCAGCGCATCAATAATGGCTAGCACGATATCTTCACGCCATGCGGGGGCGGCGATCTGTACCGACAACGGCAGCCCTTTCGCAGCTTTCATACAATGGTTTGCTTGACGCTCTGCTATATCGATACCACTAAACTGTCGGTTACTTTCATTTTCTTCAACCGTGCCAATACACGCGATACCAGCCGGAAATCCCGTCACGTTATGTATTAAACTGTAGCGCCCACCAAGCCCGATATGCTTAAAGCTATTTTGTAGATATGCAGGTACGGGCAAAATTGGGCTAATGACTGCATCTAACGCGCCTATCGAGGTTGATGCCATACTGTCTTCAACCTGTTTGATGTAATTCGCTAAACGGGTTTCTAGTTCATCAACGTTGTCGAGCGTGTAGTGACCTACCATTGATAATATTCTGCTTTGATGCTTTTGACCTAACCCGCGCAGTAAATAGTAGAGCATGGTTTTTACGCTATGCGGCAACGGTACAATTTTGTGTAGCATAGCGACGTTTTGGTTTGGTATGTCTCCCTTCAATGCTTGAGAGAGAAACTTCCCCTTTTCTAACGACATCGCACCATAAAAAATAGCTTCTGCTTCATCAACGTACGGTAAGGCATATTCGATAACCTGAGCGCCTAGGGCCTGAAGTTCTGATACTGCCTTAAGCACACCGTTTTTAACCGCAGTGGCAACAGGAAACGCACCATCATCGATAAAATATCCAATGTTAAGCGATGACAGGTCGATGTCACGATAATCTAGCAAGGGCTCTACGGGCCATTCTCCTTGCACAGCATCATTCAATACCGTGAGCGCGTTATGTAGCGTACTCGCATCTTGAGACAAAGGGCCGACAACCGCTTTAATGGGAATAAGATCTTGTTCAGGTAAACAGCGCGTGTTGTCACGCAAACGCTGAGTGGTAGGCTTGATTGCACAACATCCATTTGCAGCAGCAGGGATCCTAATACTGCCGCCAATATCGTTTCCGATCCCAAGGGGGGACAGGCCAGCGCCAACCAGTGCTCCCTCGCCGCCGCTACTGCCGCCGCAAGAGTACTTTTTATTTTTTGGGTGTAATGTAACGCCGAATACCGGGTTGTCTGTTTCAGTAAATGACAGTAACTGAGATACGTTAGTTTTCCCAAGCAGCACAGCTCCACTTTTCATTAACGCGTCGATGTAGAGATTATTTTGATTGGGAATATCATTTCTGCGTGCACTAACACCAAAAGTGGAAGCGGTACCACTTACGTCAAAACATTCTTTTATTGTGATAGGGAGACCGTGAAGTACACCGATAGGTTGACCATAATGATGAATATGATGGTCACGCTTTCCCGCGTCTTCTTCTGCCTCAAAAAAACGCTCACAAACAAGTGCGTTGAGCGCAGCATGTGCTTTATTTTTATTAATAAACTCTGTTGTTAACGTTTTACTGCTAAGCTCGCAGCGCGTTAATTGATGCAACAAATCCCGAGGAAGCCTCGTCATTTTCTCGCCCTTGTTCGTCCATTGAAACCACTGTGCCACTATTTTGTAGCACTATTTTCCACCGACATCCATATAAACTATCAAAAATGTATTGATAACGTGTTTACGAAAAACGTTTCTATTTTTCCAGCATTACATGGAAATATTTACCTAACCATAGATAAGGTTCACGTTGACAATATTCTTTTTCAAGCGCAAACAATTCATCAAACTTTGTCTTTTGATGCTCTCTGTCTTTAAGGTAATCGTGAAAGCAACGCACCCCCGTTTTCGCCTTCAAGGTGAAGCCAATACTTTCACAAAATTCAATCATCGCTTTTGCCGACATGGGTTGTTTAGGATTAAGCTTAACTTGTTTTTTCACCTTCATGCCTTTCGCAATATAATCGAAATTACCATACAACGCGTTGGCAAAAAGATTGGCATCATGATTAAAAAAACTAAGACTCAACATCGCACCTTTTTGCATCTGCTTATAAAGTGAATGAATCGCGTCAAAGGGCGCATCTAACCACTCCATCACCGCATGGCAAACAATCATATTATATTGGTCGATGTCTGTTATTTCTTGAAGGTAGGACTGCTCGATACGCACGTTATCGATACCTTTCAATAAGACTCTTGCATGGGTTAGTACGTCTTCTGAGGCATCGGTCAAGGTAACTGAATGCCCCAATTCACACAAATGCTTTGACATAACTCCAGTGCCACCGCCTATTTCAAGAATTTTTTGGGGAGACGTAAGAAAAGGAGACATAGCATGACAAAGAATACGGTGCCTAATTTGCCCTTTACTGGTGCCATAGATGTTCGCGGCAAATTTGTTTGCAATGCCGTCAAAGACAATATCTGATTTCATGTCAGGCCGGGTTTGGAATGTCAATGAAGGTAACGTCTACATCGAACGTATCTGCGAGGTGGTTTCCTAGCGACTTTACGCCATAGCGTTCCGTGGCATGGTGCCCTGCTGCGTAAAAGCTTATGCCCATTTCACGTGCAGTGTGTATGGTTTGTTCAGAAACTTCACCGGTAATAAACGCATCGACACCCGCCTCGACAGCCTGTTCTATAAAGCCCTGTCCACCGCCTGTGCACCATGCGATACGACTAATCAACTTATCGGATGGAGACTCCATTAACACATCGCGCTCAAGGGCTACCTTTAGGCGTGATTGGAGTTCAAGGGCTGATATGCTGTGCGTTAAGCGCCCTTGCATCAGCACGCCTTGCGGCTTCACTTGCTCAACGGCGCAGATGTCGTCAATTTCTAAAAGACGACCTAATTGCTGATTATTGCCATAGATACAGTGCACATCTAGAGGCAAATGATAGGCATACAGATTTATGTCATGTTGTAACAACGCTTTAATTCTATTTTTTTTCATACCACTTATGGTTTGATTTTCACCCTTCCAAAAATAACCGTGGTGGACAATGAGTGTATCTGCACCCTCGTCTATCGCGCAGTCAATCAGCGCTTGAGATGCCGTTACACCCGTTACAATTTTGGAGACCGATGTAGCCCCCTCTACCTGCAAGCCATTTGGGCAATAATCACTGATTTCATTGCTTTTTAGCAGTGTATTTAGGTAGTTAGTTAGTTCAATGTTGGTTAGCGCCACATCATCCTCGGCTAAAAATTAGACATATTGGTCAAAAAACGTTATAAAAATGCGTGTCTTGGTTACACCCTTAGTTCCTAAAGAAGGTGCAGTAAATGATACTGCCATTGCGAAGGAACAAGGCGGGTAAGTAGTGACCGTAAATATAACAAAACAAAGAGCAACTATGTATGGCAAACTTAGATAAAGAAGCAGTAATTGCTGCTTTTACCAGCGCGTATGAAGCAAAGCACGGTTCAGCGCCCAGTATCGAAGCAAAAAGTGGTTGGTACAGCGTGGACGGCGGCAAAAATATTCGTCTAGCGCAACTTCAAGAAATGACAGAAGATCTTATGAGTGGTAACGGCAAAGCGTCAAAAGAGGAGAAGCGCGTTTCTGCTCCTACTAAAAAAGCGCCTAAAAAATCAGCGCCACCAACAGCAAATAAAAAAGGCCAGTTTTCCGTCAAAGACTTCTGGGCAGAAAAATTACGTGAAGATGCACCGGGCTCAACGTTACCCCGTTAATACGCTAGGTGTCGAGGTTACCGGCCAAGCCTTGTGCGACAAACGGAACAAGGTGGCTGATAACCTCAGATATATCGATATGCCGGTGAAAGTCGGACTCAACAATCTCGGTTAACGCTTGGCTTGACGCCATAGAGAATACAAAACTTCCCATGGCAAAGTGCAATCGCCAAAAAAGTTCCTCTGGCGGTATTGTTGGTAAGCACTGTTGAATAGCGCCAACTAGTGCGCGAATAGTGTGTCCATATTCGCTCATAATAAAGCGACGAAGGTGCCCCTGGGTTTCGTTATATCCGCGCCCTAATAACTGCACGAAAATTGCCGTACCATTTGGCCGCACAGCGCTAAGCCTAAGCATAGGGCCAATGAGTGCACGCAGCACTGCATCAACACCTTCAACTCCCACCACTACGTCTGTGCTTTGCAAACAAACCTCGACGTCAGGTATCAATGCATCAAAATACCGTTTCAGTACCGCTTGGATGAGGTTCTTTTTACTACCAAAATGATAATTCACAGACGCTAAATTTACACCGGCTTCTGTTGTAATTTCACGCATTGAGGTCTGGGTAAACCCTTGCTGCGAAAACAACAGCTCGGCGGTGTTGAGAATATCGGTTTTTGTCGTTTTTGCCATTATACTTTTTGTATCAATCACTTGTAAGAGCATTATCGCGACAACTTTACGTTACGCGTAACGCTCGACCTTGACGTAGACCTAGATTTAGAACCAGTGCCTTGCCTTGCTCCATGTGCGCATTAACGTCTGTTCAGCAACCTTAGCAGCAGACATACCTAGCTTTTCAGCAACGTTTTTCTTCACCGCATATTTTACGCTAAAAATTTCACGGGCAGGATGGTGAGATAAAATGTAATCATCTGATGTGGTTATCTCATCAACTAGACCGAGGGATTTGGCCTTTACCCCAGGCCAATATTCACCCGTTGCCACTTTTTCGATATTCATATCTGGACGCTGGCTATGAACAAAATCTTTGAAAAGTACATGAATTTCTTCTATCTCTTCCTTAAATTTAGCACGCCCTTCATCATTATTTTCACCAAATACAGTCAGTGTTCGTTTGTATTCACCTGCGGTGTGTTGTTCAAACTCAATATCATTTTTCTTCAATAACTTATTGAAGTTTGGTAACTGTGCCAATACGCCAATAGACCCAATATAAGCAAACTGGGCGGCAAGTAATTTATCAGCGACACATGCCATCATATAGCCACCGCTCGCGGCAACCTTATCAACTGCGACCGTTAATGTAATGCCTTTATCTTTGATACGCTGCAACTGAGATGCAGCGAGTCCATAACCATGCACTACACCGCCACCGCTTTCTAACCGTACCAACACTTCATCATTTTTTTCGGCAATACAAAGAATGGCAGTAATTTCCTCACGAAGGTGCTCCACTTCATGCGCATCCATCGAACCTTTGAAATCGACAACAAATAAACGCGACTTATTTTCTTCATCATCTTTCGTTTTATTTTTTTGTTTTTCTTCTTTTTTCTGCGCTTTGGCTAATTTTTTTAACGCATTTTTATCAAGCAACACTTCTTTAGCATATTGCGTAACATCTTTAAGCTGCGCCGAAAGCGAAGTGATTTCTAGCTGTCCTTTTCCTTGTTTCTGCTTGGCCGCCACGCCTACAATTGTTGAAACCACAACAATGATGGCCAATACCAAGGTCACGGCCTTAGCGAAAAACAAACCATATTCGTACAAAAACTCCAAACTCATCTCCTAGTACTTTTATAACAGGGGGCCACATCATGTGAATGCCCTACTTTTTTATTCTAATACGTTTATATGGTGCTGTGTTCAACAATTGCAATATTATTCGCGTGCGGAAATCTGACACTGGTTGCTTAATCACCTTCATTAAATTAACGCAACCATGCAGTGCTACTCACATTTAACAAATAGAATAGCGACTTTATTAGTAAACCGCTCCCGGCGCACTATATTTACTCAACGACGTGAACGGTTTTCACGAACGAGATAAGAAACTTTCGGCTTGTATTGAAAAATAGCCCTAACAAATACTTAACAAACCTTTGCAAATAGATAACAAAGTCAATACTATGAGGTGATTGATAACTGGTCATACTTGTTAATAGTCTGTTTGAACAATGATTGCTCTTCAATTGTTGGATGACGAAACAATCGAGTTGACAACTCACCTTAGTATCTTGGGAGAAAGAATGAAAAAACTGTTAATCAGCACAAGTATCTCTGCAGCATTTGTGCTCGCTGGTTGCGGTGGCGGAGATGACTTAGAAACAATTCAAGCAGAAACGCCAATAGAGCGTCCTGCCTCACGAATTTTGTTTGACCCTGCCGGTAGTGTCCTTAACGTACCAAGCGATTTGTTTTTTGCTCTGGTAGAACAAACGGATGACGGTACATTAGAAATGCCAGATGAAGTTGCAGGTCAAGCTGCAAACGGCATGCCTGACTTTGGTAACCCCTCAGCGGCGTTAGGCGCACTTGATGGTTGGTCTACGCAGCATCCGTTTACTTTCTCTACCGCTCACCCTGCGGGTATCACGTTAGACGCAGCGTCGGCAGCAGCACCTGGTTCAGTACGTTTGTTTGAAGGGGCTATTGGCGGTGATTTGAATGACGCAGACTGTAGAACTGCACCGCCAATCTCTGGCTGTAAAGTATACGAAGAGCTAACTTTTGGTGTGGATTTCGTCACGCAGGCGAGCGGCAACGACGTTGCTGTTATTCCGCTTAAACCGCTTAAAGGTTCAACCACCTACTATGTAGCGGTTACCGACGGGCTTAAAGCAAGTGATGGCCAATCGATTAAACCATCTACTGCTTACGAGAGTCTGCGCCAAGACATTAATAACTTCCCTCTTTCAACTGAGTCACAACTTAGTTTGCAAGGGCTTATTAATTCGTACGAAGGTGTGCTTACTTCACAAGCTGGCGTAAGTAGTGATTCACTTGTATTTAGTTACACATTCACAACACAATCGACTACCCAGATCATCGAGACCGTTAAATCGCTCGCGATTGCGCCATTTGCCACTGCGCTTGCACAAGGTGCAACGCCAGCACAAGCTGTTGCAGCAGGCACACTGCCGGTACTTCCAATTGGTGAAGCACCGGTTGATACGGCGTTTGACGCATTAGCACCGACCCTATTAGGCAGTGCGACGTTGGCACAGCTGCAAGCAGTTGGTCTAAATACGTGTTCAGGCCTTGTATCTGCGGTATTAAACCCTGCGTCACCGTTAAACCCTACGGCAACACAGGTTTTCTCTCAAGTAGCACCGTTTTGTGCCGCGTCGATGAAACAAGGTAGCATCAACCTACCTTATTATATTGATGCAGCAGACCCGCTTAATGGTCGTTGGTCTGCAGCGTGTACTAATGGACTAGCACTGCAAACTATTGGTGCAGAAAACATTGGTGCCTTGCTTGCAAACGGTACGATTACTACTGGTCCAAATAATGAGCTATGCCAACTCGCAAGCGGCGGTACATTATTAGACTTAGATCTTACTAACCTAGGCATTAATGACTTACGCCATGTAACACGTTATAGCCCAATTCCTGCACGTAAAGGTAGTAACCCGGACGGTACTGAAACGCTTGATGTTCAAGTTACTGTTCCTGATATCAACGTGATCAATATTGTTGCTGCTAACCCAGCGTCAGGCGTGAGCCCTATCGCGGCGGTTCCTGAAGCAGGCTGGCCTGTTGTTATTTTGCAACATGGTATTACCTCGCGCAAAGAAGACTTCTTAGCGATTACAGGTGCATTATCATTAGCAGGGTACGCAACGGTTGCTATCGATCACCCACTTCACGGTAGTCGTGGCTTTATGATCGACGGTGAAATGGTCAACGCATCAGCGGCTGTTGGCGGAAATCCAACGGATTACCTCAACCTAGCTTCATTGCTAACGACCCGTGACAACAACCGTCAGAGCGTTGTTGATGTGATGGGGCTTCGTCTTGGCTTGAATGCGGTTGTTGATACCACAGGTGGTTCGGTAAAACTTAACGCTAACGACGTATCATTTGTAGGTCAAAGCTTAGGGTCAATTACTGGTATAAGCAGCGTTGCAATGTCAAACGAGTCATTTGGTGAGGGTAACCCTCTTGCTAACTTTGATGGTATGTTTGCGTTCAATAGCGCGGTATTCAGTGTGCCTGGTGGCGGTACTGCAGCCTTCTTATTAGAATCTGTAGCATTTGGTAATTTAATCAAATCAAACCTTCTTGCCGCCTCTTCAGCAGACTTCGTCGCCTTCGTTGGTCAATACGCGCAAGCAAATGAACTGACTGCTGAGCAAGCACTTGTGCCTGCTTACGTCGAGTTCTACGCGGGTCTTGATGCAGCAACAAAAGCCAGTGTAGATGCTACGTTCGCACAGTTCGCTTTTGCCGCTCAAACGATTACAGACGCGTCTGATCCGAATAACTTTGCCGGTCTTCTTGCTGAAAACTCTGACTTTGTCATCCATGAAGTTATTGGCGGCGGCACAAATGATGACGGCAGCACAGCGCTACCTGATCAGGTTATTCCTAACTCTACGGTGAATGCACCTACGTTTGCGGGTACTGAGCCACTGGCTAAGTTTGCAGGCGTTATGGGCGTATCAACAACGACACCGGGTAACGGTTTAGTTCGCTTTATCGAAGGTTCGCATTCTTCATTGTTAAACCCAAGCCCTAGTGCAGGTGCAACAACTGAGATGCAACGCGGTGCGGCTGCGTTTATTTCTACTGGTGGCGAAACAGTCGTTATTTTTGACGAGTCAGTTATCGCTAACTAAATGTAGATTCACTCCTCATTTGATGAATAATGTTTAGCTTTGTTCATTGAGATTGTAAAAACCGATATCAGCGATGATATCGGTTTTTTTATGTTCTCCTTTCCTGTTAATCATTGTTCCCCCCTATCGGCTGCTTTACTTGTCTGTCAGTATGAGTATGATCACGCGAGTAACCGCGACTGTATGTAACGCCTGCCTATCGGGCATAGCTAAGGAATGAAATGAACGACTATCAAGCCCCTCATCATCTACTTGAGAACAAAATAATACTAATAACAGGAGCCGGTGATGGTATTGGCGCACAAGCGGCAAAAACTTACGCAAAACACGGTGCTACATGTATCTTGCTTGGTCGTACGGTCGCGAAACTCGAGGCTGTTTACGATGAAATCGTTAATGCAGGCGGCGCAGAGCCTGCCATTGTTCCTCTGGACTTAAAAGGCGCAACCTCCAGTCATTATCAACAGATGGCACAGACTATTATCGACCAGTTTGGCCACTTAGATGGCGTGCTACATAACGCTTCGGTGTTGGGTCATCTAAGTGCGTTCAAAGATATCGATGCACAAGAATGGCAAGATGTCATGCAGGTGAACGTAAACGGTATGGTTTACATGACCCAAGCGTTAATACCCGTGCTAGAGAAAGCGGAAATTGCTTCTGTGGTATTTACCACATCAAGTGTGGGACGACACGGACGTGCATTCTGGGGCACGTATGCGGTGTCTAAATTTGCTACAGAAGGCGTGATGCAAACGCTTGCAGATGAATACAGAAACAAGTCGATTAGATTTAATTGCATTAATCCAGGTGGTACGCGAACTAAAATGCGCTCTCAGGCTTTCCCTGCTGAAAACCCTGAAACGCTAAAAACCCCACTAGATATTATGCCGTTGTACTTGTACTTAATGGGTAATGACAGCCTCAAAGTAAATGGTGAATCACTCGATTGCCAACCTAAATAGACAATAAATGCAAAAAAAAAGCTGCGTAAAAACGCAGCTTTTATTGTCAAAAATAACGCACAGTAATTAACCGTCGTTTTTTGCCCATGTATCGCGTAGACCGACGGTTCTATTAAATACCGGCTTGTCATCGGTACTTTGCGTATCTAGGCAGAAGTAGCCAGTTCGCTCAAACTGCCACGCACCTGCATCAGGAACATGTTGTGCAAGCCCCTTCTCTACCCACCCTATTTTCACATCTAGTGAATCTGGGTTAATAGCATCAGTAAAGCTCTCTTCTGCTGCAGGGTTAGGAACATTGAACAACCGATCGTACAATCTAAATTCTGCCTGCTGGCCGGTAACGGCATCAACCCAATGGATCACGCCTTTTACTTTTCGGCCATCGGCTGGGTCTTTACCCAAAGTATCAGCATCGTAAGTACAGTAAACGGTGGTCACGTTTCCTTCATCGTCCTTATCAACACGATTAGCTTTGATCACATACGCGTTACGTAAACGAACTTCTTTCTCTAACACAAGGCGCTTGAATTTTTTATTCGCTGATTCACGGAAGTCTTCCGCCTCAATCCATACTTCGCGACTAAAGCCGATTTCACGTGTGCCCATCGCTTCATCACTCGGATGATTAGGCGCCGTCAACGTTTCGGTTTTACCCTCATCATAATTCTCAATGATGACTTTAATAGGATCGAGTACAGCCATGGCGCGAGGCGCGTTAACGTTAAGATCATCTCGTATACATGCTTCTAACATGGACATTTCAACCATGTTATCCATCTTCGTAACACCAATACGCTTACAGAACTCACGTACAGAACCTGGGGTGTAACCTCTACGGCGTAATCCAGCAACCGTTGGCATACGCGGGTCATCCCAACCGCTAACATGGTTTTCATCAACTAGTTGAATCAATCGACGCTTGCTCAATACCGTGTATTCAAGGTTTAAACGTGAAAATTCATATTGTCTAGGTGTGCAATCGATCGAAATATTTTCAATAACCCAATCATAAAGACGACGATTATCTTGAAACTCTAACGTACATAATGAGTGTGTGATCCCCTCAATCGCATCTGAGATACAGTGAGTAAAATCATACATGGGGTATACACACCATTTGTCACCTGTTTGGTGGTGATGGGCGTGTTTTACGCGATAAATTACAGGGTCTCTCATACACATGAACGGAGAAGACATATCAATTTTAGCGCGTAAACTGCACTCACCTTCTTGATAATCTCCCGCCGTCATTTTCGCAAATTCACGTTTGTTTGTTTCAACATCCGTATCACGATATGGGCTGTTCTTACCAGGCTCCTTAAGCGTGCCGCGAAGTTCACGCATCACATCTTGAGAAGAGAAATCTACGTATGCCAACCCTTTGTCGATAAGTTCGTTAGCGTAGGCGTGCAGTTGGTCGAAGTACTTTGAAGAATAGCGTTCTTCGCCGTCCCACGAAAAGCCAAGCCATTTAACGTCTTCTTTAATGGAATTAACGAATGAAATATCTTCTTTCGCTGGGTTAGTATCGTCAAACCGCAGGTTACACGTGCCCGTGTAATCCTTGGCAATACCAAAATTAAGACAAATTGACTTCGCATGACCAATGTGCAAAAAGCCGTTAGGCTCTGGCGGGAAGCGAGTTTTGATGGTGTCGTGCAAACCATTGGCAAGGTCTTTATCGATGATTTGACGGATAAAATTGGTCGGACGATGATCAGTCTCGGCCATTCGCATGTTCCCCTTATGCATTAATTAATTCTTGATAGTGGCGTGAGTATAACACCGACACAATTATGACAACCATGTTTTATTTTACCCTGCCATACAAGTGGTTAGTTTACACACTATTTGTGCTGCAAGTATGCGCTCTTCGCCTTTCATTTGTGTAAAATTAGCGTAACAGCGTCAAAATTTCAGTGAACCACAATTATTATGGTAATCTAAATATGCGATAGTGACGTCGTGTTTGCAGAAATGGTGTTTATGAAAGAAAAAGCAACCTCTTTTGATATTGCACACTTAGCCGGTGTATCTCAATCTACAGTATCTCGTGCATTGAACAATAGCCCATTGGTCAATCTAGTGACTCGCGAACGTGTGCAACGCATAGCAAAAGAGCTGAATTATAAAGTCGATAAAAATGCCAGTAACTTGAGAAAGCAAAAAAGCAATACTATCGCACTATTACTTTTTGAAGATCCTACTTCAGATGATTCAATGATTAATCCCTTCTTCTTGTCAATGCTTGGCAGTATCACGCGCGCGTGCGCTACCGCGGGTTACGATCTACTGGTTTCATTTCAAAACATGGACGATGATTGGCAAGCAGAATACGAAGATTCTAACAAAGCCGACGGTATTATCTTGCTGGGCTATGGTGATTACACAGACTACCGCGCAAAGGTTGCACAGCTTGAATCACAAGGGACACACTTTGTACGTTGGGGTGCACCGGATACTGAACATCCAGGCGTCAGTATAGGGTGTGATAATTTTCAAGGCGGAAAACGTATAACTGAGCACCTTATTGAGCTTGGTCGCAAACATTTTGTCTTCATTGGCGACTCTGGAAATCAAGCCCCGGAATTCATGGCCCGTTACCAAGGCTATCTTAACGCGCTGACGTCTAAAGGGTTAAACACCACCTCAACACATTATGACGCAATTTCTACAGAAGAAGCCGGGTACGAGGCCACCCAAACGCTATTAGAAAGAAACATCAGTGTGGATGCCATCGTGTGTGCCTCCGACCTTATTGCGATGGGCGTACTTAGAGCATTGAGAAAAACACAATTTAATGTGCCTGACGACATCGCGGTAGTAGGTTACGACAATATTGCTGTCTCAGCATTCACGACGCCTGCCCTAACCACAGTGCATCAAAATACTAAGCTGGCTGGGGAGCTTTTAGTGACAACGCTAATAAAGGCAATAACGAAAGAGACGGTAGAAGATTACCTGATGCCAGCAGAGGTCATAGTTAGACAGTCCTGTGGTTCTCAGGAGGCTCAGTAACCCATAACAAGCGCTATGGGGAAATAAAATGAAGAGGCTTTCACCTTACGCCAGCGTAAAGCCTCCTTTTATCTGCCAAGAGCTTATTGAACTGCGATTTGATGAACCACGTGCTCTAACAACATTGAATTATTTATCGGTCCGTCCTTAACCCATACTTGTACACCATTAGGGTCAACGCGAGTGTCAAACGATGTGTTTTCGGCAAGCCTCTTTTTAATGCCGCTCAGTTGTTCTACCCACACGCCCTCTTGCACAAATTTCGATATAGAAAATGATGCTGATTCAGTGCCCTTATTGAGCAACACCAACGCTGTTTGTTGAACGTTATCATTTTGTAATACTCGATAAAAAGCCGCTTTATTTCCCTCGAGCATAATATTTACCTGAACTCCGCGCTGTAGTGCAGGCGTGTCCTTTCTTACATTTGCGATGGCCGTAAGCGCATTGTGAATACGGTTGCTGCTCGCATTGTCTATGTTCTCTTGTCCAAGGTAGTTTCTGTTTCCTTGGTGCTCGGACGTCCCGCGCATAAAACCAATTTCAGAACCTTGATAGATGACAGGAATGCCCCTAACGGTAAACAGCCAGTTATGCGCATTTATAAACCCATCATCAGTGGCGTTCATTCTTGCCATATCATGATTATCATAAAATGTAGTTAACTCGTAGGGGTTATGATAAGGACCATGGGTAAGATGCAGTACATCACTAAAGGTCGCAAAATCTGACTTTGAGGGGTTTTCAAAAACACTCAACATCGTTTTTTGCATAGGAAAATCAAGCACGCTCACCGCGCCATTTTTCGGTAATGTATGTTGTGCAATCGCGTTGGCATCATAGTTAAAACTTTCTCCAAACATGAAAAAGTCTGGATGCTGCATTCTGATACGCTCAGATACTTCTCGCCAAAATGCATGAGGCACGTGACGGATAGTATCAATTCTAAATGCATCTGCGCCCTGCGATATCCAATACAGGTAGCTGCCTATAAGGTAATCTCTGACCGCTGGGTTTTCATCATTTAAATTAGACAATTTTACTAAGTCAGGGTAATCATGAAAAAATGCATGAAGTGGGTTATTTACAGGGTCTAATAATTCTGGGGGCAGGTTTTGATGATCAGCGACCAATCGGCCGTCAGCATCATATATTTCGCCGTATCCAGCTTGATCTTCATGCATTGAAAAACTGGGACTGCCGTGATTTCCAACAATATCGAAGACCGACTTGAGGCCATATTGCTCTCGCATGCTGGTGGTATACTCTTTTACTGATAAGTCGTGACTTACAAGATGCTCATCAGCTTTGTAAAAGTTTGTTGCCCAATAACCGTGATAACCCGCTTTTCCACCGTCTTTAAATGCGCCGCCATAAGTTATGGGTTCATCGCCGTTAAACGACTGATTGGGATTGTCATGGACGGGTGTCATCCACACTGCGGTGAACCCCATATTTTTTATATAGTTTGCATTATTGAGGACCCCTTTGAGATCGCCCCCCATGTAGCCTGCATAGGCTTTTTCACCCTCGGGCCCGACAAGCGGCAACTGCCACGTTGGAAAGTCTCCACCTTGCGATTCAAAGTTATTGGTTGGGTCTCCATCAACAAATCGATCGGTTACCACAAAGTAGACAGACTCACTTGCAAATGGCGCGCTTGTGCCAACGATTGTAAGCGGTTTGTCTACCTCCTGCTGTTTGCCATTAGAGGAACACGCTGACACGATGAACGACATCGTGATTGCTGCAGATATTGCTGTTAACTTACCGTTCATTACGCCACCTCCTCCTTATGATTTCGTAGTTCGTTTTCATCGTGCTCTTTCACGAAGAAAACTGACACCGCGCCAAGAAGCATCGATATACCAGCGACGACAATAATGTACTTGGCATCGTTATCAAACACGCTACTCACTATCCAACCTGCGGTAAGTCCTGAAACAATTTGTGGCGCTGCCACGGTAAAATTAAAGATCCCCATATACACGCCCGTTTTATTGGCAGGAAGCGCACCCGCGAGCATAGCGTAAGGCATTGCTAGTATTGCAGACCATGCAATACCCACTCCTATCATAGGAATAAGTAGTTTTACTGCACCTAATGGCACGGTGACTTCAGTAATAAGAAGATTAACGTTCACCATATTCAAATCTTGAAACAGTAAGAAGCTAACATAGCTAATGCCACCTAATGCAAGTGAGCTTGCATAAACGGTTTTTCTGCCGAATTTATCGGCCAATCGAGCAAGGAAAACCGAAAAAATAGCGGCGAATACCGAATATGCGGCGAATAGAATACCAACCCAGTCACCCGCCGCCCCTTTTGCTATAGTAACGGCTTCAGGCACCATCGGCGCCGCTGCAATATAAGCCGGGTCAAACCAGATTTTATCGACGTTCCAAATATGTTGAGTAATCGCAGGCGTGGTGTAAACCCACATGATAAATAGTGCAAACCAAGAGAAAAACTGCACAACCGCAAGCTGTTTCATTGTTGTTGGCATATTAACAACAAGCTTAAAAAATCCACTGAGTCTTTCAACGAACGACGGCTTCTCACCGTGTTCCGCTTCGTCTTCATCTAGACCTTTATACTTCTTGTATTGTTCGGGCGAGTACTCTTTCGTTCTTATCACGGTCCAAATTACAGAGCCTAACAATACTGAAGCACCAATATAAAAAGCCCACATCACAGACGGCGCAACTTCGCCCATCTGCGCGGTGTTTTCCAAACCGATAACGTTAGTCAACACGAAGGGTAAAATTGACCCCACAACAGCACCGATATTGATTAACAAAGACTGAATACCATACCCAATGTTGCGCTGTGAAGGCGGTACCATATCTGACACCAAAGAACGAAATGGTTGAAAGCATACATTAAATGACGCATCCATTAACGCCACCATCAACGCTCCCATCAACATCGGCGCTAGCAATGCGACAAAAATGGGCGCATTGGGCAACAAGATCATGCCGACTACAGCGGCGATTGCACCGACCAATATAAATGGGCGTCTACGACCTAGACGATTCCACGTTCTGTCTGACGCAGAACCAACGATTGGCTGCACAATTAACCCCATGATTGGGGCAACTAGCCAAAACAAAGATAATGAATGTAAATCAGCACCTAAGTCGGTGAGGATCCGGCTCACGTTGGCATTTTGTAGCGCAAATCCAAATTGAACACCGAGAAAGCCAAAGCTTACATTCCATATTTGCCAGAAGGATAACCGTGGTTGCGTTGATTGCATATTATACTCTTTGTTTTTATCGTTATTTTACAATGAATACCGAGGCCGACATTGGCGACAGTGGTATTGTTTCGTTTACTTTAAATTGCTTTTTGTCACTCAGGCGAACAAGGTCTTTTTTGCCTTTCAACATGCGTTGGTATTTACTCAAATTTAAAGACACATCAGGCATATTTGCTTCATCTGATGCACGCTCAAATTGCTTATTCAACACGACCATAAGGACTGGCGAAGCAGAGTCATCAGTGTGACGAAAATAGGTATATACACCATCCGTAGGCGCATAATGCGTTAATTCCCCGTTAAATAACGCTGGGTGTTCCCGACGAAGATGAAGTAGTTCTTTGATCCTAGACGTTGCCCAGCGCTGGCTATCGGTTAAATTGTCTCCCGTGAACGCGTTTGACTTGTCATCGGGCCATCCGCCAGGAAAGTCAGATCGAATAACACCATGATCGTCTGACGTACCATTATCCATTAATATTTCGCTACCATAGAATAGTTGCGGTATGCCACGGGTGGTTAAGAAAAAGGTCATTGCCATATTCCAACGGTGTAAATCTCCACCTACCTGGCTAAACACACGACGCATATCATGATTATCAGCAAATACAACTAAATCATTAGGGTTACCGTAAAGAAAATCGGTCGCCAACGTTTCATAAATCCGCGTTAAGCCAGAATTCCATCCTTCCTTGTCATTAACGCCTCTGATGACAGCATCTTGTAAAGGAAAGTCCATCACACTGGGGAGTGCACTCTCATAACCATCTCGGCGATAGCTCCCTCGCTGCCAGTATGCCGTAATGGCAGGGTTAACAGACCACTCTTCCCCTACGATATTTAATTGAGGGTATTCAGACATGAGACGATGGGTCCATCGCGATAAAAAGTCTTTATCTGAATAAGAATACGTATCGACACGAATACCGCTTAAGTCAGCGTATTCCACCCACCAGATGGCCTGTTGGATTAAATAATTCGCAAGGTGAGGGTTTTGTTGGTTTAAGTCAGGCATGGTTGGTACAAACCAACCATTACTAAATGCTTTTTTGTCTTCGTCTACTGCATGGGGGTCATGAAGAGATTCGCGTTTGTGCGTGGTACCCACAAAGCGGCCGTTGTTATTTATCCAGTCTTTTGAAGGTGCGTCACTTAACCATGTATGACTGCTTCCAATATGGTTAAGTACCATATCCATAATAACCCCGACCCCTTTATCACTCGCTTTACTGCTCATTTTCTTAAACAGCGTATTGGTGCCAAAACGAGGGTCTATTTGGTAAAAGTCGGTAATGCTATAACCATGATAGCTATAATTTTCCATGGCATTCTCAAGCAGTGGCATGCTCCAAATCTGCGTAAAGCCAAGTGAAGAGATATATTCTAAGCTATTTATAATGCCCTGAATATCGCCACCATGACGCCCACCCGCCTTCTCACGTTGAACGCCTTCACGATAACCGGCGACTTCATCATTATTAAGATTTCCATTGGCAAAACGGTCAGGTGCAATAAGGTAAATTGCATCTTTGGCGCTAAAACCTACTCGTTGGGCTGAACCCTCTCGCCTTTTTTGTAATGAATAAGGCACGACTTGCATCGCACCGTGTTTATCAAGAAGCCTTAACGAGAATTCGTGGTCTTGAGCATCGACAAGGTTTAGTGTCGCAAAAAGATAATTATCACTGTCTAGGCGAATGACATTTTCGATTGTGACGCCGACACTATCAGTAGTAACACTGGCATCTGCAATATCGTCGCCATAGAGCATCAGTTCAAGCGTAGGGGACGCCATGCCGCTCCACCAGTGTGGCGGATAAACCGCTACATCTTGCTTGCCTGCCAAAGCGATAGTGGATGTAGCAACCATGTAAACGGTGGTTAGGGTCAGGAAAACCTGGCGCATTGAAATGACTCGCATGCTCACACCATGTTAATTATTCGTTAACTTGGGATAGTACCTGCGTAACGATGTACAGCCAATATTTTGCATACGTATTCACAACACACCGTTTATTACACACCCGTCCAACACGATAAGTTAAAACGAAAACACCTTAGTTTCTAAGCCGTCAAGTGACAGCGTAATGGCATTATTTGCTTTATCTAGCGATGCATTCTCATGAGGAAGTAAAGGCGTGATCGAAGACGCACGAACACCATTCATAAGGTCTGATGGTAGAGTTAACGAGAACGCATCAGCGGGTGACTCACTAAAGTTTGCAACGACAAGAATTCGGTGTTTTCCGTTAACTCGCACAAAAGCAAACTGCTGCTCTGTATAGTTTTCGGTATTCTTGTTCAACGCATGCAGGCTAATATAGCGACCGCTTACCGCAGGATGTCTAGAGGCAATAGCCATGATATTTTCATAAAATTCACGTAGAGACCTTTCTTCTGGAAGTAACGCACCACCATCAAACTTACCGCCATTCATAAAGCGTTGATGCGCCGGCACACCAGCATAGTCAAAAATGGTAGTGCGTGTCGCTCGGCCGAAGCCCATGTTTTCACTGCCGTCTTCACCTACATCTTGCCCAAAATAAAGCAACGTGGGCGATGGACTAATTAACGCACTAACCGCCATCGCGGGCTTACCTTTTTCAGCGCTTCCCGCGAAATCAGGGCTCGCGATGCGTTGCTCATCATGGTTTTCTAAAAAGTGCAGCATATGCGGGGCGATATCAGCAACGCTGTTATGGATATCGACTAGATCGCTAACGTTTCCCTGCCCTTGCATAATCGTTTTTAACGTGTCGTAAAAACCCACCTTGTCATAAAGGTAATCCATTTTTCCTTTATGGATATACTCTCTGTATTTTGATGGCTGATAGACTTCCGCCAACAGCAGTGCATCGGGATCTTTGCGTTTTATCTCGCTGTTAAGAAATGACCAGAACTCAACAGGGACCATTTCGGCCATGTCATACCTAAAGCCGTCCACGCCTCTGTCTAACCAATACAGCGCAATATCTCTAAACTTATACCAAGAATCGGGGAGCGTTTTGTCTTGCCAAAATGTGGCGTGTTCATCGAAAGATTTGTCTGCATAGTGGTCAGGTAACTGAGGAAAATCCAAACTGCCGTCTGGTTTAACGCCATAATTAATTTTTACCGTTTCATACCAATCATTGATATCTGGTTGTGCCTTTCGTGCCCCATTGCCTGTCCATTTTGCGGGATATTCATCAAAGACACCGTCAGCCAGTGGGTGTGACTCACCGCCCAGCACCTTGTAATTTGAATCAACGGGTACAACAAAGGCTTCACCCTTAACGTAGTAAAAGTTGTTGTCCCGAGCGTAAGTAACTGCAGTATTATCATCTTCGCCAAAATCCCTCACGCCATCAGGCGCACTGAGAGAGGCATAGCGCCTTGCAACATGGTTTGGAACAATATCGATGATAACTTTCATGCCATGTTTATGCGTTCTGTCGATAAGCGCATCAAATTCTTGCAGTCTTTTAGCAGGGTCATTCGCCAAATCAGGATTAACGTTATAGTAATCCTTAACGGCATAAGGTGAGCCGGCTCGCCCCTTAACAACGTCGGGGTCGTCCATCGATATACCATAATCGGTATAATCGCCCACGACGGCATGATGTGGTACACCGGTATACCATATATGACTAACGCCCAATGCCTTAATACTTGCCAATGCGTCGGGGGTAAAATCAGAAAACTTTCCAACGCCGTTTTCCTCAATGGTTCCCCAAGGCTTATTGGTATTATTCGTATTACCATAAAGACGCGTAAAGACTTGGTATATGACCGGCTTTTGCTGCATGGTATTCTCATGTGTAGAGGACGCACTATTTTTCGGCGATGGGGGCGGTGTAGAGGTACACCCTATCAACACGCATGACGTGATAGCAGCCGAAAATAAACAAAATATGTTAGCGCGAGAGAAAAATAGTCGATGTTGAATCTGCATGGTAATCCTATACCCAAAGTTTGTAATAGGATACGACGCGTTAATGTAATGTTAAAACAAATGCATACGTATTCAGCGCTTTTTAAGCACCAATTGAAGATGGCACTTCACACCACAATAACGCTACTCGCTTTTTTATGCTGCATTGATGTTCGCTACGCTGCGTTTGCGACGCCGCGCTTTACCCCCTCATCAACACCAGTATCCAACCCATTTCGAATATCATCAAGCATGGGTTTTATCGCATTATCGACAGACTCTTGAAAGTCTTTCAAAGGCGCAATCAAACTATTAACTAAAACACCTGGCGCGATTCGATATGGCGCGCGCAAGCCGTTGTGGTTTATCGCATCGCCGACCTGTTCAAAATGAATACCAAACATTTTTAGACGCCTTGCCAGCTTAGGCTCCATCAGCACGTAAGCATGCTTAACCTTCTCCTTCATGCCTATACTGGCAATCATAAAATAAAGCGCGATAGACAAGTAAGGAAAATGATTTAAGTTAAAATCAGTCGCTGAATAAGGGCTGTCTGCCAACTTTTCAGGTGCCACAATATTTGATTTAAGCTGGCGTAACCTAAACTCTTTAGGAATTGCCAACCGGGATATTTCACAGATCGTTCGCACTTTACGATTGCACGACGCTGCCGATTTAACCTCGTGATCATCGGGTAAAAACTGATTTAAAGGTAACGATTGGTCTGCGTTATTAGGAAGCACAAGGCGTATGGTTCCCGCACACTTCCCCGTAGGAAGATGCTTAATATAACAATTCACGGAAAACTCGTCATACTGGTCAACTTCTTGCTGTTCAGTATTTGTTTCCTCAAATTGCATCTCTTCACAGTAAACGTGATGACGGGTACGAAAGCTTATCTCTTTTTCTTTATCTGTTTTAGCTATCACAAGCGCGTAACGGCTAAAAAAGAATTGTGAGATTGCTTTATCGATACTTAGCTTTTCCCCGAACGAATGCGCAACATCACTATTTGCAACATCATGTGCTAGTGGCAACATCCGATCTAACGTTTCATTGGTAATGCGTTTCACGCGCATAGCCCCCATGTACAATTATAATTCTATGGTTTACGTGGGTCTATTTTCCAGGTCTTATCGACGCCCTTGAAGGGTGTTATAGCAACACGGTCTTTTTCTTATAGCTTATTTTTATTATTGGTATCGCGGCTTTGTCTTATTAATGCATCGCCTGCGGTGTACTCTGACTTCGCTAATCTATCATACAATACAACGTTAGCGGTAGCCGCTAAATTCATGCATGAATAAGTCGGGATGTATACGACATGGTCGCACCATGAAAGTTCACTCGCGCCGACACTACCATCTTCTGGCCCAAACACATAAAACGCGTTTTCTGGGTGGGTAAACTCTGGAAGCGGTATTGCCCCCTCCACCAGCTCAATAGCTACCGTTGTAGCCCCTGCTGGAACGATCTCTTCTAAGCTATCGACACCCACGGTTGGGATGACTTTATGAAACCCTTTAGTATCAGCATGAAACTTTTTTGCATGTCTAAAACGCTCACCGGTATAGAAAACGCTTGCAACACCATAACAGCCTGCAGCCCTAAGTATTGACGCAACATTCGTAGGATTTTTAGGATTAACTAATCCAATACTAACCTGTTGTTTAGGTAAACGATGCTGTTCCAAATGCACTATGCCTTTCGGTTGATAAGTAAGGAAGGGCGATAATGCCACTATTTACAGGGTGAGGCTAGGAACAATTAATGGTTTTTATGGCGCATACGAAGAGGAGTAAATCACGTAAAAGAAGAATAACGCAGCGTCACAAAACACCATGATGGTATTGTTTGTCTAACCAAAAAAAACCGCAGAGATTTCTGCGGTTTTTTCAAGCTTTACCCTTTGGTTACGCTGAGTTTAACGCAAGCTGGGCTCGACGTTACTTTGCCGTTACCGTTAGTGTGGGATTAACGCCATTCGGCCCGGTCACCATAAACTCGTACAGTCCTGAACTCTCAACGTCCAACATAAGATTGTTATTACTAGCCCCCAAGGTTTTTGCAGTACCGACGCTAACGACATTGGACGCAGCATCGTTTGGATTACCAAGGTTGACTGTCGACCAATCTTCAGAGGCAACTTTAAACTCTACAGAACCTGCGCTTAATTCGATATCGACGGTGTAGACTCCATCACCTTGATAATTGAACAAGTCAACAACACCCCACCCGTTCATGCCGCCACGAATGAACACCTCGTTGTCACCAAAAAAGGCTTCTTTGTAAACCGAAAGTGTAGGCATGGTTTTATCAGACATGTCGAATACGAAGACGTAGCGATCTGTTGAATCAATATTTAGCACTAAGTTATCGTTCGTCGCCGCCAGTGCCACGGTGCTGTCAAGCGTAACAACGCGATCGGCATCGTTATTTGATAATGAACCAAAGTTAACCGTAGACCAGTCTTCAGAGGCCACTTTGAACTCGTAAGACCCTGCGGTGATATCTCGAGCGAATGTATATATTCTGCCTCCTTGGTAACTAAAGGCATCGCTTGTTCCCCAATCGTTAAAGGCGCCACGAACAAAAACAGTAGTGCCAACAAACGGTTCTTCGTTTTCAACTGTAAGAACTGGCGCTTCAGAATCACTCGCATCAACCGTAAACAGATACGTTGCAGAAACGGTAGGTGTAAAAGAGAGGTTGGTATTTGTGCGCGCAAGGGTTTTATCAACGCCTTCAAGCATTACACCGTCATCTCCATCAGATGCACCAAAGTTTACGGTTGCCCAATCTTCTGATGCAAACTTAAATCCATACGTCGTATTTGCCTCAAGTGCCGCCGTCACCGTATAAACGCCATTACCTTGATAGGTGAAGGCATCGTCAGTAGTCCAGCCGTTCATATCTCCACGGAGGTACGCGATGGTGTCGCCATAAGGCACAACATCTGGCGCGCCCGATGTTGCGTAGGCGGCCAACCCGTATCCCTGGGCACCAGACTGGGGCTTAACAAATACTGCAATAGTCAACGCGGGAACAGTGAAAGAACCGTTTCCATCCTCTCCTTCCATAAAGTAAGCACCGCGGACGTCACTGTCTACTGAGTTCATTTGTATAGGGTGCAATGAAAATCCAGTAGCGGTATTTACCGAAATCGATTTTTCCTCATACCCAGTGTTTACCAACACCATGACAGCATCGTGCATCATATCAAGATCGTCACGCGCACCGTCACCGTCTTGTACCGCACCATCATCAATACTCATCGCAATGAGGCCTTTTTGCTGACGCGCGCCAATATTGTGAAAACCAATTCTGTCTATAATGTCCGCAGCACTGGTTAATCTAAATAGTGGGCTAGATGTACGTATTGACAACAATTCTGCAAACACGTCTGAAGCAAACATAATGTCAGCCATTGATGCTGCGCGCTCAGGGTCATAAATGAACTCTCCCATCTCGGCCCATCGTGCTTCATTATCTTGTGCCAACGGCAAGCCTACATTCCAATTATTTGTTTCATAGGTGAAATCCACATAATTGAACCAGTCGCCAGAGTCATAGGTGTTTCTATCCATAGACTTTGAACGAAGCATATCGCCACCCATTTGCAAAAACGGAATGCCTTGCGAAACTAGATTAATGCCCATCGCAACGTTTTGCGCTCGCACTCGTTGTTGCAAACTTATATCGTGTGGAAGGGTGTAATTTAGCTGGTCCCACAGTGTCTCGTTATCATGCTTACTTACATAGTTGATAATGTCTGCAGGGTCATCAGCGTAGCCGCCTAAATTGCTTGTGGCGCCGGCAGAGCCTGCTGACGTTTCTAATATGTAGTCTTTTAATGTCCCCGTCATGCCCATTTTCACACGGTCTTGGTCGCTTAACAGTGCATCAGAGTCTGGAGAAAATATATTACCTTGGCGAATAGCTTCTCGAATTCTATCGTTGTAAGTACCAATTTGCGTGCCTGCCATGTTTAATTGGTTGGCCTGCTGATACCCACGATCTATCTTTGTCCATCCTTCTCCATAGAAGTAGTTGTCATCATCTATTGCCTGCACCGCATCGCGAAGACGTACCATGGTGTCTACCGTAGACTGGCTCATAATATCAAAACGGAAAGCGTCGTACTTATAATGCTCGGTCCACACGAGTAGTGAATCGTGCATCAGCTTTTCCATCATTACATTACGTGGTTCAGTATCATCACAGCAGGTTTCGCGCACAATACTTCCTGTGTCCACCTCATACCTGTGATAATAGCCAGGTACCACTTTGTCTAGCACCGACTTTGGAAAAACACCTGAAGCATTAGTATGGTTATACACCACATCAAGCGCCACCCTTAGGCCCATTTCATGGAGCGCTTGGATCATCGCTCTCATTTCAACAATACGCTCTACCCCTTCGGCACTAGATGCATAACTTCCTTCTGGCGCGGTAAAATGATGAGGATCATAACCCCAGTTGAAGGTATCAATACCGCGTAAATCATTAGTGAGTTGCTGTGCTTTGGCTGCTTGCGCAAGTGGATCATAGCTATTATATACATCGATTAGTCGTGTTGATCCCGACGCTTCTTCACACACGGCGGCATCACTGTTTATGCGACATAAATCGGCGACCGTGTTATAAAGATCAATCGTATTGGCATCACTTTCATCAATGGTCGCAATATCATTTGCCGGCAAAATATGGAAGTAATTTAAGCCCGCAGCAACCAATTTTTGGAGGTGCTGTACAGGTGCAGTACCTTCTTCAGTAAACGCTAAGTATTTACCTCTATTGGCTTCACTGGTTGACATATCTCGAACACTAAAGTCACGAATATGTCCCTCGTAAATTACTGCATCTTCTGGGTTGTCAATGGTCGGTATGGTATGACCTTCCCAACCCTGTGGTTTCAAATCTTCATCGGCAAGATTCACAAAACGAGAAAATCGGCCATTGGTGCTTAAGCTTACAGAGTATGGGTCGGTGACTAACAATGTTTCTATCGACCCAGTTACTGGATGGTATACGGTCACTTCATATCGATATAATTGCCTGTCTAAAGACATATCACCGCTATAGTGCCATACGCCTGACGCATCATCCCGTGTCATCGCAACGCGTTCTGATAGCGTTTTATTATCGTTATAGAGCATAAGGTTTACACGTTGCGCGGTCGGCGCCCATAGTGAAGCAGTAATGCCCGCATCGCTATATATACCACCCAACTGCGCTTCGTCAGCATCGTTCTCACCTAACGTATACAGCGCATCAATTACGTTTGGTAATTGAATACCCGTCGCCTCAAGAAGCGTTCCGTCACTGTCATACGCTCCGACAACCGCTTGGCCCGTTAGCACGGCTTTCGCATCATCAGCAGTCCAGGTGCCTTCCCAGGCTTGAAATGACGATAGATGCGGCACACGCGTCGCTTGTTCTTCCGTTAACGCTGAAGACATTAGTTCAACGGCGGTTCCATTAATGCCTGCTTCTAGCGTACTTTCTAGCGATGCATCAATGGCATAATGCATTTTTACTACCGCAGCCGCTTCAGGCACGTTCCATACAATGGTATTTGTGTCTATCCAGTGCGCACCGAACCCTTCAATATCTACTGGCTGAGGACCGAGTGACATAATGGGATATTCAAATAGCGTGGGTTCACCCGAAAGTGTGAAGTTCATACGGGCGAAGGTTTCATCATCTTGAACTAACGACGCTTGAAAATCCCCTCCCCCCATTTCTTTTCCTGCGTCATCAGTACCTTTGTGAATGATAAAGTTATGACACGTTCCAAAGCCTTCTTTAAGCTCTAATACCCAGTAAGCACCGTAGTTAGGGTCGATACCCGTGTGCTGGCGACCATTCGCCCAATCTGTATCAGCGTCAGCGTAGGCATCACAGCTGTCGTTATTCCAGGTGTGTAATCGCCACCCTTCGTACGCTGGGTCGCTTGACGTGTTGTCTGCATCGACCGCTGCGCGATTATAATACAGAACCGCTTGTGAGCCTGATGGGAAAAAGTTGGGGAGTGGCAAATCAGGATTTGCACCCACGACACAGGCATCATTGGCTTCATTTGGAACGGTAGGTGCGTCGCATTGTATAGGTGGAGGTGGTACGCAACTCGTCCCCGACGAATCGGGCACATTGGGTACATCACAGGTAAGTAAGTTGTTTGCACCAGACTCAACGTCTGATCCGCCACAGCCGGCAATGGCAAAAGCGCCGATAAGCGGCAAAGCCAAACGCCATGTGCTATGTCCATGTAACATAGTGTTCTCCTGAACGCATTGTTTTGAAGTTGTTTTTACGCTAGAAAATAAGGGCAATGAGATGAAATTTTTCATAATTGATATGTCATCCCTAGGTAGTATTGCGTACCAAAAAATTGAATCGTTCCGGTTTGTTCAGGCGAAGAGAAGTAACTCTTAGTAGGTTCATCGGTAAGGTTATTTACCTGAAACAGTACGCTCCAATTATCGTCAATCGCATAAGAGGCTTGATAATCCACTACAAGCTCTGAATCAAAGTTTGTGACTTGCTCATTCACCGCGACTTGTTGAGACACAAACGCATCTCGGTAACGGCTAGACAAGCGTGTTTCGAACCCCTCGTGTTCCCAAAATACCGTAAGCGTTGCTACGTTCTCACTAAGGCCGGGAAGATCAGCAGCATAAATATCATTACCCAATGTGCGTTGAATCTCACTTTCCGTGAACGAGTAACTTGCGCTTACCCCTAAGCCTGACCACCACCCAGGTAACATGCTATAAATTTGTGTATAAGCAACTTCAAGGCCGCGAATGTATCCGCCTTCAGCATTGTTCACCGCCGTGCTGTAACTACCATTTTCAGTTGGTACCGTTACAAATAGCGGGTTGCCATTTTCGTCAGTGGCTAACTCAGCTTGTTGCCCGGCAAATTCCGGGGTTAAGAAAACAGGAACCTGCACTGAGTCAGGAACAACAATGCCATTTGCTGCAAAGTTGTACGGTTCGATTTCAATGTCTTCAACGAAAGAGTCTATGTTTTTGTAGAAACCTGCGACCACAAAGGCCCCTTCACTTTCACTGAAATAATACTCCCACGACAGGTCGTATTGCGTTGCATAGAAAGGCTCTAAATAAGGGCTATTTCTCGCACTACCATTTACCCTTGCGGTCGGCTGTGAAAGAGAGACTTCACCCGAGTCCCTATCTTGAAACGCTGTGACGGTTTCAATGGTTGTAGACGCATTGGCAGCAAATCGATTGATAGGCGCACGCCCCATTACTTTTGCCGCAGCAACACGAAGCTGCATATCATCGGTTAGTTTAAAGTTAAGGTTAATTGAAGGCAGTACATCATCATATTCATGACTCACAATCGCTGGGCTGTAAAAGTTATTGATTAACCCGGCTTCGTCGGTAATGTTTTGTGCACCGAGTGTGGGATCGCTAACTTCAACCTGTGCACCGGTAGTTGGGTCGGTAACGATTCGTGTCGCGCGGTTTAGAGTAGTAGAGCTCTGCTTAGTTTTGATATACCGAACACCTACATTACCGGTAACCGGTAAATCGCCTATCTCAGTATTAATGTTTGCCATTAAATAAGCGGAGTTAACCGTTTCAAATACATCGCCGCTTTCTTGAAGTGTCCATGCCGTAGCTGGGCCGGTGCCCGGTCCATTGATAACACCTGCTGCACCTGGGCCCCATGTTTGCACAGGTTGTGGCCGACCATTTGGAAACCACGCGTCAAGCGCTTTGTTTAGGTCAACAGATAAGTAGCTAGGGAAGTAGCCGAAAGCGCCAGACCAATTTACCTCCTCTACCATATCATCGGTCAGTTTCAGTGGTGGTTCACTAACTGAGAATGCACCATCGTTGCCATATTCAAATACTGAGCGATCGTTGAAATACTCACGGTCAGAATAACGATAACCAAACTCAAAGCCAGAAATAATAGGAACATCGACATAATATTGAAAATCAACGCGGTAGGCGTCTAGTTCGTCTTTATTTTCAAAGGGGTAAATACCGTACTTACTTACCATGACACGGTCTAAATCCGTAAACGCATCGTTTTGATTAAACGCTAAATCGGGTAAGTTTTGCCCATTGAGTAAATAAGAGATTTGAACGTTTTCATCAAAGACAGGGCTGGCAGCATTGGCATCTTCACCGACCAACGACCACAAAAGGCCATTTCGAAAATCACTTTGCGCACTTGAACGCGACACATCGAAATTCACCACGAAGTCTTCGGATATTTCCCAATTGGCGTTTATGCCAAAGTTTTCCACGCTGTCAAAGTCTTGGTTATCATCATTAACTAATTCAACACGTGTAAAACTCGTATCGGTGCGCGAGAATGTGCCGCCAATCACGCTATTATTGACCACTACAGGGTTAGTAATACCCGCTTGAATCCCCCCTAATTTAACCCTAAACCCACGGGCGAACGCCTCTGAATCAAATTTAGAAATAAATGCATCAGCTTTCAATGTAAAAGTATCTATGGGTGCCCACTCTATCGCGGCAATGTAGCCGTCACGGGTTTCCTCACCACCTTTATGCTGCATTTCAAAACCTTCTGAAATAAGCTCACATTCTGGGCAATCGGTTCCGGGGCGATCGTTATCGCCTTGTACACCATCTACGTCCACTTGGCCGTTATATGCAAGACCGATAAATTGGGTTGACACACTAGGTTGAAATAATCGCGCATACCCTAGGGATAGCCCTAATGTGTCATCCATAAACTTCCCTTGATAGGAGAAGCTAATACGATGTCCAAATTCAGTTGCATCAGACACTTCTGACGCACGATCGTTATACATACCACGGACATTGGCACTGAATTTATGTTGTTGGTCCATCGCTAAAGGACTAGCAGTACGAAGTTCAACAGTACCAGCTATCCCGCCCTCAATTAACGACGCTTTTGGTGATTTGTAAACCGCCGCTTCACTGATAAGTTCAGAAGGGTATTGGTCAAACTCAATTGCTCGACTACCACTGGTTGACACTTGCTCGCGCCCATTTAGGGTAGAAAAAACGAAGTCTCCCGATAGACCACGAATATTTATTTGTGCTGCCTGTCCGCCAGTTCTCACCGCGGATATCCCCGGTAAGCGCGTTAGGGCGTCAGCCATAGACACATCGGGTAGGCCCCCAAGATCATCAGCTGATATTTGTTCAGAAACAGTGTCTGAAAACCGTTTTTGGTTTAATGACTGAATAAGGCTTGTACTAAAACCACGTACTTCAATACGTTCGACGGCCTCAATCTCAGGGCGCTCAACATCTTCAACCGACGTTTCAGATGATTCTTGGGCGTACAGCGGAATGGCTGTAAACGCTACACCACTGGTGATAAGCGCAGCCATAATCGAGCTGGGTTTGAATGTTTTCATTGGTGTCCCATTCCTTAGTTATTATCGACATTGTTAGGAATACCACACCCAAAAATGCCTCTTATGGTTCAACAACAAAGTCTATAGGTTTGTATAAAAACAGAGCAATGGCATGCATACGTATTCATTAACATAAATGAAACATTTTCTGCGCCATTGCCTTTTATTAATAACATTTACATAACATGCGGACACAAAAAAGGGCTACTTGGTAGGTAACCCTCTTGAACTTCAAGTAAGACTAAAATACTGATTTACATGGGGAAGCGCTTGTTAGCGTTATTAACCATGCCCATAATATACTGATCATGGCTAGGTAATTGAGCAATCGGTTCCTGCTTTATCGATAACAAATTAGTTAACATTGAATGCAGCTTTTCATCCGGCATGCTATTAACTAAACCGTGATAATCACGAGGCGTTATGCCTTGACCAACCATAACTTGAAGCCAAGAACTTTCTAAAAATAAATCGTTCTGTTCCCTAACCAAGCTGCCCGTTTCTTTGAATAGCGCTATTTTATGCTGCAGTGAGTCGGGTAACGTCAAATTACGCATATCATTGAAAAACTGACTGTCGTTGCGTTCATTTACCGCATAATGCAACACTAAGAAGTCGCGTATCTGCTCAAACTCTAACTCAGATTGTTTATTATATTCTTGCTCTAGATGTGGAGCGAAACCATTGTGTGGAAATAGCTGAATCAACCGTACAATTGCAGATTGAATAAGGTGGATACTGGTCGATTCTAACGGCTCAAGAAAGCCGCTTGATAGCCCGACGGCTACTACATTCTTATTCCACTGTTTACGTCGTCGCCCCGTCGTGAACCTGATTAATTTAGGATCGCCAATTGCCTTAGTCTCTAAATTATTCATTAGCGTATCATGTGCCTCATCGTTACTTATATAACGGGACGAGAACACGTGGCCGTTACCATTTCGGTGCTGCAGCGGAATGCGCCATTGCCATCCTGCGTCGTGGGCAATAGAACGTGTAAATGGTGAGGTTTTTTCGTGGCGCTCAGACGGAACCGCTATTGCACTGTCGCATGGCAACAGATGCGACCAATCATCGTACCCTGTACCTAATGCTTCATCAATAAGAAGGCCCTTAAAGCCAGTACAGTCAATGAATAGGTCAGCCTCAAGCTTTCTATTATTATTAAGGGCAAGCGACTTTATATACCCACTATCATGAAAGCGCTCAACACGTTCAATAGTACCTTCAACACGCTTGACGCCCATTTCCTCGCTTAAACGGCGTAAAAATTTAGCGTACAATGTGGCATCAAAATGGTAAGCAAACGGCAGCTCTAACACCGGATCTTTTGCATTTACCTGAGCAAACTTCCCCGCCTTGGCCGCTAAATAGTTTAAGTCGTAATCCCATAAACTAGCATCATGCCCCAACGATTTACCTTTCAACCAGAAGTGATGAAAATGACAGAACGCCATGCTCTTACCCGGAGCACCGAACGTGTGGTAGTAGCTATCCCCTTTCGTTTTCCAGTTTTCAAACCGTATTGCAAGTTTTACTGTTGCTTTGGTGTCCCTAATAAATTGCGCTTCATCGATTCCAAGTACTTGGTTTACTAAACGAATAGGTGGAATGGTAGCTTCACCAACACCAACAGTTCCTATTGAGTCTGACTCGACTAAGGTAATTTCGATCGAGGACGCTAACATTTTTTTCAATAAGGCCGCCGTTAACCAACCTGCGGTTCCTCCGCCAGCAACAACTACCCTTTTGATAGGCGTTTCAGTAGGGATATGCATAGTATTCTCATTAATTAAACAGTGTGTAGTAAAGCGTTCACCTCACCACAAGCATAAAGATATGGCGTGTTGCCCATACCTGTCACTCATTTTCGATAGGCAGTGATAACCTATCAAGTACATAATAAAAAAGCCACTTTCAGTCTGCACTACCGTGCAGCGTGATAAGCGGCTTTTTTCGTTACCTGAAGCTTAGAACTTGTAGTTAAAGCCTAGTAAATAGTTAGTACCATAACGCTGGAACTGGGTGATTTGACGTGCATCGGTGCTTGATGCTTGAATGTCGTCTTCATCCGTTAAGTTCTGCGCTTGAAGGGTTACGCGCAAGCCTTCAAGATACTCAATGCCAGATTCACTAAAATCATACCCGATTTGCGCATCAACGAGCGTACCGCCTTGTTTAGTGGCATCAACCAATGCCAAACTCAGACCACGCTCTTCTGTTAAATACTGATCGCGCTTGGTTGCAGCAACACGGAATTCAAACCCTTTATTTTCATAAAAGAATGTCATGCTATATGACTCTTCCGATAGACCTGGAATACGTGTTTCCGTTTGGCCTGGCGCAGGGTCAACTTTACCGTCCATAAACGTTGCACTAGCGAATAGTCCAAAGCCCTCTAGTGAGTCATGAAGCAGCTCACCCGGTAATGAACCTTGAAGTTCATAACCACGAACAAAACCTTCAAACCCGTCTAACACACTGCCTACTGAACCTTGGAATGTACCCGGCGTTTGGCCTTGAGAACCTTGGTGAAGGTCTGGAATATAAACATCAGAAAAATCAGTGATGACGCTAGTATCACGGTGCCAGTTCTTAATGTCTTTAAAGAAGAAAGACACAGCAACATAACCGGTATCGGCGAAGTAATTCTCATACGCCAAATCGAATTGATTTGATTCAAGAGGACGTAATTCAGGGTTACCTGCGCTTCCACCCCACGGGCCATTTCTAGGGTCTGTGCTAACAATTTGATTATCGTTAAATGCAAACGATGCCTGCGTATTAGGACGCATATCATCCATGCGTGGACGTGAGATAACCTTGCCTAATGCCAAACGTACAAACTGATTTTCTTTCACTTCGGCAGATAAGTTTAATGTGGGTAACACATCTGTGTAATCGGCTCCGCCCGTTACCGGAACGGCAACCGTAAATCCATTAGCATCAGACGTTGTAGAAAAACCGGTAGATTGCTGATCAGCATTAACCACTTGAACGCCAACGTTACCTCGGATCCAGATGTCACCCAGTTCCATCTCAAGGTCAAGTTTGGTGTATAACGTTAATAGCTCTTCATCAACGGTATAGCTATCACCTAAACGGTCGTTTTGAACTAAACGTGCATCGCTAACGGTATAATATCCGCTGTTGTAAAGCCCAAGCGAGTCGTAAGCTAGAACGCCATCTATTCCTATGAAATCAAGGTTAACTACGCCTAATACCTCAGGGATTGATGCATCACCAGGGTAGCTAGGAGCGGTAAGATAAGCACCGTTATTTTCTTTTGTTTTGCTACGGTCAGAATAGATAACACCCGCCGATACCCCATTAATTACACCCCACTCAACAAACCCGTTAAGGTCGAAGCGGAACGTATCAAGATCTTCATCAAACGTTGGCTGGTTGACAAAGCCATCTTGTGCATCTGGTTGAAGTAGTGGTGGCGCGCCCCAGGCTTGTGGACCTGCTAAACGGATAATGCTCGGGTCAGTCAAATCTACCGGTGCGATTGTCGGATGATCTGAATATACCGCGCCTGTTGATGTCATTTCCCAACTACGCGCAGAAAGTGGACGACCATCTATCCCTGCACGACCAACACCAGAATAGCTCTCAACATCAATGATTTCTTTTTCAACTGAACCGGTTGAGTAATCAAACTCTGCAGTCCATTCATCATTAATTTGATATTCAGCGTGAATACCTACCGTCGATAGCGTTGCATCTTGACGACGAGCATCGTTTCTTACCACACTGTGGAACCCATCAGTAAAGCCAGACGTCACTAAACCATCTTCAACACCCGTTATGGTGTAAGCACCCGTACCCCACTCAGCGCCGCCCTCTTCTAGTCCACGACGGGTATCTTCTTCTACGAAATCAATATAAAGCGCGTCGAGTTGAACATTAAGCTTATCTGTTGGTGCCCATTCTACAACAGCTGCAAATGAATCACGCTCTAACATGGCTGAACGTTGGAACGAATCTGTGCCGCCTAGCACGACCGTACCCGCTGGGACATCAACGGTATCGGTTGCGCGACGATCACTACCGGTGTTGACATCTGCATAACCCCAACCGCGGAAATGTTGTTCTTGGCGTGGCGACTCCATGCTTGCAACGGTCAGTGCCAAGCCGATGGTATCGTTAGCAAACTGATCAACATAATTTAATGAGATGCGGTGACCGTTATTGTCGAAATCAGGGTTTGGAGAATCTTCAGCATTCTTCTCAAATGAGCCATTTACCGTAAACGTGCTTGATGCAGTTAACGGGTTAATGGTTTGTAAGTCGATTGAACCACCAATATTCTGTGTGGTCATTCCCGCTTCAGGTGTTTTATAAACTAAAATATTAGAGATTATCTCTGTTGGGTATAAATCAAATTCAACACCACGGTTATCGCCCATCCCTAAAAGTTCACGACCGTTTAATGACGTACCAACATAGTTTTCATTGAAACCACGAACCGATATACCACTCGTTCGTCCATTACGGCGCTCACCCGTTACACCAGGAAGGCGTGCGATTGACTCAGCAATACTAGTATCTGGCAACTTACCAATGTCTTCAGCAGATAACGCTTCAACAATTGACGTACTGTCCATCTTAATAGCTTGAGCGCGTTGCAAGCTCCCGCGAATGCCGCTTACCTGAATAACTTCTAGATTTGCTTCATCAATAGCATCAGCGTTAGCTTCTTGCGCAAATGCTTGGGCATTTGAAAACGCAACGCCACCAGTAATAAGCGCAGCTTTTATAAGATTGGGTTTAAATTGTTTCATAAAACGGGTGTCCCATACGGTTATTGGAGTAGTCTTATTATTTTTATAATGACAGTGTATTTGATGACCGTAATGCTATAGACGACACACCTTTTGCACAATTGCTTGCATACGTATTCAATAAAATTAATGCAACACCCCATTAACATTAAGCAAAAAAAATAACACGTAATTTAACAACAAAAACGCTTTTAAATCGGGGCTTACAGGCTAATTGGCGTAAATTAATTACAAAAATAAGAAAGTAAATGTAAACAAAAAAGGTTAGGAAACCATCTTTAAAGCAAGGATTAACATAAAAATACATGAGTCGAAAACAGGTGGGTAAGCGTTTGAAGGCCATAAAAAAAGCCCGCATAAATGCGGGCTTTTTGAATACGACTAACGAGATTACCAACCAGTAGTCTCGCGAAGTGCTTTGCCGATTTCAGCAAGAGAGCGAACCGTTTTCACGCCCGCATCTTCTAATGCTTTAAACTTCTCATCTGCAGTACCTTTACCGCCAGCAATGATTGCACCTGCGTGACCCATACGCTTACCTTCAGGTGCAGTTACACCCGCAATGTAAGATACAACAGGCTTAGTTACGTTAGCTTTGATGAATTCAGCAGCTTCTTCTTCTGCTGTACCACCAATCTCACCAATCATAACGATAGCTTCTGTTTGAGGGTCGTCTTGGAACAACTGAAGAATATCGATGAAGTTAGAGCCAGGAATTGGGTCGCCACCAATACCAACACACGTAGATTGTCCAAAACCTTCGTCAGTAGTTTGCTTAACCGCTTCGTACGTAAGCGTACCAGAACGAGAAACAATACCAACTTTACCAGGCTTATGGATGTGACCAGGCATGATACCGATTTTACACTCACCCGGAGTGATAACACCTGGGCAGTTTGGACCAATCATGCGAACGCCTTTTGCATTTACGTATTCTTTCACGTAAAGCATGTCTAGCGTAGGAATACCTTCAGTAATACAAACGATTAGCTCGATGCCAGCATCGGCAGCTTCAACGATTGAATCTTTACAGAATGCAGCAGGTACGTAGATAACCGTTGCTGTAGCGCCAGTTGCTTCTACTGCTTCACGTACTGTATTGAATACTGGAAGACCTAAGTGCTCAGTACCACCTTTGCCTGGTGTTACACCACCAACCATTTGCGTACCGTATGCAATCGCTTGCTCTGAGTGGAAAGTACCTTGACCACCAGTAAAACCCTGACAGATTACTTTGGTATCTTTATTAATTAATACTGACATTATTTGCCCTCCGCAGCAGCAACAACTTTCTCAGCTGCATCAGTTAGCGACTCAGCAGCAATGATATCAAGACCTGAGTTCGCTAGAACTTCACGGCCAAGCTCTGCGTTTGTACCTTCAAGGCGAACAACAACAGGAACACTAACGCCAACTTCTTTAACCGCGCCAATGATACCTTCAGCAATCATGTCACAACGAACGATACCGCCAAAGATGTTAACTAGAACAGCTGAAACGTTGTCGTCAGAAAGGATGATTTTGAATGCTTCTGCAACACGCTCTTTTGTCGCGCCGCCACCAACATCTAGGAAGTTAGCCGGCTTACCGCCATGCAAGTTAACGATATCCATCGTCCCCATTGCTAGGCCTGCACCGTTAACCATACAACCCACGTTACCGTCTAATGCAACGTAGTTAAGTTCAAATTCTGCTGCGTGAGCTTCACGTGCATCTTCCTGTGTAGGATCCTGCATCGCTTTTACTTTTGGTTGGCGGTATAACGCATTACCATCAATAGCAACTTTTGCATCAAGACAGTGAAGATCACCATCATCTTTGATAACAAGCGGGTTGATTTCGATTAGTGCTACATCCAACTCTTCGAACATCTTAGCTAGGCCAAGAAAGATCTTTGTGAATTGCTTGATTTGTACACCAGAAAGACCAAGTTTAAACGCCATTTCGCGCGCTTGGTAAGGCTGAGCACCAACGATTGGGTCGATTTCAGCTTTAAGGATTTTTTCAGGTGTTTCTTCAGCAACAGTTTCTATCTCAACGCCACCTTCAGTAGATGCCATAAACACAACACGTCGGGTTGTGCGGTCAACTACTGCACCAAGGTACAATTCGTTTGCGATATCAGTACATGTTTCAACAAGGATTTTGCTCACAGGCTGACCATTTTCGTCAGTCTGGAATGTCACCAAATTTTTGCCAAGCCAGTTTTCAGCAAACGCGCGAATGTCGTCTTTGTTTTTAACTAGCTTTACACCGCCAGCTTTACCGCGACCGCCCGCGTGTACCTGACATTTTACTACCCACTCTTCTCCGCCAACTTTGTCGGCAGCTTCTACAGCACCTTGAGGAGTGTCTGCTGCGTATCCTTCAGAAACAGGCAAGCCGTATTCTTTGAATAGCTGCTTACCTTGGTATTCATGCAAATTCATGGTGTTTCTATCCGATTTTTAGTAAGACAAAAGCCGCTTTCGCGACTTGATTAGTTTGGCTGATATTTTAGGCTAAATATCAGCGTTGTATCGAGAGCGCGTTAAGTTTACACAAATCGCGCTCTCAACCACAATTACGTGAGACGAAAGTCTTATACGTCTAATAGTAGACGTGTTGGATCTTCTAGCATCTCTTTTACTGTTACCAAGAAGCCTACAGACTCTTTACCATCAATAATTCTATGATCGTAGGAAAGTGCCAAGTACATCATTGGTAAAATTTCTACTTTGCCATTAACCGCCATTGGACGATCTTGGATTTTATGCATTCCCAAGATAGCGCTTTGCGGCGGATTAATGATTGGTGTAGACATTAGTGAACCAAATACACCGCCGTTAGTGATGGTAAAGTTACCACCTTGAAGGTCAGCCAACGCTAGCTTTCCATCACGGCCTTTCAATGCAAGTTCCTTAATTCCTTTTTCCACACCGGCCATACCAAGCGTGTCAGTATCTTTCAATACCGGCGTAACAAGACCGCGAGGCGTTGAAACCGCGATAGAAATATCGAAATAGTTATGATAAACGATATCATCACCGTCAATTGACGCGTTGACTTCAGGGAAACGCTTAAGCGCTTCAGTGACCGCTTTCACATAAAAAGACATAAACCCTAAGCGAATACCGTGACGTTTTTCAAAGCTATCTTGATACTGCTTACGAAGGTCCATAATTGGCTTCATGTTTACTTCGTTAAACGTAGTAAGCATAGCAGTAGAATTCTTAGCTTCAAGAAGACGGTTAGCAATGGTTTTACGAAGACGTGTCATAGGAACACGTTTTTCAGTACGAGTACCCGTTGGTAACTCTGCAGCGACTGCATCATCGGTAGCTGGCGCAGAAGTAGTCGAGCTATTACCACCTTTCAGATATTTTTCTACATCTTCTTTGGTAATACGACCATTTTTGCCCGTACCCTTAACTTTAGACGCATCAACACCTTTCTCGCCAAGTAAACGACGAACAGAAGGGCTAAGCGCATCGCTGCCTTCTTCACCGTCATCAGAGTCATCAGCAGCAGGAGCAGACGCACTAGAAACCGCACCTTCAACAAACTTCGCGATTACTGCCTCAGCGGTAACCGTTGCACCCTCTTCAGCAATAATTTCTGACAACGAACCATCTGCAGGTGCCACAACTTCAAGCACTACTTTGTCAGTTTCAATATCTACAAGATTTTGATCGCGACTTACCGGTTCGCCGACAGCAACATGCCAAGTGGCAATAGTTGCATCAGCAACAGACTCTGGAAGCACAGGCACTTTTATCTCTGATGATTTACCAGAACTTTGCGCAGCAGGTGCTTTGTCAGCACTTGCACTAGGAGAAGCGCTAGATGCAGAAGCGCCTGCCTTGCCTTCTTCAAGTTTTGCAATAATTTGCTCACCTAAAACCGTTGCACCCTCTTCATTTAGGATCTCACCAATCGTTCCATCAGCTGGAGCTACAACTTCCAGCACAACTTTATCAGTTTCAATGTCAACCAGGTTCTGGTCTCGTTTTACTGCATCACCGGCCTTAACGTGCCAGGTTGCAATGGTGGCATCGGCAACTGACTCAGGTAGAACCGGAACTTTTATCTCAATTGTCATTACTGTTCCTTATTTAATAGTGAGTGCGTCTTCAACCAGTGCTTTTTGTTGCTGGTTGTGAACGGATACATAACCTACTGCAGGTGACGAGGATGCTTCACGCCCTGCATATGATAATTTTGCGCCTTCTGGAATCGCTTGCCAGAAGTGATGTTGGCTACAATACCAAGCGCCTTGATTCTGCGGCTCTTCTTGGCACCAAACCCAATCTTTAACGTGGCTATATTTAGCGACAACTTTCGCGCATTCCTCTTGAGGGAATGGATAAAGCTGCTCTAATCGCACAATAGCCACATCATTTTGTTCATTCTTACGGCGTTGATCTAACAAGTCGTAATAAACCTTACCTGAACACATTACAACGCGCTTAACACTCTTCGCGTCGATGTCATCCACTTCGTCGATAACGTTGTAGAATTTACCCTCTGCCAGTTCTTCCAAAGAAGAAACGGCCAAAGGATGGCGTAATAGTGATTTAGGTGACATAACGATAAGCGGTTTACGCATTGGACGTACGACTTGACGACGTAACATGTTGTAAACCTGCGCAGGAGTAGACGGAACACATACCTGCCAGTTATGGTCAGCACACATTTGTAAGAAACGTTCAAGACGTGCAGAACTATGTTCTGGACCTTGCCCTTCATAACCGTGTGGAAGCAAGATAGTAAGGCCACATAAGCGCCCCCATTTAGCTTCACCCGAGCTTAGGAATTGATCGAATACAACCTGTGCGCCATTCGCGAAATCACCAAACTGCGCCTCCCAAATCGTCAAACATGACGGTTCTGCGGTTGCAAAACCGTACTCAAATGCCATTACCGCTTCTTCAGAAAGCACTGAGTCGTATATCTCTATTTCACCTTGGCCTTCACGAATATGCTGAAGTGGCATGTAAGTAGACGCATCTTTCTGGTTATGCAGTACAGCATGACGATGGAAGAAGGTACCGCGTCCCGAGTCTTGCCCAGTAATACGGATATCTTCGCCTGCATCAACGATAGTGGCATAGGCCAAGTTTTCAGCCATACCCCAATCAAGCTTCTTCTCGCCAGCTACCATCGCCTTTCTGTCTTGATAAAGCTTGTTAACGCGAGACTGAAGTTTATGCTCTTCAGGGTAAGACGTAATTGATTCGCCTAACGCTTTTAATTTTTCTACGCTGAGCGAGCCATCGTATGGCGTATCCCAGTCGTGGCCAAGGTACGGTGACCAATCGACACTGTGTTCTGTCATTGGACGCCACTCTTCTACCACGCACGCACCGTGATCTAGCGCAGAGCGATACTCTTCTAAGAACCGGTCTGCATCGCGCTGCTCAATAACACCTTCAGCAATAAGTTGGTCGGCGTAAATAACGCGAGGTACCGGGTGCTTCTTAATCTTTTGGTACATCAATGGCTGCGTCGCATTTGGCTCATCAGCTTCATTGTGTCCATGACGTCGGTAACATACTAAGTCGATAACGACGTCACGCTTAAATTTATTTCTATACTCTAATGCAAGTTCAGTAACGAACGCTACTGCTTCAGGATCGTCAGAATTCACATGCAGGATAGGCGCCTGAACCATCTTTGCGATATCAGTACAATACTGGGTTGAACGCGTATCTTCTGTCTTCGATGTCGTAAAACCAACTTGGTTGTTTACGACGATACGAACCGTACCACCAACAGCAAAGCCACGGGTTTGAGACATATTAAACGTCTCTTGCACTACACCCTGCCCCGCAATTGCAGAATCACCGTGAATAGTGATAGGTAAAACGGTATTTGTATCATCGTTGCGACGAGCAAGACGCGCTCTTACCGAGCCCATCACCACTGGATTAACGATTTCTAAATGCGATGGGTTGAATGCCAACGCTAAGTGAACGTTGCCACCTGGAGTAGCAAAATCAGAAGAAAAACCAGCGTGGTATTTCACGTCACCGGCACCTAGCGAATCATCATGCTTGCCTGAAAACTCATCAAACAATACAGAAGGGTTCTTACCAAGTACATTAACGAGCACATTTAGGCGGCCTCGGTGGGCCATACCAATAACAACTTCTTTCGTACCCGCAGCGCCCGCTTTGGTTATTAACCCTTTAAGCATAGGTACAAGGGCATCACCACCCTCAAGTGAGAAGCGCTTGGCACCTGGGAACTTAGCACCGAGGTATTTTTCCATACCGTCAGCGGCTGTTAGCCCTTTAAGAATGCCAAGCTTTTCATCTTTTGAAATTTCTGGCTTAGCTTGCACCGATTCAATTTTTTGTTGCAACCAGCGCTTTTGGTCAGTATCGGTGATGTGCATATACTCAGCACCAATCGACCCACAATACGTTCTGTTAAGGGACGTAAATAATTCGCCCAACGACATAGAATCTTTACCAATAGCGAAAGAACCAACGTTAAACACGCTGTCAAAATCGGATTCGGAAAGATTATGGTGAGAAAGCTCTAAATCGCGTACACGTGGTTGCTGCCACAAACCCAGCGGGTCGAGATTAGCATGTTGATGACCACGGAATCGAAACGCATTGATAAGCTGAAGTACCTTCACTTGCCTATCGTCTGAAACGCTTTCGCTATTTGCAGGTGCACTTGACATGCGGGCTGTAGGCCCTAACGCAGCAAGTTGTCTGAATTGATTTTTAATTGCAGTATGGTTCGACTCTAGTTCGACACCATCAACCTTAGGAAGATTATCAAAGATTTGACGCCAAGTATCGGACACGCTTTGCGGATCATCCAAATACGCTTCGTACAACTCTTCAACATAGGCAGCGTTGGCACCTGCCATGTGCGAGGAATCCCACCACGCTTTCATCACGCTTTCTTGCATTTAATTTGCCTTGCTACGTTTTAAAAAAATCTATTAACAATCAGATTGTATTATAAGGTTATTCTCGACATAACCAAGTGTTATAACAGCGATTACATAAAAAAATAGCCATCCCTATTGGATGGCTATTTAGAGCATCGCAATCTGTAACTTCAGAAGTTATCAGACTATAGTACTAAACAGCCCGTTGTAAAAGCATAGACTTGATTTGTCCAATTGCCTTTGTCGGGTTCAAACCTTTAGGGCAGACACTTACGCAGTTCATGATACCGTGGCAACGGAATACGCTGAATGCATCATCTAGTTCACCTAAACGTTCATCAGTCGCAGTATCACGACTGTCAATTAGGAAGCGATATGCATGTAGCAATCCAGCTGGGCCGATGAACTTGTCAGGATTCCACCAAAATGATGGGCATGACGTTGAACAACATGCACACAGAATACATTCATATAAACCGTCTAGCTTTGCGCGCTCTTCAGGAGACTGAAGATGCTCTCGCGCTGGCGGCTGCTTACCGTCATTAATTAAGAACGGCTTAATTTTTTCGTATTGCGTGTAGAACTGGGTCATGTCTACTACAAGGTCACGCACTACCGGCAGACCAGGAAGTGGACGAACAACAACCTTCCCTTTACCAAGCGCAGACAACGGTGTAATACAGGCTAGCCCGTTCTTACCGTTCATGTTTACGCCATCTGAACCACAAACCCCTTCGCGGCATGAACGACGGAACGACAACGTTGGGTCTTGTTCTTTAAGAGCAAGCAACGCATCGAGAACCATCATATCCTGACCTTCCTCTACTTCTAGAGTGTAGTCTTGCATGCGTGGTTTTGCATCAACATCTGGGTTATATCGGTATATCGAAAATTCTAATTGCATGATCGAAGCCTCTCTTAATATGAACGCGCTTTAGGAGGGAATGCCTCTCTAAGCTTCGGCGACATATTTACATCACGTTTAAGCATTTTTTCAGTTTTTGGATCGTAGACACTGTGGCATAACCAATTGTCATCATCACGATCTGGGAAGTCGAAGCGGCTATGTGCACCACGGCTCTCCGTTCTGAAATTCGCTGCTACTGCTGTGCTGTACGCGGTTTCCATTAGGTTATCAAGTTCTAAACATTCAATACGTTGAGTGTTGAAGTCAGAGCTCTTGTCATCAAGGCGGGCGCTCTGTAAGCGCTCTCGGATTTCACCGAGTTGCTTAAGACCTTCAGCCATTGCTTCACCTTCACGGAATACTGAGAAGTTGAGCTGCATGCATTCTTGCATGTCTTTTTTGATTTGGACAGGGTCTTCGCCCTTTCCTTTTTCTGAGTTTTCCCACCGGTTGAAGCGAGACATTGCCACTTCAAGGTCAGATTCAGAAGCATCACGTGTAGGCGCCATATCAGCAAGTGTTTTGCCAAGATGCAGGCCTGTTGCGCGACCGAATACAACTAAATCAAGTAATGAGTTACCGCCTAAGCGGTTTGCGCCGTGTACTGATACACATGCAATCTCACCACAAGCAAATAGCCCATTTACTACTTGGTCTTTGCCGTTTTCATCAACCGTCAAACACTGCCCGTCAACATTCGTTGGAATCCCACCCATCATGTAGTGGCAGGTTGGGATAACCGGAATAGGTTCTTTTACTGGGTCAACGTGAGCGAAGGTACGAGACAATTCAAGGATCCCTGGTAGGCGTGACTCAAGAACGTCTTTTCCTAGGTGATCAAGCTTAAGCTTTATGTGTGGTCCCCACGGACCATCGCAACCACGGCCTTCGCGGATCTCTGTCATCATTGAACGAGCAACAACGTCACGACCTGCTAAATCTTTAGCATTTGGCGCGTAGCGCTCCATGAAGCGTTCACCGTCTTTATTAAGAAGGTAACCACCCTCACCACGACAACCTTCTGTTACAAGCGTACCTGCACCAGCAATACCTGTTGGGTGGAATTGCCACATTTCCATATCTTGAACTGCAACGCCTGCGCGAAGTGCCATACCGACACCGTCACCGGTATTGATGTGCGCGTTGGTGGTAGAAGCAAATATACGACCTGCGCCACCAGTAGCCAGCACAACTGCGCGTGACTTAAAGTACACGACTTCACCAGACTCAATATCAATCGCCGTACAACCAACTACGTCGCCGTCTTGGTTCTTCACTAGATCTAGTGCATACCATTCTGAAAAGACTTTTGTTTTATTTTTTACATTTTGCTGATAAAGCAAATGTAGAAGCGCGTGACCAGTTCTGTCTGCCGCTGCTGCAGTACGTGCTGCTTGTTCGCCGCCGAAGTTTCTAGACTGACCACCGAATGGACGCTGATATACCTTGCCGTTTTCGAAACGCGAAAACGGTAGGCCCATGTTTTCCATTTCAATAATGGCTTCAGGACCTTCTTTACACATATATTCAATGGCGTCTTGGTCGCCAATGTAATCTGACCCCTTAACGGTGTCATACATATGCCATTCCCAGTTGTCCTCGTGTGAATTACCAAGTGCTACGGTAATACCACCCTGTGCTGACACAGTGTGTGAACGGGTAGGAAATACTTTGGATAACAGTGCACATGATTTACCAGATTGTGAAATCTGTAGAGCGGCACGCATACCTGCGCCGCCAGCGCCAATTACTACTGCATCAAACTCGTGAACGGGTAAACTCATTTTACACTCCCCACAATACAAATAGACCAACAGCGACGTAGCCAAACGCGATAATGTTTAGTACGTATTGCAGTGTTGCACGAAGACCCGTTGATTTTATATAGTCCGTTAGTACTTGCCATAGGCCGATACGAACGTGGATCATGATTGCAACAAGTGCTGCTAGTGTGAAAACTTTCATAGCTAAGCCAGAAAATAATCCTCGCCATTCAATAAACGTAAGATTATCAGTGGTTATAAAGAACCACGCCATGAAAACCGAGTACGCGAAAATGATTGCTGCTGTAGCGCGAAGTGATACATAGTCTTGTACACCGTCGCGTCTAATGCTTGCTTGGTTGGTTACCATAATGCAACTCCCAATACTACGGTCAGTACGATCCAAAGTGCGATAATTGCTTTTGCACTTAAGTTACCTGACTCTAATTCTTCCCAGTGACCTAAGTCCATAACAACATGTCTTAGGCCGCCTAGAATATGATATGTCAGCGCTGAAGCTGTGCCAATTGCGACAAATTTCCCAAGGAAACCGTTCATGATGCTTTGTACGTCTGCGAACCCTTCTGGCGATGAGATAGAAACTGCCCATGCCCCAATAACGAAAAGTAACGCAAAAAACATCGCAACACCGGTTACACGATGGAGAATTGACGAAATAGCAGAGGGCGGAAATTTAATAGTATTGAGTTCTAAATTTACTGGTCTTTGCTTTTTCACAATGTATGCCTGTTTAATCCGTAGGGATAATGAATCACCCGCATTTATTATGTCCTGAGCGAGTTAATTCGTTTATTACCTGTTAATTGCCTCATCCATTGAGTTGTTAACAATTTGTGAATTATTCTTTAATGCCGTTAACAGAATAATTATTCCGTTTTTTAAGCACCGCCGAGTATATCTAGCACATTATATAATTACAATTTTTTGTGCTGTTGTAAGACTTTAGTCTGTCTTTACGTTTAATTCATAACGTTCAGACAAAAAATGAGATCAAAAATGAACTCAAATGCCCTTTGTGACAGTATTTATCAACACGAAAAGTGTAGCAGCACTCGTAGTTTATGACTACGGCTTTGCTAGATAAGTTACGTGCTTTTAATTTTATACGTATAAACTTTATGCAGCTTTATCACAATTTATGTCGTTGGCTGCTAATATTAATGTAAATTGACAGTTTACCTTTTACGAAAACACAATGATAATTGCTAGGTATTGGGATTATCCCCTTAATCTAGCGTACGTTTTTTACACATCAACAACGTTTATCACGTAAGATAATTTAGAATATTTATTGCACATATATGCAATTAAATTGACTTTTATGTGTGAAATAAAGTAAAACTACGCCACTTTTCCCAACGAAGCGGACATTTTCGTTCGTTTTCGCTGCAGACAGAACCATTCTGAGGAGAGCACTATATGGCAGATCAGAAAGCCATTCTTAAGGCCGGCGGTAAGGAAATTGAGCTTCCTATATTGTCTGGCACAGAAGGACAGGACGTAATTGACGTTCGCACGCTTGGACAGCACGGTTATTTCACCTATGACCCAGGTTTTATGGCGACTGGATCTTGCGAATCAGCAATCACTTATATCGATGGAGCAGCCGGTGTGCTTTTGCATCGCGGGTTCCCTATCGAAGAGCTTGCGCGTGATGCTGACTACCTTGAAGTGTGTCACATGCTTTTACACGGACACGCGCCGTCTAAAGCTGAATATGAAGAATTTAAAGCAACGATAACGCGCCACACTATGGTCCACGAACAAATTAATATGTTCTTCCATGGTTTCCGTAACGATGCGCACCCAATGGCGATGCTTTGCGGCACGGTGGGTGCAATGTCATCGTTCTATCACAGTGATTTAGACGTTTCTAACGAAGAACAACGTGTTCGAAGTGCACATCGTCTTATCGCAAAAATGCCTACGCTTGTTGCGATGTGTTACAAATATAACATCGGCCAACCGTTCGTGTATCCACGTAACGATTTAAGCTACGCTGCTAACTTCTTAAATATGATGTTCTCAGTCCCTGCTGAAGAATATCAAATTAGCCCAGCCGTTGAACGCGCTATGGACCGTATCTTTACGCTTCACGCAGACCACGAGCAAAATGCTTCAACATCAACGGTTCGTTTAGCTGGCTCTTCAGGTGCTAACCCTTACGCGTGTATCGCTGCTGGTGTTGCATCACTTTGGGGTCCTGCTCACGGCGGTGCTAACGAAGCGTGTTTAAACATGCTTGAAGAAATTGGTACTGTTGACCGCATTCCTGAGTTTATTGCGCGCGCTAAAGACAAGGCTGATCCGTTCCGCCTAATGGGCTTTGGTCACCGTGTTTATAAGAATCACGACCCTCGCGCAACCGTAATGCGTGAAAGCTGTCATGAAGTATTAAGTGAACTTAATGTAAAAGATCCATTGCTAGAAGTGGCGATGGAGCTAGAAAAAATTGCATTAAGCGACCCATACTTTGCTGAGAAGAAATTGTTCCCTAACGTTGATTTCTACTCAGGTATCGTCCTTAAAGCTATCGGTATTCCGACAAACATGTTCACGTGTATCTTTGCACTGTCTCGCACAGTAGGTTGGATATCACATTGGCATGAAATGATGAGTGATCCTAAGCAAAAAATTGGGCGCCCTCGTCAGCTTTATACCGGAAGCAGCCAAAGAAAGTATACCCCAATAAAGTAAATATACCTTTTATTGAAGGTACAAGAACGTACATTCTGCCTTGGCATTATGTACGTTTTTTTTTGATTAAAATTTATTTATGGAACTACTGATCACCTCATAATAGCGTCATTAATACTAATTACTTACACGTATTTCAAAGCGCTTCTTTGTTTAACAGGCTATACTTTTAGTTATTACCAGCATGGAGTGCTTTTGTCTTACTCGTAAGAACCTCAAAACGTGTTTGATAAGGTGGGAATAAAAGATAATGCCGCTAAGCGTAGATACTAAACAAGCGTTCTACCATTCAGTCCAGCCTGACGATATTTGTAACCTATTAATAATCGACGGTGATGCGCATTCAGCGATGTCGCTATCGGTTCGTATGGGAAACATTGAAAATACTGTCCCTCACGTTTTCATCACTACCGTAGACACCATATCAAAAGCGACAGAAGCTATAAGCAATATGGGTAAGCGTGGAATGATTTTGCTCGATGCGTCTGCCTATTCGCCACCCTCACTAATCGCATTGTTTGATAGCATTGAATCAAGCAAAGCGCACTGTGCTACTCGTTTTATTCTTATTAATAATGACGTGGAAGGTTCGGCCGTTGAATTGAAACCTCATAGCACCCCTCCGCTTAACGAACTAGTCGACGAATACTGGGTAATGCGTACGCTTTCTCAAGAAATGTTAAATACCCTAGTATTAGGTAACTTACAGAAATTGAAGGTCAAGAATACGGGTGAACAGCATCCGACGGCGCCCAGTTCTGATTATATTTCCACGCTTGAGCGCCGACTTGTGAGAGAAAAGAATTTACGCCTTAGTGCACAAACGCAACTGAATGACTATGCGAGAAAGTCTTATATTGCGAGTACCGATTTAAGGCAAACGGTTGAGAAGTTGCATGATAAGCAACAAGAAATAGAGTTTTTTCTTCAATCTGCAAAACAGCTTAAAAGTGGAAAAGGCGGCCTAGAGTTAGTCAATAGTTTCTTAAGTATCTGTGTTGAGTTTATTTCTGCAGAGGGCGGTGCATGTTTTTTTACCCACTCGGGAAGCCTTGGCCAACATGGATTAATGTTCAAGCGTAATACCGCATTCAACTTCAAAGCTATCGTAGAAGAGTACCTGCCATCCTACACTACACATATTTTAGATTCATGGTCAGTCCAAGAAGTATCAGCGCACTTCAACGGAGTGACCACCTGGTTTATTGCAACCAACTTTCGGCACACAGACAACTCTATCGGCTGGCTTTGTTTTGTTGTCAAAACACCACAGATTAGTGAGCAGAAGCTCTATATTCTTGACTCGTACTTAGACCAACTTCGCTTAAGTATCGCTCAACATCAGGAAATAGCGATTCAGGCAAAAAAACTTGAAAATGGTAAATTGGAAGCAGAGTTAGCTGACACCAAAAAACAACTACTCATCGCCGATAGGATGTCATCACTGGGCTTTTTATCCAGCGGTGTCGCGCATGAAATTAATAATCCCTTGGCGTTTCTTGTAGGAAACAACCGGTACTTGAAAAAGACGATTATGTCCGGCATTGAACAATTACAAGCAATTCGCGAAGCCTCCTCGCTGGAAGAAACGCTAGACAGCATAGGCAGCTTAGATTTACTGAGAATTCAACATGAATTACTTGAAGTTTTCGACGATAACGAACACGGTCTTACAAGACTTAGCGCCATAAGTAAAAACTTACGACAATTTATACGAACGAATGATGAAGGGTTTACGGCGTTAGATGTAATACAGTGCGTACAACGGTCTGTGAAAATTGCGTCAATGTCCAAGAAAACCATGGTATCCGTTTCTAACGAACTGCGTGCCGATAAGGCAATAGTTTATGGCAACGAAGGAGAGATTGAACAGGTTTTACTCAACATCATCATTAATGCTATTCAATCCATCGCGAAAGATGGCGAAGTTACCGTTGTTATTAATGAAAACAACGATGATATTATTATTGACATAAAAGACAACGGATGTGGTATTGCCGAGGAAAATCTCACTAAAATATTTTCGCCCTTTTTTACGTTAAAAAAAGGGAGCGAAGGCACAGGCCTAGGGTTAGGTATCTCAAAAACAATAATAGACGCCCACAATGGCTCGATAGCCGTTGATTCTGAGCTGGGCATCGGCACCACATTCACAATAACACTACCTAAGCATAACGACACTGCTATTACTAATCGATTCAGTAGCAATTGATATCCAACCGTCAGTATTGTTCGGTTTCAATAGGCTATGCACGTAGAAGCAGTCCGTCGTGTGAGCGTTTCCCTACTTTTTTATTGCACCTCACACTCGGTTCGTTAGATAAAACGGTAGTCTAAGCGGCATAATCTCAGCGTATATACACTTTGCTGGTCGTTTACGGTATCATATGTCTATGATCGCGCTTATTTTTTTATAGGAATGCACTATGCCTTATTCTGCAGTAATGCTCGGCCTAGCAGGCTTAATACCATTTGTTTTTATGCCGGCCGCTTACCTGTTTAATGTGTTAACGCTGTCAGAAAGTGCTCTTTATTTTATTCAGTATTCTGCCGTATTACTGTCATTTTTCGGTGGTATTCATTGGTGGGATGCGATGCTGAAACAAAACTACTCTGTTCAAATGTATGTGGCGATGCTGCCTACGATCATCGGTTGGTTATGTTTAGTTTTCAGTCACCATTCAGAAGTGATTGGCGTACTTTCATTGACCTACTTGGCCGTATTAATGTACGACAAATTCACCTTAGTGTTACCTAAAGGTGAAATTATAAGTTACATAAGCCTCAGAATTATGCTGACTACCGTCGTAGTAATGAGTCACGCGTGGATGATTTACTTAGTGACATAACACCCCTTAATAGGTGTATAAAAAATGCAGCTCATTGCTGCATTTTTTTATGGTTAACCGTTGCTTCTCGCCGTTAGGTCAAAACACCTGCCTGGTAGTCTTTTATTGCTTCCATTATTTCTTGTTCGGTATTCATCACAAACGGGCCGTATTGCGCCACAGGCTCATTCAATGGCTTACCAGCAACAACAATAAACCGACACGCTTCGTTAGCTGTTGCAACTAACGATTCGCCCTCACTGAATACGCCAAGTTCTCCTGATGCTAACCGTTCGCCACCATTGTCTATACTGCCTTGGTAAACATATACAAATGCGGTGTTGTGTATAGCCAGTTGATGTGAGAAGACCGCGCCTTGTGTAGACAGGTGAACATCAAAAAATGTGGAATCAACAGCATCTGTCTTTACTGGCCCAACGTGTCCCTCGTACTCTCCCGCTAGCACGCGAACCGTAATATTATCTCTTTCTATAACGGTGACGTCCTGTGGCTTTATGTCCTGATAGTTAGGAGCAGACATTTTCTCACCAGATGGAAGGTTCACCCATAATTGAAAACCTCTTAACAGTCCGTCTTCTTGCTCGGGCATCTCCTCGTGAATAATACCTCTACCAGCGTTCATCCATTGGATCCCTCCCGCTTCGATAACGCCTTCATTCCCCACAGAGTCTTTATGACGCATTTTCCCATCAAGCATGTAAGTAACTGTTTGAAAACCTCTGTGCGGATGCGCTGGAAAACCCGCTAGGTATTCATTGGGCTTGTCAGACCCGAAGAAGTCTAGCATCAAAAACGGGTCTAGTCGGGGCAACGAAGGTTGCCCAATAATTCTGGTCAGTGACACACCCGCACCATCGCTAGTTGCAATACCTGTCACCTTTTTAACGATATGCCTATCTTTCATCACACTACCCTCTTCCGTGCGCCGACATAAGGTCCTGTTTAGGCCCAACTGGGATAACTTGCGTAGGGTTAATCATGGTATGACTAAAATAGTAGTGACGCTTTATGTGATCAAAGTTTACGGTATCTGCAATACCGTTCATTTGGTATAGCTCTTTCATGTAACCGTACAAATTTGGATAATCTGCGATTTGTTTTATATTGCATTTAAAGTGGCCGTGATAGACCGCGTCAAAGCGAATAAGCGTGGTAAATAAGCGCCAATCCGCCTCAGTTAGCACGTCTGAGACAAGATACCGCTGTGATGCCAAACGCGTTTCTATTGTCTCTAGTGCATCAAAAAGTGCCTGAACAGCCTCTTCATAGGCACTCTGTGTCGTTGCGAAACCCGACTTATACACCCCATTATTTATAGCGTGGTACACCAACTCGTTGATTTCATCAATCTCACTACGCAGTGACTGAGGGTAGAAATCAACGTCGTTACCGGTTAATGCGTTAAAGTCGCTATTGAATATTCTTATAATATCCGACGACTCGTTGTTCACAATAGTGTCTGTGACGGTATCCCACAAAATAGGAACGGTTACCCTCGTGGTAATATCATGCTTCACCTTTGTATAAAGCTGGAAGGCATAATCAAAATCAAAACATTTGTCTTTTGTACTGCCAGGATAGTCTCCGAACTCCCACCCGTGCTCGAGCATTTCAGGGTGAACTATAGAGACATCAATATGAGGGGAGAGGCCTTTTAATTCTCGAAAAATAAGCGTTCTGTGTGCCCACGGGCACGCTAACGATACATAAAGATGATAGCGCCCTGACTCAGGCTTATACTTAGCATCATCTGCTGTACTTAGGGAATGTCTAAACTGTGATGCCTGGCGCTCAAATTTACCGCCACTATCTTTGGTGTCGTACCACTTATCCTGCCATTTTCCATCTACTAATAAACCCATTTGCCTTCTCCGATGACGACTCTACTGAATTGCCTTATTACAGCACGTAATGACTTAAACGTAAGATGCGTAATTTCGGATTTACTGTTCTATTAATTAGGAAACTGCCGCTTAGATGGCTAGACAAGGGCATTGGACGTTTTTATGTTTATTGCACGTATTATGCTTCTCTACTTGCAATATTCCGGTTATTTGCGATCATTCCCGCCTTAAATTTTACCTGTAAATTCATAACGTGAGACGGTTGAAACAAGCATATGTCCGATGATCAAAGATTCGGTGGAATAGCACGGCTGTATGGTGCTGAGGCACTTGATAAGCTAGGCGAAAGTCATGTCGCTATCGCTGGTATTGGTGGGGTCGGCAGCTGGGCTGCGGAATCCCTTGCCCGCTCTGGCGTGGGTGAAATAACATTGATTGACCTAGATGATGTCTGTATTACCAATACTAATCGTCAAATCCATGCCATGTCAGATACGATTGGGGTGGCTAAAGTTGAGGCGATTGCCGAGCGCATCAGAAAAATAAACCCAGCGTGTACGATTAACCTCGTAGAGGATTTTGTCACCCCTTCAAATGTCCAAACCTTACTCACGAGTAACATGGATGCAGTTATTGATGCTATTGACAGCATTAAGGCCAAAGCAGCGATAATAGCCCACTGTAAACGAAATAAAATTCCCGTTGTCACTGTCGGCGGCGCTGGCGGTCAAGTTGACCCAACGAAGGTAACACGTGGCGATCTTGCAAAAACAATACAGGACCCTCTCGCGGCAAAGTTAAGAAGTGAGTTAAGGCGCTTCTATAACTTTTCTAAAAACCCAAAGCGTCGTTTTCAAGTTGAATGCATTTATTCCACCGAACAATTACGATATCCACAGCCCGATGGCAGTGTTTGTTTTAATAAGTCAGCCATGGAGAACGGCACGCGACTTGACTGCGCAGGCGGGTTTGGTGCAGTGGTGACAGTAACCGCTACCTTTGGTATGTTTGCAGCAGCCAGTGTGATCAACAGATTAACCGGTCAAAAATAGACTTTTCTCGGTATCTTGCGCACAATAGAGAAATAAGAATAAACCTCAGATTGATAAAGGAAAATTTATGTCGCCAGGTGAACTCGATCAACTAATGCAAGATTGTGCGAACGACGCGATCTCAGCAGCAAAAAGTGAGTTTAATATCACGCTTGATGGGTCGGTGGAGAGTATAGCGCTCGTCGATGATGTTTTACTTAGCTTTATCGATAAGTACCATGACCAAGCGCTAGAAGATGAGGCGGTGTTTACGATATGTAATATATTTGGTGCGTATGTGGGTGAAATACTAAAAGGCGTATTGGGTGGCACGTGGATATATGACCAATCTAATCCCAAAGCGCCTTACGTATTACTTGTGGTGGGCGAGAACTCCTACGCGTTTGCGGGTATTTGTTACGAACGTTTAGTCAACGATAGCCAAATCAGTGTTAAAGCGTATTTCGATAAAGCTGCACAAAACCATATTCAATAGTAAACCAATCAAAAGTTTTGCAGCCGCAGATGAACGTTCGTTTTTTGTCTGCGGCGCCCCCCATCAAATTGAATTTTCCCTTTTAGCCTTCGCTACTTAGCGTTTTCATTGCTATCGACTTGCACGTTAGGATGCGCCCAATCCTCCACCATCCAACGCAAATGGCGACTCTTCGCGATAGTGTACAAACCAATAACTGACACGACTAAGCGAATAGCGGTAATAAGCTCGAAGGCCCAATGATGCGTTATTGCATATGCGATTTGAGAGATTAAAAGTGATCCAACGCTTACGAGTAAGCATGGAATAAACCATCGGCGCCATGCAATAAGCCCCTTTTTCCAAAGCCGCTCACGTTGACTGAGTAACAGTAATGATAATAACGCAGGCACACTCGTCATTAAGGCTACCAGTAGACTTTTAGAGTGTGGGTAGAAAAAGTTCAAAAGCACATCTGTTTGATTTCGTGACGCTAGCGAAAATATGAACAGCGCCCAATCAGCGCAAAGTAGCAGTAACAACACATATAGCCATCGCGGTGGCAATATTCTTCCTGATTCATCATAGTATTTAAGCGGAAGCTTTAGCATTGGGCGACGATGACCTTATGTTAGTTTCAATGTCGTATTGAAATAATTGGTGCAAATCGACAAATATAAAGGCCGAAATAACAATTAAACGACTATTAGCAAAACCCTGACCTCATCTATTACTACTATGTGTTTTTTGTCTTCTTAATGGCAAGGCGGTTAGCGTGCAAACATAATAGTGATATAATTTCGTCATCCACTGTTATGTAGCGTAAAAATGTCTGTAGAAAAATTTACCCCAAATAATACCACCACGTTAGAAACACCGGTAAAGGTATTAACCTCTGAACGTAGTACGTCTCAAAATGCTGATGCAGCACGTATAGGTTTTGTTAGCTTAGGCTGCCCTAAAAATTTAGTTGACTCCGAACGTATCCTTACGCAACTAAGAACGGAAGGATACGACGTTGTCCCCACGTATAACGATGCCGACCTCGTTATTGTAAACACCTGTGGTTTCATCGATGCAGCCGTACAAGAGTCTCTTGATACTATTGGTGAAGCATTAAAAGAAAATGGAAAAGTCATTGTCACTGGTTGTCTGGGTGTAAAAGAAGACGAAATTCGAGAAGTACACCCTAACGTGTTGGCTATTACTGGCCCACACGCTTACGAAAGTGTCGTAGAGCAAGTTCACGAACACTTGCCTAAACCAACCTTTAATCCGTTTGAAGACCTTATTCCTGATCACGGCGTAAAACTTACGCCGCGACATTATGCGTATTTAAAAATTTCTGAAGGCTGCAATCACCGTTGTACGTTTTGTATTATTCCGTCTATGCGCGGCGATTTAGTGAGCAAGCCGGTTGGCAGTGTACTTGATGAAGCAAAACGCTTGAAAGCCGCTGGTGTTAAAGAGTTATTGGTTATTTCACAAGATACCAGTGCTTATGGTGTTGACGTAAAACACCGTACAGGTTTTTGGGACGGCATGCCGGTAAAAACACATATGCAGCAGCTTTGTGAAAAGCTGGGTGAAATGGGTATTTGGGTGCGTCTACACTACGTTTACCCCTACCCTCATGTTGACGACCTTATCGCATTGATGAATGAAGGAAAAATTCTTCCTTACTTGGATATCCCGTTTCAACACGCAAGCAAGCGTATTCTGCGATTAATGAAACGCCCAGGTAGTGCAGATCGCGTGTTAGAGCGTGTAAAAAAATGGCGTGAGCAATGCCCCTCGCTTGTTATTCGGTCAACGTTTATTGTTGGTTTCCCTGGTGAAACAGAGGAAGAGTTTGAAGAGTTGTTAGACTTTTTGCGAGAAGCACAACTAGATCGAGTCGGCGCATTTGCGTATTCGCCAGTAGAAGGTGCAAAAGCGAATGACCTCCCAGATCCCGTACCAGAAGATGTTAAGCAACAACGTTTAGCGCGATTTATGGAAGTGCAAGGCGAGATCAGTGCCGCGCGCTTGAAAGCGAGGATCGGTAATGAGTATCAAGTTGTTATCGACTATATCGATAGTGAGGGTGCTGTAGGCAGAACCTATGCCGATGCGCCTGAAGTAGATGGCCTTGTACATTTAAATGGCGTTTATGATGTTAAACCCGGCGACCGCGTCTGGGCTGAGGTTATCCATGCGAACGAGCATGATGTTTGGGCGGTTATGTCTGAAGAGCAAGACGAAGAGCAAGCCTAGCCAACAATGGTTTTTCAATAAAAGAGCAGATATCTGCTCTTTTATTGATTAATGCTCACCAAGGCAACACATCGCCATTTGAGTGAACAAAACGCCCGGTATTTTCAATTGCCAATTCATCGATACGCATTACGAGCAAACCAGCACAGGTATCTGCATCAATGTCACCGTTGCCATTAACCATTTCGGTTTGAACAAACCCTGGATGAAACAACCCCACGGCAATACCTCTAGGTCGCAAATCATTCGCTAACGACACGCCCACTGCATTCAACGCCGCTTTTGACATTCTGTATCCGTAGTAGCCACCCGAACCGTTGTCTTCCATAGAACCCATTCGGCTGGTGATCATCGCAATTCTACTTGAACCGCTCATCGACGGCAGTAACACCTGAGTCACTAATAATGGGCCAAGTGCATTTACACGAAATTGATAATCGATTGTATTAGGATCCCAGTCATCAATGGTTTCACGCCCTAGTACCCCCGCATTATTAATCAGCAAATCGATATTAACATCGCTTAACGGTGCCAGTGTTTCTGCCAAGCTTTCGGGTTTCGAGACATCCACGCCCTTGATAACGGTTACGCCTGTACTATTAAGTTCATCGCAACTGTTTCGGCACGTAACATACACGTTATCGCCGCGGGCTTTATAATGCTTTGCTAGCGCGAGGCCTATGCCTCTATTTCCGCCGGTAATTACTACATTCATTGCATTCTCCTTATTCGTAATAACGTATTGGTTCCCAACGCTACGCCACGTATCCATTCATTGTATTACCTTGATGAAAACAAACGTTTTGTTAAGCGTTTAGCGACTCAAGTAGCCGTGACAAGTCCTCTGGCGTATCAATACCTACTGGAGGCTCAGCAGCAGCCGACGCGCAATGTATGCTGTCACCATACCAAAGCGCTCTGAGCTGCTCGAGTGACTCGATGTGCTCAAGCGCCGACGGCTGATACGACACATACTGCTTTATATACTGAGCACGATACGCATAGATACCTATATGGCGATGATAAAGGGAAATGTCAGCATCTTCCGCATCAACCATCATTCTATTGCGCTCAAACGGAATCGCTGAACGTGAAAAATACAGCGCGTGCGATGCCGCATTTACCACCACTTTGACGATATTTGGATTAAACACATCTTTGTTACACACTACCGGTGTCGATAACGTCGCCATTTGACACGCAGACTTTGCAAGGTTATCCGCCACTTGTTTGATGTTTTCGGCAGGAATAAAGGGTTCGTCACCTTGCACGTTTACGATAATTTCAGCGTCGTCTATTGCGCTTTTTTCGATGACTTCTGCGATGCGTTCGGTGCCTGACTGATGCGATGCTTTTGTCATGCAAACCAGCGTAAACTGTTCGGCTATTTGGGCAATACGTCTATCATCGGTGGCAACGACAACAGAGGAAGCACCCGCTTCTTTAGCTCGCTCTACAACATGCTGAACCATCGGCTTTCCATTAATATCTACTAACGGTTTGCCAGGGAAACGACTAGAGCCATAACGGGCTGGGATCACAACAGTAAATGACATAAGACGACCTATCTCGTTGCATCAACTTCATCAAGGGAAAGCGAATGTGCCTTACTTTCAATAAGTACAGGGATCCCTTCTTTTATATCGTAGGCAAGGCGGTCGAAACGACACACTAGCTGTGAGTTGTCATCGTTCAACACTAGCTTACCTTTACAAACTGGACACGCTAAAACTTCTAGCAATTTTTTATCAAGCACGCGTGGTTATCCTTTTTCTTTGGCCTTTGTATTCAAGCTACATTCTGAAAGTGTAGTCTCTATTATGTCGAAGAAACGCTGGTTTATCGTGGCCGTTACCGGTAAAAACCAACAATCTTGATGGCAAAAGCGTTGAACTTTTACCGCATCTTTTTCAGTCATTATTACTGTATTTTTTGGAATATCATCAGCTTCATACGCGTAATGATCAGGAAAGGCGTTCGCTGACTGAAGCCTCACACCCATTGACTCTAGCTGATTGAAGAAGCGTTCCGGTGAACCAATTCCAGCAATAGCGTTCGGAACTCGGACATTCAACTCGTCAACAGTTAGTTTTTGATCCGTGTCGCATACATTGGTTATGTGCCCTGGCGTAAGCGTCATCGTAAATTGGGCACTGTTTAATGCATTGGGTAACGGAGTGCTACCATCCAAGCGATTATGCACAATGGCGTTTACCTGACTAAGACGCCATTTGCCTTCACGTAATGGTCCCATTGGCATTAGCAAACCACTACCTAGCATTCGCTCATCCATCACCACAACTTCAGCATCTCGCGCTAGCGCGTAATGCTGTAGCCCATCGTCACAAATAATAATGTCGCATTGACACGTCTTAACTAAGTATTCCGCTCCCCGAGCGCGAACAGGATCGATCACAACAACCGCACCGCTTCGAATAGCAAGTAATCGAGGCTCATCACCAACCTCATGGGCAATGTCATTCGGCAGCACTTGTCTTGGGTAGAAAGACGACTTACCGCCATACCCTCGACTTAAAATACCGACCCGCAGGCCTTTTGCTTGATAATAATCAGACAGTGCCAGTACAACAGGGGTTTTACCGTTGCCCCCAACGCTGATGTTTCCTACCACAATCACTGGTACGTCAGCCCGATAGGCACGCTTTATTCCTAGCGTAAATAACGCTCGACGAAGTCTAGACAGTACCCAAAATACAATGGTCAATGGAAACAGAAGCCAAAATACAGGATGACCTTCGTACCATTTTTTTGTGAGCGCACTCAACTAACTGTCTCCGAATTGAAGGGCGTGCAACTGTGCGTAGTGCCCTCCCTTCTCCAGCAACTCACTGTGCTTACCGCTTTCAATAATCTTGCCTTGTTCTACCACCATAATAGTGTCTGCATTTTCGATAGTAGATAGACGATGTGCAACAACGATGCTTGTGCATCGCTTCTGAAGCTGCTCCAGTGCATCTTGAATAAGCTTTTCAGACTCGGTATCAAGTGCTGACGTTGCTTCATCTAAAATCAATATTGGTGCGTCGGCAAGAATGGCGCGCGCAATAGCGAGGCGCTGGCGTTGACCGCCTGAAAGCATAATACCGTTTTCACCAATTACTGTATCGAGCCCTTCGGGTAAATTGCCTAAAAACTCTTCGACGTGGGCCATTTTAACCGCTTGCATTATCTGCTCTCGCGTTACTGAGTCTTTGGCACCATACGCAATATTGTTGGCAATACTGTCATTAAAAAGTACGACATTTTGCGATACGAGCGCAAACTGTGCCCTTAAGGCCTTTAAGTCAATATCATTAAGCGGAACATCGTCGAGCGTAATGCTTCCTTGCTGCGGAGAATAAAAACGTGTTAGCAGCGATGAAATCGTTGATTTACCGCTTCCTGAGCGCCCCACCAACGCAATTGACTGGCCGGGTTTAGCTTCAAATGATACGTCTGTTAACGCCGGCGTATGTTTACCAGGATAGGTAAAGGTAACGTTGTCGAACACCAATTTACCCTGAGCACGGGTAATTTTCTGCCCGCCCTTATCTTTTTCATTATCCAAATCCAGTATTTCAAATACGCTGGCACACGCTGCCATTCCCTTTTGAAATTCATTATTGATGGTAGTTAGTTGTTTAAGCGGTTTTAACAACATAACCATGCAAAACACAACATTGATGAACACACCAGCACTAAGCTTTTCGAGCATGCCTGGTGAACTTGCGATATACAGCACGACGGCAAGGGCGACAGAAGCAATCACCTGAATAGAAGATACGCTTAAAATACGTGTAACTGCCAACTTCATGGTTTGCTGTCTATTGTGGTTATTTTTACTCGCAAAGCGCTCTTGTTCGATATGTTGACCACCGAACATAATGACAACTTTATGCCCTTTTACCGCTTGCTCTACTGCCGAGGTAAGGTTACCCATGGTATGTTGAATGCTTTTGCTTACCACGCGAAACCGTTTGCTAACATAGGAAACAATTACGGCAACGACGGGCCCAATCAAAAGAAATACTAGTGATAACTGCCACGAGTAATAAAACATTACCGACAGCAATCCGATAACCAATGCTCCCTCTCTAATTAACGTAAGCAGCGCTTTACTCGATGCATTGGCGACTTGTTCAGTATCATAGGTTACTTTACTGATAAGGCTTCCAACCGAGTGAGTGTCGTGGAAGGAGACAGGTAAATGAATGTATTTTTCAAACAACTGCTGTCTCATACGCATGACCACTTGTGAACCTATCCAAGTAAGTGTGTATGTTCCTAAAAAGTTAAACACGCCGCGCAGTATGAACAACGGAATAATGGCATAGGCTGCCAACCTCAAATATGCTTGATCGTTGTTGCCTAAAGACTCGTCAATCATTGGCTGAAGTTGTGCAAATACAAATGTATCAACCGCTGAATAGCCAATCATACCAACAATGGCAGCGAAAAATGGCATCTTGAAGTCATGTAAATAACGCAAAAAACGTTTTATCAGCGATTCTGATATATCGGTTTGGTTCATAAACCTTTCTTACCTATGAAAAATACTTACTTTACCTTGTGTATTGTACAAGGAGTTTCACTAATTCCCTAATATGGCTACGTATTGTATACACAAACATCATTTGTTGTGACCCGTAGACAACCAATCTGCCTCATGTGTTGAGGTTTTTACTTGCAATTAAATGTGTCGTGGAGCACGCGGCGTTAAAAACCACCGCCGCAGAATTTTAGATCTCATTGTTGTGGTTATATGGCCTTTTTGCGTGAATTCGACCCTAATATACCCTTGCTCACTGGATAGGTATTGCTTGGCTCCATGGCGTTTATAACGCTCATACACGTTCTTGTTAGGAAACTTCCACCTGTTTTCAAACCCTTGGGTGTAGATAACAGTATGAGGCTTTACCCGTTTAACCCAAATATTTGTTGAAGAAGTAAGGCTACCGTGATGAGGCGCAACGACGACGTCGGCTAACATGGTTTGCTCTCTTTGAAGCAGCGCATATTCAGCGCTTCGTTCAATGTCACCGGGAAGCAATAACGTGTTTCTACCATCGGTGATACGTAATACGCACGAGGTGTTATTGCTATCAAGCTCATTGCCTTTTCGTGGCCACAAGAAAGCCAACGTTAGTCCCTCCCAATCAATGTTTTTACCACGCTCACACCCTTTCGACGGAGAATACCATTGTGGCTTATACCTCATGTAATTTAACCACTGGGTTAGCGCTTTTCGCCCTCCTGCGTGATCGTTGTCACTATGACTATGCACAACATGATCAATATGGCTCACGCCATACTGGCTCAATAATTTAGGGATGACGTTAGTCACAATAGGTGCATTGTCGTTATAGGATGGGCCGGTATCTACCACAATAGCCCGACGCCCTTTTGTGATCACCATGGCTGTCCCTTGACCCACATCGAATACATGCAAATACCACCGAGCATTAGTATAGGGCATAGCCATAAAAGAAATACATAGCGCCCCGGTTAACAAAAATACGCTGTAATACTTTCCACGCCAATATGGCAATACACCAATAACACAGGTAACCAAAAAACATACAGCCTGTATATTTGAATACTGTGCGCTAATCATTGCGTGAGAAAAGGCGCTCAATGAGTGAAGAAGCGACAACATCAATGAGAAGCCCTCATCACAGTATTGCAACATTGTGTTAAGCCATGCGCCAACAATCATGCCGTTACAAACATAACCCAGTAAACAGATAACAAACACAACCGGTAATGCCAAGGTAACGATAGGTAAAACAAGTAGGTTAACAATTACCCCTACTGTGCTTACCTGACCAAACCAACATAATGTGATTGCGCTTAACATTAGCGACAGGCCAATTTGAATATAAAATAAACACGAATACCATGGCTTATTACCTAACTGAAAACGCCAAGCCAAAAACCAAATTGCCACAACTGCACTGATACTTAAATAGAAGCTTGATTGATAAATAGAGAAAGGCATAAATATAACGCATGCCGTCGTCATCATGATGCCGATATGGGCCACTCGCCACACGCGCGCAACGCACATCAGAATACACGCGATAAATAAGAGGATGAAGGCTCGAAAGACCGGTAGTGCTCCACCGCTAAGCAGGGCATAAAAAAACGCACTAACTATTAAGACGGATAACACCACATACCGGGCATTAGTAATAGGCTTGCGTGCTCCAAAAATGGATTGAATTAGCCATAGAGCAACACTCGAAACAACCATAACTGCAGCCGCTACAATCGCTAAATGCATTCCCGAAATACTAAAAACATGCGCCGTTCCAGTGCGCTGTAAAAGCGCCCAATCTTCAGCGGTGAACTCGGCCCGTTCGCCTAGCAACAAAGCCAGAAACCAGGCTTGATTAGTCAGCGACAATTGGTGAACATAGGTTGCTATGTTGTACCTTACACTATGCACATGTTGAACAACCGTACTACTGTGTTTCTTTATATAACCTATAGCCACTATTCCTTTAGAAAAGTAACGTTTTTGGGCATTGACATCATAGGGGTTTAAACGACCATAAGCAGGCCTAAGCTTAACCACTGCAGTAACAATATCGCCGTTGTGGAAGCATAGCGAAGGTTCATGAGCGTAGACACTTATCAGGACTTTTTTCTCTAAGGGGTTATTTTTTATGTGTGAGGTACTAATGTCATATCGATAGGCGCGGTGTGAAGCGAGTGAATCAGTGGCTTGGTTATCCGTTATACAGCCCCCGCGGATAACTTGCCCTTTAATAATGACATCTTGTTGAATATTTGCCGGTGTTAGTTGCCAAGACTGGTGGAAATACCCTAAACTCGCCATCCATACGATGCCAGCACAGATGCCCGATACTGCGTAAAGCAATCTTTTTGGAACTTTATCGGGAGAAAGGCCGTAGCAATTAAGATTAAGAGGCGTTTTTACGGAGATAATGCGCTTTATTGATATAGTCAGGCCACGTAACCTGATCGTCAGCGTAGTGGCGCTAACTGCAAGCACTAACAGTGCGACTGCGGTGCTGATTAATATAAACAACACCCCGTGAGAAGGTAGAACGGGCCAAAATTGACCGGATATTGCGCCAACGCAAAAAAAAGCGCACCACGTTATTATATTATTACCCATGTAAAGCGTTCCAGGCTATCGGAACGATTAACGGTCCAATGAGTTTAGAGAAAACGAATTAGGTATATGCCAAAGAAATTTATTAGACGCTTTCTTCCCGACCACCAGTCGATAAAACAGAATCGCGCCCTTCGCATTTTTGGTAGTGTGCTGCACGAGCCTAATCTATGGCACTTAAACCGCCGCTCTGCTGCTGGCGCGTTTGGTATTGGACTATTTTTCGCTTTTTGGCCTGTGCCATTCCAAATGTGGCTTTCGGCAGGCGCTGCTATTCCTTTTAGAGCAAACCTTCCGCTATCGGTAGCGACAGTATGGGTTACCAACCCGTTTACTATTCCGCCCATATTCTACGGAGCTTATAAAGTAGGAACTACTGTACTTGGGACCAAACCTGAACATTTTGAATTTCAATTCAGTTGGCAATGGATGATTGAAAGCCTGACCACTATCGGGCCGGCTTTCTTGGTTGGGTGTTTGATATGTTCAACATTTTTTGGAATTGCAGGCTATTTTGGACTAAATGCAGTATGGCGTTTCAATGTTCGAAAGGCGTGGGAGCGCAGAAAAGTCGAGCGACAAAAGCGTAAAAGTAAACAATAAAAAAAGGTGCAGAGTGCACCTTTTTTTTATTCCATTGACTATGCGTTATCAGCAAGAAACGCTATCAGCGCAGCTTCATCCCAGACATCTACGCCTAAGTCTTGTGCTTTCGTTAATTTTGACCCTGCTTTTTCGCCCGCAACCAAAAAGTCAGTATTTTTCGATATGCTACCGGCTACTTTCGCACCAAGCGATTGTAACTTATCTTTCGCCTCTGCACGGCCCATCTCACTAAGCGTGCCGGTTATAACACAGGTTTTTCCTTCAAGAGGAAGGTTGCCCTCGTCTTTTGCTTCAATCTCTGGCCAGTGCACGCCCGCTTGCAATAGTGCATCAATTACATCCGTATTATGAGACTCTTTGAAAAAGTTTACGATGTGCTCTGCAACAATAGTACCGACGTCCTGTACATCAAGAAGCGCATCAAGCGACGCTGATCGCACACCGTCTAACGTTTTAAAATGAAACGCGAGGTTTGATGCCGTCGCCTCTCCGACTTCACGAATACCAAGCGCATACAGAAACTTTGCAAGTGTGGTGTGTTTTGCTACTTCTAATGCCGAAAGTAATTTCGTTGCAGACTTTTCAGCCATGCGCTCAAGCCCTATCAACTTATTGAGAGATAAAGTAAAGAAGTCAGCAGGACTATGCACAATATCTGCATCAACAAGCTGCTCAACCAATTTATCGCCTAAGCCATCAATATCAAATGCCTTTCTCGATGCAAAATGCTTCAGTGCCTGCTTTCGTTGTGCAGCACAAATAAGCCCACCAGTACACCGCGCAACCGCTTCGTCTTCTAACTTTTCTACCTTCGAATCGCAAACAGGGCATTGGCTTGGAAACGAAACGTCTTTTTCGGTACCGTCTCGATTGGCTTCCACTACTGAAACTACTTGTGGAATAACGTCCCCAGCGCGACGGATAACAACCGTATCACCAATTTTAACGCCCAAACGTGCTATTTCATCTTGGTTATGTAGCGTCGCATTCGATACGGTTACCCCACCAACGAATACGGGCTCTAACCTCGCAACGGGCGTGACTGCAAAGTGTCACCAAACCAACCTAATTTCAATTAGAGAGGCTCTTACTATATTAGACTTTATATACAAAACACAATACCCTCCTCTATTTGAACATATTCAGGTAGGTATATGCAAATGGATACGACAATGAGCTTAGATGAAAAATTTGCCTTTATCAAAACCCATTATGGAGAGTCTATACACGATGGCACGGTTGAACTGTTCGAAGAAAAAAACTACGACCAAATCATGAGAATATCAAAAAATCTTGTTGCATATAGCAATATCCTCTGCCCTGTATTGCTATCTAGTGGCAGAAAGGACTTAACTTATTGTTTGAAACTTATAGCTATAGATTTAAGCCAGCGACTTGCTAAACCTACTGCATATAAAAACTTTACATCACTTAAAACGCATATTATTAAATTGATAGAGCGTGGTCATATACCTTGGGTAACTTTTTCAAAAGAAGATCTCTCTTTTCTCAGTGTTGCTATCCCCAAAATGACTTATGAAGAACTTAAAAAGCAAGCAATCCCTAGAAAAATTCAATTAGGATTCCTGCATGTAAATCCTAAAATTGAAGTATTTAAAGAAGTCCTGAATAAAACATGTAGCCCTGAAATCTCAGGCGCTCTGATAAATCACGCGATGGCATACAAGAAGAAAACAAGGCAGAGGATAATAGCCCAATTATCAGATTTTCTTAACGGTATAACTACAGATAAGCCTAATTGGTATAATCATCCGTTGGTTTTACAAAATGAATTAATTAAGTTCCGGGCGAACCTGCTTGATCGGTATCAAAGAAATACAGCTTATTTGCATTTCCACATTATTAGTAAAGCAATAAGAACACTAATGGAACAAGGACTACTAGACAGCCAAATAGACCTGCCTGACAACTATAAGGGGTCATGGCGTAATCAAACATTGCGTGCAAACAATCCCTTAATTTCTAACTTAGATTTATACGATTTGAACAGTACATCTTTTACTAAAGATACGCCTCGATTTCTCGAACAATTGAAAAAAGAAATCGATACGAATCTTGCGTGTTTAACCGATGTAGCAAAAAATATTATTTGGGAACCGAAGTTATTACTCAATATAAAAGTTTCATTGAACAACATACAGGTAAACACATTCATGTCGAAGATGAGCTTGCTCCCAAGTTTCAAACTAAATTAAGCGCGATTTGGCCAGAAAACAACATATCTGACTTTTTAACATCTAAACGAGTTGCGTATTATGACAGCAATTATGAGTTTTATATCTCAGGTGGAACCAATGACCCAAATAGCCCTTACAAAGTAAGTAATTCTGTAAACAGATATTTGGGACTAACCATAGAAGTAGCTTCAGCTATGCAAACGATTATCGTGGAAGAAATTGGCATTAATCCATTTTCTCTCTACGATATCTCAATATCATCTGACGGGGTTGGTAGAGAGTTTGTTCAAATTACTGATGAAGGTTCTGTCCGACTTCGCGCTTTAAAAAAACGCGCAAAACAATCAAAAACAAGAAAAGCTAAAGGAGGCCCCGTCTTACTCTCACAGATAGAGATTTCAGATATAGATGCTGCTACTTGTCTGAAAATGGCTTTAGAAATGACAAGTAGAGCCAGAGAGTCAAGCGAAATTAGGAAGCTTTGGATAATTCGGACAGCAAATGGGGTGCAACATGTTTCAGACAGTGCATTTCAAGATAACTTCAACAAAATGAAAACGAGCCTACCCGTTGAAAACAAGGCCTTACAACACTCAACATTAAAAAAAATAAGAGGTTCCAAAGGGGTGTTAATATTCCTTCAATCAAGAGGGGATGCATTGAGAACCGCAAATTACTTAGGTAATCAAGTCGAAACAACCTTAAATAGGTACATTCCTCATTATCTATCAGAGCTAATCTATAGAATTAAAATTAGAGCGTTTCAAAATATATTGCTATACATGGCGATTGGTTTAGAAGATTCGCCCTCAGACGCCCTTAATATGAGTGAGAAGGAATTAAAGTCTCAGCTTGAAGTTGCTTTTAACAATGAAGATATGGGTGGTAATTTGTACGACAAACTTAAAAACCCGAATGATGAAAATACCCAGAATGAAGAACTGTATTTTTGTGTTTCTATCGACAACATAAAAACCGCCCTTATCTATATTAAAACTGGTCGTGATCCGATACTTAAGGAGCAATGTGTCACTGCTGTTTCAGCAATATCCGAAAGCACTGTCATAATGAAACAAATGCTCCGAACTGCTCAACTTGCAGTGCAAAAATGCGAGGTTAAATAAAACATGAGTGAAAGTGCAAATTTAAAAGACGATGATTTTGTTGACTTTTCCAAATTGGTTGATTCCGCAGAAAAGTTTGAATACGAAATGCCCAGATGGCTATTAAATGACAATGTTTACGACCAAGAATGGTTAGCTTCAAAAGTGGCTATAGATATTGACTACTATCGTAAGAATAAAAACAAAGCACTAAAGATAAATTTTAAAAGAAAGATTTCTGACGTGGAATATTTGACTGATGCAATTAATGAACCTTTATTAAAAGACATTATGCACAGCTTATTATACTTGGACGCACGAGGAAAAATGACACGACCATTAAGAGCTAAACACATTCTGGTCGCCATTACAGACTTAATTAAACATGCTAATGAGGTTCGGCAAAAAAAATCAAAATTGCTTGTGCGGGGACTAGATCAAATTAAATTAGACGAGCTTAAAGATTTTATTATGGACTATAATACACAGCCTCATGTATTTGCTGCCGCCCTTAAAATCATAGATTTGAACTCTGGTTCATCTTCAAGAATCGACTGGATTAAAATAAAAAATGAGCTTAACTTAACAACAAGATCACTAATGTCATTGCAGCACTCTTTGAAAAAACATTATAAGAGTAACCCACTTAAAAACGATAAGAGTTCTTATCAAGAAGACCACTCAGTGACAAAGAAATGGAACCAACCCAAAAAGGTTCGTGAATTTCAACCTGCGAATACAATAGATTTCGATGTGGACACAGATTTACAACCTTCAAAAAAGACCATATCAAACACAATATCTTTGCTTGAGGCGGTCTACACGGCAAGGGCATCTCAAAAATATAAATTTGTTCACTCACCCGCAGCATTATTTAGCAATGGTGAAACTCTGTTTGATAGCATGAGACAATCAATAAAAACACCCATAATGCCTACATCTAATTACCTGCACTCTATTTCAACGAGCCTTAAATTTGCTAGGAAGTATGGTTATGCTATCCGCCAGCATTTATCCGTTCTTGCGAAAAATGAGCTTAAAAAAGTAGATAACAGCGACGTTTACCGCTCAAGCTCATCATTACAAGAGGAAGTGTTTAAAGAAACACCTTTGCCAGATGTATTAAAAGAACTGAATATTACGTCGTGGTGTGACGACAATTTGGTGTGCTTCAGCCAATTTAGACGAGAAATGTCCATGGCCGTTGCGCTAAGGTTATATGTAGCCTCAATCTACATACTAGTAGCTGGTTTTGTTGCTAGTAGAGTTACGTCTATGAGAAGTTTAAAACGGAACTGCTTTGTTCAATCGCCTATTGATGGACTTTTCGATTTAGTCTTAAGAATTCCAAAAACTTCTGAACGTATTGAACTTGAAGATGTTCACCGCCCAATACCAGACTTGATATTCGACTATGGCTTAGAGTTTGCACTTTTAAATAATGTTCTAGAAGAGAGAAGAGGCTTTATTGTAGATGAAAACGAACAGTTCTTATTTGGTGGTTTTTTGTCACACACGTCTTTTAAAGCCTATACATCAGAATTTGCTCAATCGCGTGTTACCCCTCTCAGCGGTGATTATATAAATGGTTGCTTAGACTTGTTTGCAGACTGGAGTTCCTCTCCCTTAATTAATGGAAAACGATGGTATCCAAGAAGTCACCAATACCGACGAACGTTTGCTGTACTGTATTTCAACATGACTGACAATACAGGGTTAGAAGAATTGTCCTGGTTTTTGGGGCACGCTGACCTAGAGCAAACTTTTCACTACGCAGAAGTATCGCCAAGTTCCGAGTGGATCGACGAAGCAGAAATAACAATTGCAAGGATTGGTGCTTCTCTTGGTAAGGCGATACTGGGTGATTCAAGCGTAACAAATATTGTAAATACAGCTCGTAAAAAAGCAAAAACATCTCTGGTAATTGAACCTTTAGTAAGAGATTTGATCGATGAGCATAAAAAAAATACTGGTGAGACAGTTCGATTTCATCGAATTGAAGGAAATGCTGTGTTTTTTTATTTTCAGAAAAGAGAGGCATATTGACGTGGCGAAATTTCAAAAAGGGCAAACTTCTCAATCTGTAATTTTGAAAAAAAAAATGATCACTGAATCAATGATTCGTAAAAGTGAAATCCTCAATAGCATAAAACATTATGATGAGATTCCCGATAGCTTAACGACCAGTAAATCCACCATCACTAAGACAATGGTAAATAAGTGGCACGACGACTCATTAGGCGTAATAAGGTATTCTTACAACTCTTCAATGACAGAGCACAACGCATTAGCTTTACGCGAATTATCAGTTGCTATTGAAGACCTTAATGTAAGGCTTAAAAAATCAGAAGCAAACAAAAATAAAAACGTTGCGACGAAAAAGACTCGCTTAACAACCCATGATATTAATGAGTTGAAAAGAGAAAATGAAGACTTAAAATCTGCACTTGCAGAAGTTTACAGGGCATACATGCAACTTTTAGATAATTGTAGAGAGGACGAACAAATAGACAAAGCTTATAGAAAACTGATTTTGGATCAGGCTCGTATTCTAGGAAATAACAGATTGGCTTTGATAAAGTAATGTCATATGTCATGACGGCTAAATCACCCTGCCTTGATTTCCTTATAACCAGTCAGCGCAGAAATGAAAAACATGATTGCTCGCTGTCCTTAATAATGAAGAAAGGCGGTGGCATAGATTGGCACGCCAATGCTTACCTAACCAAATTGGGCGGAGGCGCTCAAATATTTAATATTAAGCCGTTAGCACCGACGGTTACAAAGAAAGCTTATAGCCTAAATATATTTTGTTCTTTCCTTGAAGATAAAAAAATTTCTCTATCCGACATTAATGATTCGGCGTTATATCAATTCATAGGCGTATTAAAAGATCGAAAGATTGCCGATGAAACAGTATTAACGCACGCCAGAGTCGCTTTGGGTTACGTTATATTTTTATCTGATGAAAATCCCCACTGGAAACTAGCAACTGAAGAAAAAGACACGGTGAGAGCATACAGTGTTCATTACTCTGAAAAGAAGTTTAAAGCAGGTAATAGAGAAATAACTTATGTAGATCATGTATCATTTGCGGGGTTGATTAGCATTACCGTGGACGTAGAGTATATTCACGATCATGAATTTATTTTATGGTTGGATGCCATTAATGAAAGCACGTATCACCCAGAGCTTAATGATTTTTTAATATACAGATGGCAAGCCTTCTCCACACTACTGGAGATTACTGGGGCAAGAATAAGTGAAGTTCACCAGATAACAAAATCTTCAGTTGAAAACGCTTCTAAGGCGCTCCTGAACGCCAAGAAGTGTGTATTAAGAAATATTCCGATTCTAAAAGGTAAATATAAAGGTAAAAACAGAGAAGTAGAAGTCACAGGTGATGACTTACAGATCATAATATATTACTTAAAGTTAGTCGAAAACACATTTCCCAACCAAAACCATGACGCCATTTTTGTTGATGCACGAAGTGGCAAACCATTGGCAAAATCTTATCTAAAAAACTATGCAAAAAAAGTAATTAATGCTAGTAAGTATAGGGAAGAGTTGCGTCATGTCACGAATCACTCTTTCCGACACAGATTTATTACAATGAATGTAGCAAAGGCGATTAAGAAACTAGCAGCATCAGGTAGCTTTAATAATATTTTAAGTGTTGCTGCTACAGCATGTCGAAAAGTCACAATGCATGCTTCGAATGCAACTATGGCAAGATATGTCCATTTAGCTTCTGAACTGAATCATGAATCAACTCAGCTAGATAGTGTTTTACTTGAAATGTCGTCCCAGATCAGAATTAGAATAACAAGAATGATAAATATTAGTAGGTCCTTGAAAGCGAAACAAATCGATGAAACTGAAGCGATTCAATCGTTATTGATTAACATTGACGAGATTGCAAAATTCGATTTATAAGTTGTCTTAGTGTGATTGCACTATTACAAGTTACCGCACTTCACGCTCAATAATCTTTCTACTAAGACCACTACAATCGTTTCCAGCAATTACGTGCTGTCATAAAATATTTTTACTATCTGATTTAACGACTTATATCAAAGCTGGGTTTAAAAAAGCATTTGCCAGTATTGCGTGCAACAACTAATTTTAGGTCCCAGTGTTCAGTTCTTACCCCTTCTAATAAAATATCACTTATCCAAGTTAGTGGTTTCAAACTTCCCTTTCAACTCAGCATTCTCTCTTACAAGCTTCATTAGCTCAGTCTCTTTAGAATCCAACTTCGAATCCAGATATTCCAACCGAGAAGTTAGCGACTCCACAAGGCCTGAAAACTTAGCACTTTCTTGCCTCAGGTCATCGTTTATTTTTTCTAAAGTCGATAATTCACTCTTTAAATTTTCATTTAACTTGTCAGCAGCATCAACTGCTTGAAATGCTTCGAGCTCCGACTGTTGAAACTCCTCAAATTTCTCTTCATGTTTCTTTATGACAGAAGCCACCCTGCTTTCTGCAACTTCGATCGCTACCTGATAATTATCCTTTGCCGCTTTTGTAAGTTGGTTCGTTATTGCTTGTATACTTTTTTCAAGTGAATCCTGCAATTCAGCCGGTAGTTCTATTTGATTATCTAAATCATTTTGTGAAACTTCATTACTTCTTCTTTCGAGCTCAGAGTTCCATACCATCTTTATGCGAGCGGCACTCCCTCCTCCTATGATTTGCCTAATCCCAAAAGGAGTCACAACCTTATTAGAGTTCAGCAGTTGGTTTCCTGCCTCAATGATCTCGTCATCTGAAAACTCCGCAACTCTGCCCATATAAAATCTCCCTCACTTTAAATAAGTTATTTAACTTATTTAAGTATATTAACTTATTAAAATAATACAAGTGTTCTTTCATAAAGCAATTACAGCAAAGCAAGTGCATCTAATTAACTGCGCTCAAGATGAAAAAAAAGCGTTTTTTAAAGGAGACTTTGCATGTTTTAAACAAAGCTATTAAAGTCAGAAAATCTGTTACTCGCCGTATTGACCTAAATAGTCAAATCGTATTTACTGAAGCAAAGATTGCTAATAAAGCTCCATCCTAACAGGCAGGTAATTATCTCTAGAGTAGGTATATAATATGTCAGTGCTAAATTTTGAAATAGAAAAACACAGGTCTATCTGGGATGAGGTTGGAGTCCCTTTTAGGGGCGCATCGCTTCATCTTTCTATTGAAGATGGATTTCCATACGATGTTTTTATACAAACGGCAAAGATTATCCAAATCGATAGAAAAGAGCTTGCAGCATACTTATTTATCTCACCTTCCACACTTAGTCGTCGAGCGAAAACCGGCCAACTCAGCACCGAAGAAAGCGACAAACTTTATCGAATATTAAATGTACTTGTCGCTGCAATTGATTTGTTTGAAGATAAACGGGAAGACGCATTACTCTGGTTTAGAACTAAAACTAAAGGGCTTGGGAATAAAAGCCCGATTGAAATGACATCAACCACCGCCGGATACGACAATGCAAAAAACATTATTGGGCAACTTCAGCACGGCCTGCTTGCATAATATTATTGAAAGCGAGCTAGAACTAAATGCGTGTAGCGGTATACTTTTTGTACCAGCATATTAAAGTTTGAAACTGGGTACTATTCTAGAACATATGGTCAACAGCCCGTTGACCAACTAAAAGTGCAACAAGCTGTTGCAAAAAATGCAACAGCTAAACAAGCACCAAATATCCAACAGCTTGTTAGACAGTTTATTAAGAACATGATTTTACAAAGTTGGCTGAGTAGATTTAGCAAGATAGAATTGCAATTTCAATCTTTAATACATTCGCACACTTTTTCCCTCTGCAATAAGAAACAAAAGAAATTGGAGTTTCAGTACTGCAATGAAATGAGCTTCAAACTATAGTATGAGCGCCTTGAAAAAGACCGAACCGACTAGCCTGAATTGAGCAAAAAGCAGTTACAACGGCTGATAAATGTCTATGACGTGAATGGTTCTAGCAAATTGAATTACTTAAGCTCTCAATTATTTGTGGGTACAGTAGGTGGGTTTATTTCAAACCAGAGCCTCGCAACTTTTCTTGTGGGCTTCAACTTTGTTGCGTAAACTTTTTATTATCTGGCTGAGTGTGGATTCTGCACTTAAATTGATTTTTCATTAAACATTGATGAAGACCTCGATATTTTTTGCTCTGTAATAAAGATACAACAACCTACATAAAATTCCTACTTATATCTTAGCGTGCTTTGGTCGAAGCCACTAAACTTAGCTCTCAATTGTTATTCATCATTCCGTGATGAACATTGATGAATGCTTAACATCTGATATTGTGAGCTAATGTATTTCAACCTAATAAGCAGAGATTGAAGTCCGCTTGTATTCTAAGTACTCAATTTTTAGCTACTCCGAACTTATCGTCTGGCTGCTCTTGTGCATCGTCAAACATAACTATTCGTTTACGGTGATCCCGCAAAGCTGCTAACGCTACACTAAAGCAATTTTCGCACAAGTCTATGTGACAAGATTTTCCATCGTTCTTTGAGCCATATCCCCATTGCGCTTTTAACTCTCCACACTCCTCACATTCGTGGTCACCAATCTTGTTCATGACGCTTTCATTGCAAACGTCACAAACACGGCCCACTAATGTCTTTGTCAATCGCTCTGCATAAACTTTCACATTGAGGCCTCTAGTCTGAACTTGTATAGGTTTATCATAGCAAATTAAAAAATCTGAATGCTCGTTTTTCGATCTTTATGTTAAAGCGACCGCTTTAGTCGTGCAAAAAGGTAATCTCTTATTTCGTTATATTATCAGACAATATCACGAGGTTCTTTTTGAAAACGCAACACACGGATCTTTGTAGTGGTCAACAATATTTATTTGGTTTACATAAGGTAACTGGTTAGTATTCACTATATTCGGGACAAAACTAATTAAGCCGAAGATATTTGGGAATAAATATGACTGTTAGCTCTTATGAAAAAGACCTCGCTATATGTGAGCATGTATTTAATCATTTTGTTCTAAGTGACCAATTCTTTGGATTTGTCACCATTGGTATCCTTGCAAGGTATGCTAACAAAAATAATATTTATTCTCGTGATTTCAAATTATTGGTTCGCGAACGAGGGTTTGATTTAAAATCTAAATGTAACGAGCGAGGCGTATACTTCTCGCGCTCGTGCTCTAAGGCTCTTGTAAACAAACATCCAGTTAAATTATTACGATGTGCAGAAATACTTTCAGTGATTGCTGAAAGCGGTGTAAAGGGAGCTTTATCGCAGTTAAAGATAAAACGAAGCATCATCGACCAACTCCTATACGAAATGATAGGCCCTGTGCAGTACCGAACCAATTTTTTAAAGCTTGGATGGGATATTGCTGATCTGCCCTACCTTAGCACTCCTTTGTACAAACAGATGGTCAAATACATAGTAGACAATCAAATTACAGATAAGCATGCATTACACAATACAATTGTAAGAGATATGAATGAAGGGAAAAAATGGTGGTTGCACGAAAATACAGTGAATTCTGACAAGCCAGGCTTCATTTACGTAGCAATGTTGTCTGAAGAAAATGGGTTGTACCGGGTTAAAATAGGTCAGACTGAGCGTGAAATAAAAAAACGCCACAATGAACATCTCAGAGCAAAAAAGATAAATACTGACACTACATTCTTATGTAAATATGTTGAATCTCCAATTAAAGAGGAATCCGCTATCTTGTCTTATTTAAAGAAGCATGGGCAGCTTATTAGTGGCAGAGAAGAATTTATCATTAACGATAAGTTGGCAGCGACACTGAAGGGGTATTTAGTCAGCAATGTTGGATTTGCCGCGTTTGTCATCTAGACATAATTTAGATAAAAAGCTCACCAATAATCACCTAGACTAATCGCAATTCCCCAATTTCGGGACAAAAGATTTCGCTGTCATAATGCGGAGATGATTAAATCTCTTGCACATCCCGATTATTTAGCCCTTACGAGTTGGCTTAAAACTATACGTAAACAGAAAGGTTTAACTTTGAGAGATGTAGCAGAAAGAATTGACGAGCCATTTCAAACAGTAAGTAAGATTGAAAAAGCACAGCGTAATTTAACGATCCTAGAGTACGTAGAATATTGTAGAGCAATAGAAGTAGATCCGGCGATCGGTTTGGATTTAATCGTCAAATTATCTTCAAAGGCAAGGTATCGATAGATTAGCATCTTCCATCGCTAAATTTATGTCTAAGCGGCCTTGCTTGCTCGCAAGCTCTACTTGAGTCACTACTCTGGCTACGACTTCGCGTAATTCGTTTTCAACATTCAATACATCCATGTGACTCCCTCTACCTTACTGATGATATATACAGTGTACATTGGTGCTCAGTTTTTATAAATCAAGTCTCACATCGTAGATTTGTAAAAATTAAACGAACGTCATAACCTAGGTATGTATCGATTAGTCTCCCGCATGTACTTTTGAAACTCATCCCCATGCACTTCTATTAAATATGGCTCTTCAATTTCCCGAACAATCAGTTCAATGCAAAACCAGCATATTAAGGCGCAAGCCCATAGCAGTAGATGTGGGAATGTGAGACATAACCCCAGCCAAAATATAAAAATCCCGAAATAAATCGGGTTTCGAGACCTTGCATAAATACCATGCGTAATGAGCGTCGTCGCTTCTTTCTAGTCGACACCAATTCGCCATGAATCGCCCATTTGAATTTGAGATAAGAGCGTGACAAGTATTCCACAAGTCCCAACCGCAAGACCTAAAACCTGAAATGGCCGTGGAACAACAAACAAAAGAGGCACTTTGCCAAAATACCCAATAACTATCACACCAAACGCTAGGCAAAATGTAATCACAAACAAAATGCCGGGCAAAAACTCTATCATTGGAGCGCTCAGCGAGGCTGCTCTAATGCCAAAATCACCATTTCTTTTATATTGCACAAAACTTCTAACGATTACTGCAAGCAGTATAAAAGCACTTATCAATACCAACGAAATCATATCTATCTTTTTTTAATTCTATAGATATGATTATAAAGTCTATACTTAATATAGGGTCAACACATATCGATGACGTTTACGTGCAATGAGTAAAACTGGGGCATTAACTAACAACTTCTAATGCCCCAAATGTCGCTAATTCTTCCTGCTGTGCACAATTCGATATAAAACTGGTAAAACTATCAATGTAAGTAAGGTAGAAGATATTATCCCGCCAATAACTACCGTCGCCAACGGACGCTGCACTTCTGCTCCCGTTCCCACATTAAGCGCCATTGGCACAAAACCAAGGCTAGCAACCAGTGCCGTCATCAGTACTGGCCGCAAACGCGTTAATGCACCATCAACAATAGCGTTAATTAACTCTCCTGTTTCTTCTAGTCTTTGGCGGATAAACGACAACATAACCAAACCGTTAAGCACAGCAATGCCAGACAGCGCAATAAAACCAACGCCTGCTGATATAGACAAGGGCATGTCTCTCACCCACAGCGCAAAAATCCCACCCGTTAATGCTAAAGGAACGCCAGTGAAAATTATTAGTGCATCTTTCACCGAGCCAAAGGCAATGACTAGCAATGCAAGAATTAAGAAAAGCGTCGCTGGGACAACAAGGCTCAATCGCTGACTCGCACTTTCTAACTGCTCGAACGTACCGCCATAATCAACCCAATAACCACTTGGCAATACGACATTTTTTGCTATTTGCATTTTTGCTTCAGTAACAAACGAGCCTAGGTCGCGCTCTCTTACATTCGCCGTTACCACAATACGGCGCTTGGCGTTTTCTCGGCTGATTTGACTGGGTATGCTGGCATATTCAAGCGTTGCAACTTCTGCTATAGGCACATAATCACCATTCCCAGTCATAATAGGTATGCTGCCTAGCGTATCAAGATTATTGCGAATATCCTCTGAGTAGCGCACGACTATCTCGAATCGCCTGTCGCCCTCGAATATCAAGCCTGCTTCTTCGCCGCCAATCGATGCGCTTAACCAAGTTTGCAAATCAGTGACATCCAAATTATAACGCGCTAAAGCATAAGGCTTGGGGTTCACAGTAAAGATAGGAATTTCATCAACTTGCTCAACGCGTGCATCCGCAGCGCCGGGTATATCTTGCAGTACCGCTAATATATCACCGGCTGAATCGCGCAGTTTATCTAAATCATCTCCATAAATTTTTATGCCTAAGTCGGCTCTAACGCCACTAATTAATTCGTTAAACCGCATTTGTATAGGTTGAGTAAACTCGTAATTATTGCCGGGCACGTTTTGAAGCTCACGCTCCATTTGCTCGACAAATTCGGCTTTAGATAAAGTAGGATCTGGCCATTGGTCGTTAGGTTTCAACATCACAAACGTATCGGTAACATTTGGCGGCATCGCATCTGTGGCAACTTCTGCCGTGCCGGTTTTAGCAAATACAGTGCTCACTTGTGGGTACTGCATAATGACGTCTTCAAGCCTTTTTTGCATATCCACGGCTTGCTCTATGCCAGTGCCGGGCACTCGCATAGCGTGCAAGGCAATATCACCCTCATCAAGTTGAGGAATAAATTCAGAGCCAAGTCGCATGCTTAGCCAAACGCTCACAACAACCAATAATGTCGCTGAGCCTATTACCAACCAACGTAGTTTAAGCGACCATAAAAGAACCGGACGATACACCGATTTCGCCCCAACTATGATTGGGCTCTCTTTTTCACTGACTTTACCCGACATAAACATCGCAACGGCTGCTGGCACGATAGTGATAGAAAACACCATCGCAGCAAGTAATGCCAAGATGACGGTGGCCGCCATCGGGTGAAACATCTTTCCTTCTACCCCTGTTAAACTGAAAATAGGGATATATACAATGGTAATAATCATCACGCCAAAAAGACTAGGTCGTATTACTTCGTTGGTTGCTTCATACACGACTTCAAGTCTTTCCTTGATGGGCAGCACTGAGCCAGTTCGCCTTTGCGCTTCACTTAAGCGCCTGATACAGTTTTCAACGATGATAACCGCACCATCTACAATTAACCCGAAGTCTAGCGCCCCTAAGCTCATTAAGTTTGCGCTTACGCCTGTTTGCACCATCCCTGTTATAGTGGCGAGCATAGCGAGCGGTATCACAGCGGCGGTAATAATAGCTGCTCTTATATTCCCAAGCAGAAGAAACAACACCACAATCACCAGTAATGCGCCTTCAACGAGGTTTTTACGGACGGTATTGATGGCTTTATCTACCAGCGCGGTGCGATCGTAAACAGTTTCTAATACCACACCTTCGGGCAAGCTAGCTTGGATTTCATCCACTTTGTCAGCCACTGCCAAGGCCACAGCACGACTATTTTCACCAATGAGCATCATGGCAGTGCCTAAGACGGTTTCCTTACCCTCCCGTGTCGCAGCACCCGTTCGAAGCTCTTTACCAATAGCCACTTCGGCAATATCGTTGACGGTCACTGGAGATTGATTAGTGAGTGTCACTACGACATTACCAATATCTTCAATTGTGGCCAGCTGCGCTTGAGAGCGCACCAGTATTTGTTGACCGTTATGTTCGATGTACCCGGCACCTTGATTGGCATTATTTCGCTCCAATGCCCGCAACAGATCGTCAGTGCTCACACCATAATTAAGCATACGTTGAGGATCAGGATTCACATGATATTGCTTGGTAAAGCCGCCAATAGCGTTAACCTCAGTGATACCTTTTACTAAAGCGAGTTGAGGTTTCACCACCCAGTCATGCAGTTCTCGTAGCGCCATCGCATCAAAGTCTCTGCCATCGGATGTCAATGTGCCCGGCTCAGCGCTGAGCGTGTACATGTAGATTTCACCCAAACCCGTGGCAATCGGCCCCATTTCAGGCTCGATACCCTCGGGTAGCTGACTTTTGATAATGCCTATCCGCTCATTAATGAGGTTTCTGGCAAAATACAGGTCGGTGCCTTCTTCAAATACGGCGGTCACTTGAGACAAGCCATAACGAGAAAGTGAACGGGTATAATCCAAGTTTGGCAAACCCGCTAAGGCGTTTTCTACCAAAAAGGTGATGCGTTGTTCAGTTTCAAGCGGCGAATAACCTGTTGCTTGAGTATTGATTTGAACTTGGACATTGGTGATATCGGGTACGGCGTCAATGGGTAGCTTTTGATAACTAAATAAGCCAAAACCAATGACTAAAAAACTCAGCATCAAAAATATACCGCGCCTGTCTATTGCAGTGCGAATAATGGAAGCTAGCATGTTAAGCCTCCCTTAAAACCTTGCAGTAGCAAAGATGCATATTCGGGTTTTATTGAGGCATTAATGGTCATGACCGGCCTCCGATTTTTCCAGATCTGCTTTGATCAGGTAACTATTGGTAGCCACCACACGCTCACCTATTTCAATGCCGCTTATGACTTCAATATAGCGACCATCAGTTACACCGAGCTGCACGGGTCGTGGTTTATATTCATTATCATGATTAACAAATACTACTTGCTTGTCTTCATACTCTTGAATAGCAGTCACAGGCACCATATGACTCACGGCCTTGGTGGCTGTCGTTACCTGCGCTTTTACCAAGGTGCCTAATGGCCAATAGCCACTGCTATTGTCAACAGTGACATTGGCAAGCGAATGCGGACTACTATCGGCAGATGGCGTAAGGTAGGCAATTTCAGATAGCTGCTCAAAGTTTGCATGCCTTAATTCAACAGCTTGTCCGACCTTAATTTTGCCGAGGTGCTGCGAGAACACGGTTAATTGTGCCCACACATCCTTGTAGTTGGCTAAGGAAAATAGTACTTGTCCGTTTGATAACTCACCATTGTTGGCATGCCGAGCTATTACGTTGCCATCAAATGGAGATGTAATTGAGTAGCTTTTTAAACTCTCATTTGACTCTACGACCGCTAAAATATCTCCTTTTTTAACTGTGTCGCCAATGTTGACTTTGACATCTTTGATCACACCGTCAAAACGCGCCCTAATATGACTCAAAGAAGCAGGATCTGCACTTATTCGGCCATAAAGTGTGGTCGAAAGTGCAATGTCGCCAGCAATAACATTTGTGGTGGTAATCCCATTTTGCACAGCAGTCTCGTCGCTCATCGTAACGACTTCACCAGCGTGTTTATCATCCTCTTGAGAATCACCGCTTGCGTCTTTGTCTCCCGCGCTCACAGTCCCATGTATCGTCATTAGCGTGATGCTTAAAACGAGTACTTTTAATATTGTGAATGTTTTTAATTGAGTAAATTTATTCATGATCGTTACTTCTTATCGAAATGTTTGATGGCTGCTGCATAGTGATGTCGTGCGCTAGCTTTTTGGAAGCGTTGCTCTTTGCAGTATCCGTTTTTGCAGTGCTGCTTTGTGAAGCCTTAAGTGCGAGACCGGTAAGCGTTTCAATTTCTGTTTTGCTTAGGTGCACTTGAGACGCCGCCTCAATTAATGTCAGGCGCGTATTTAAGAACTCTTGTCGAGTAGATACCCACTCCAAATAGCTAAACCGGCCATCTAAATAGGCGCTCTCGACTAAATCCAAGGCTTCTGTAAGAGGCGGTATGACAGTTTCTTGGATAGCGTCAACCTCTAATAATGCGCGGGTGTGCTCACCTAAGGCTTGATTAACTGAATGTAAAAGACTGCGCACATTACTCTGTTTTTGCACCTCTATTGCATCAAGGCGAGCTTTTTGCGCCTCGTATTCACCTAGGTTTCGTTTTTGTTGAAACAATGGCACGCTGATCCCGGCTATTAAAGCAGTTTCATCAATACCTTGTATTCGTCGAACACCCGCTGACCACTCAATGTCAGCTCGATTATTGGTTTGCACTAATCTAAGCTGCGCTGCTTGAACACGGCTTTGTTTTGCGAACAAGTCTATATGCGGACTGCTTTGGATAGCGTCAGAAAGCATCTCGAATGACCCAATGTCTTGAAACGCAAAAAGCCTACCTTCCACACGCTTAAAAGTGGGCGTTTGTTCGCCCCACATAATGGCAAGACTGCGCAATGCAAATTGAAGACCTTCTTGAGCTAATTTAACATCGAGTTTTGCTTGGGCTAGCGCTGCTTGGGCGCGTTTTTGCTCTAGCAATGGTGACGCGCCTGCATCAACGCGCTTAGAAACTGCGTTATAGGTATAGAGTGCAAGTGTCTCTGCATCGTTTTGCACGTCTAAGGTGGCTTGCAATACAAGTGCATCGATGTACCGACGATTCAGCTCGCCAAGGACATCCAATGTGCGTATTTTCTTTTCCACCTCTTGTTGTATTTTACGCTCAGAGAGTACGTCCAATCTTGCGCTAGGCTTGTCGTTGAGCTGTAGTACAGATGACAAGGTCAAACTGACTTCGAGCTCCTTAATGCCCGACACCTCGCCGGTTCCCATAAAGTTTTCTAATTCAATCCCAGCATTCAGTGCGGGTTTAAGCGCGGCAGTTTTTGATTCACCGTCAATCACTCGCTGTCTAAATTCAAACTCATACAAACTTGGATTATTGGCAAGTGTAAGTCTGATTGTATCTTCAAGGCTCAGCGTTTCTCGTACGGGCGCTTGAACACCTTCATCTAAATAGCGACTAGTTTGCACCGCTTGTGCGGCAATTGGACTCAATGTTAAGCCCAGCATGCAAGCAAACGCAATGGCGCGTGCATGCACAAAAATATGAAACATTTTCATTAGAATATCCTAATAATTTATCAATATTCAGTGACGCGCTTTTTCTCAGCGAGACACTATCGAAAGCGATATTAGGATAGTGTTTTGGGTGGGCGTAGTAATCGGTTGATGGGTGCGTCGATAATCGCATCCAAATAATTAAAGTTGTGGGTAGACACCACAGATTGTAGATTGTTGATGTCGTGCTGGCCTAACCACTGCGCATGCGTACCGTGGCAGTGGCCACAATGATGGCAATCGGCAGGGTTATGGTGATCTGCTTTTGCTGACTCACCAAGCACTTTAGTTGGCATATCATTTGAAGCTTGATTGTGCTCTGAATGCTGATGTTCATGTTGCAAATGTTGTGTGTCTATTGCATGAAAATCTAACGAATTGGCCACAGCAGAAAACGACTGAAAGAGTATCAGCGAGATCATGATGTAACTTATTCGTTTTAAATTTTTCATAAGTGCCAGTCTACCAAGCCTATTTCACTTCGTCACGACATTGTTCGTCAGCAAATTCCAGCTCTACTGTAGTATGTTCAAAGTGATATTTGGCTAATGAGCTTTGTATGCTCTCTTTTAATGACTGTATGTGCTCAACACTGACTTCTCCTTCCAACACAAGGTGGACAGTCATCACATTGCGCTCTCCGTCTAAAGACCAAATGTGAAAATGATGGAGGTCGCTTATCTTATCGTTTGCAAGCAAGTCGTTTCGGATTTTTGACATTTGCTCTTCATCTGGCGTTGCCTGTAAAAATAGCATCAGGGTTTCTTTTAGGTTACGAAACACATTGAAGAGGATGAACAAAGTAAAGCCAATGGACAGGATGGGATCTAAAATCGCCCAAGGCTTAAACATTAAGACGATGGATATAATAAATACTGCCACCCAACCGAGAACATCTTCTAGCAAGTGCCAATTAAGCACTCGTTCGTTTAATGACGTTCCTTCGCTTAGTTTATAAGCGGCGAAACCGTTTACTGCCATACCAAAAATAGATAAGGCTAACATCCCCTCTACTTGGGGCATTTCAGGCTCTGCTAAACGAGGGATTGCTTCAAACAATATCCAAATAGAGCCTACCGTGAGCACTAAACCGTTAATCAACGCGCCCAATAAAGAAAAGCGCTTATATCCATATGAGAAGGTTTTATTAGCTGATTTATCGCTAAGCTTATTCAATCCCCACGCTGTGCCAATTGACAAACTATCGCCGAGGTCATGCACCGCGTCTGCCATGATAGCGGTGCTGTTGGTCAGCCAACCACCGATAAACTCGATGATGGTGAACACCACATTTAAAAAGAACGCCCAGCCAATGCGCCTTGATGCATCGTCTGAATTTCCATCTGAGTGCGTATGGCTATGTGAATGATTATGACTGTGCATGTTTGATCTTATCCAAGATTACTTTATTTGCTTGTGAAATAGGCATGGGTTTAAACGGGCATACATTTGCCCCGCCCGTATTGCCCTCTGGCAACAAACCGATAGCCGTTTTAGTAACGGCACCAATCAGCCTGAAGAGTTGCCCGAAGACTTCTTTAAAGTCCTTACGTTTTAATCCAAACTTGAGCATTTCATAGTGCACTCGGGTATGGTGATAAGTTGAATGCTGACCAATCACATGTGCATCTTCCAATGCTTTAAATCCAGCCTTATCATCTTTGTCTGTAAATGACTTATGTGCTTCGTTTAATTTCTGGGTTATGTAAGGCTTTGCTGCTTGTGTAAAATTCATAACACTTCTCCATTAGATGCGCTGTTATTATGAAGTTCTTGCTTAGCATCTTTTAAGATTAAGACTGCACCTCGCAAAACGATGATTGAAACAATAAAGCCAATCACTAAATCGGCCCAGCGAGTGTCAAATAGATACACCGTCACGCCCGCTACAATGACGCCCATGTTGGCAATAACGTCATTCGCCGAGAAAATCCAACTCGCTCGCATATGTACTTCGCCGCTCTTCTGTTTTCTAATGATTGCTAAACATATAATGTTAGCGATTAAGGCAACAAAACCCATCCCCATCATTAACAATGACTCGGGGTCACTGCCTAATATCGAACGACGAGCAATATCAAATAAAATAATAAGGCCTAGAATCAATTGAAAATATCCGCTAATTTTTGCGGCGTTTGCTTTGTGAGTAATGGTTTTACCCACTGCATAAATACCAATGCCATACACAACCGCATCCGCAAGCATATCCAGTGAATCTGCAATAAGCGCTGTTGAGTCAGCCAATAACCCTACACTCATTTCAACGACGAACATCACGGCATTAATGCCTAACAACCAATACAACACCTTTTTTTGTTCTTGGTCTTTGATTTCAATGTCGCACCCACAGCCACTCATAAAAACACTCGCTTTACTGAATCATGACACAAGTGTAAACTCTATACTTGGTATAGAGTCAAGCGTGTCAGGTAAAGAAACATGAAAATCGGACAGTTAGCAGATAAAACAGGCCTAAGTATTCAAACTATTCGCTTTTATGAACGAAAGGCGTTGTTAGCAGCACCACAGCGCACGCAATCGAATTATCGAAGTTATTCGGACGAAGCACTAAAGCAGTTGCTGTTTATTAAGCAATGCCGTGCACTAGATATGACGATTGAAGAAATTAGTTTAGTACTAGAAACACGAACTAACCCAGAAAGCAGTTGCGAAAACGTCAATACCACAATAGACAAACATATTGATGATATTAAGCATCGAATATCTGAGCTAAACGCTCTACAGAAAACACTTAAATCCATACGAGCCGCTTGTAACGACGATAAGAAAATCAAGGAATGCGGTGTTTTGCACAGAATAGACAGCATTGTAGATTCGCACTGCCCTGCAAAACGTAACGACTGAGCCTCAATGACTCGTTCGCTAGCGAACGGTATAACAAGTTGTTGCCTCACGATAAATAGTATTTCCAATGAAACGCTAGTTTTACCGATTGATTTATAAAGTTACATATCCTGAAATCTATTTAATCCTTGAGCCATCCGCACAATTTCTTGATTTTCCAGTGCCAGTAAGTTGTCCAAAAGTTCTTTATGATGAGGGATTACAGCCTGCTCTCTTAGATAAGAATAAAGTGCTATCACTTCTTGATGTTGTTCAATTACGATTGCTGCAATCTCTGAGTCTGCCTTTTGTTCAAATGCGCCGTCGCAATGATCGTGTAAAACTATTGGATTCTTTTCCAAATATTCTATAAAGAGCGTTTCCAACTCTCCAGATTCCGCTTTTACTGAAAATGATTTAATAAGCGCTGCTAAATGCTCCTCATGAGCAATCAAGTATTGCATTGCCATTTTTGAGCGCTCAGAATTATTTGGTTCGCAATGCGTGAGGCAGCTTGCTAGTTGTTTATGTAAATCCATGGTCCACTCTAAAATATCTCTTACACTTTCTATTTTCATACTAACTCTCGATATCCCGCACAGATTAAAAAGGCTCCAGACAGAAATTTAAATTAAATACCGCTTAAAATCATAACGGCTAGATTACAGTTGCATTACAAATTTGTCAGATCCGCTCGTTTATATGGTATTTCACGTTGGGTCACTTTGAATTAAAAATTAAGCCATGAATACGTCACCACTTATTCGCTTATTTCAATTAAGAATGAGGCTAAAACTCTCATCTAAGCATGACTACTCATAGTCGGACTGCTTTTTGCACTACTCTCAAATAAGATTAGGAGAGAGTGACTATAAGGACATTAAGTTGTGCTCTACTTCCCAAGAACTAGGCGTTTTGACTTGATTTGTTGTAGAAGAGCGATTTTTTATTTCTGTAAGGTTGATTGCAATATTTACCTACATATGTGAACTTTTTACTCGATATTGACGGGGTTTGAGCAACGTTATGGACGCAAATAAAACAGATAAAGGATTACTTGGTGCATTTGTAAAATGCGCTGCGTGCCTCGCTTTGCTTGTTTTATCATTGTCTAGTGTTGCATGTGAGCCTTCAAACAAAAATGACGCAACGGTCAATTTCATTGAGTCTGCAACGACTCAACATCAATCTGACAATATGCAACATTTGGAACATTCGCAACACTCGGAACATCAAGATCATACAGAGTGCGACGGTAAGTGTTGTGACGGTGTTTGTGAGTGTAAATTAGGCTCGAGCTCTAACCTTTCATCAATGGTTGCACCTGTTTTGAAATCAATCAATGCACCATCTTTTTCAAACTTTTATTTCTTCAATTTTTATCATTTCTACTCGGGGTTTAGCCTCCTGAGGCCGCCTAAACTCAACTTCAATTCTTAAGCCGTTTGTCAGGTTAATACCTGACAAACATGTAGACAGTGCAGCGTATCGCACATATCGCTAAAGAAGTGAGGTTCTTATGAATAATCGAATGAAGCAACATAGGCGCATTTTTTTGAGAAACGCGGCTTATGCCACTGGTGGCTTTGCCCTGCTAGGTCAGATGAGAGCACCTTGGGCTTTCGCAGAGGGTTATAGCAATAGCAAAAATGACAACAGTATTGCAGAGGTAAACTACGGGGATGCAGTAGTAAGTGGAAAAAACATCAACATGACAATTTCTCGCCAGCAAAAGAAAATTGCCGGCGATGTTGCAAGCCCTATTACCATCAACGACATATCACCTGGCCCATTGCTCCGGTTAAGAGAAGGTCAGCAAGTTAAGATTCATGTTACCAACGAATTACCAGACAGCACGTCTATTCATTGGCATGGTTTTATTCTCCCATTTAACATGGATGGAGTACCTGGCGTTTCATTTCCTGGTATCGAACCTAACTCTACGTTTACCTATGAATTTGATATAAAACAAAACGGCACCTATTGGTATCACAGCCACTCGGGGCTGCAAGAGCAACTGGGGCACTTAGGCCCTGTCATCATTGACCCTTCCGACGGTGACATAGGTGCAGACAGGGAACATGTCATTCAATTAAGCGATTGGACCTTTGAAGATCCACACGATGTGTTCAGGCATTTGAAAGTGGCAGAGGGTTACTACAACTATCAACAACGCACCATAAGCGACACTGTTAAAGATATTAAAAAGCAAGGTTTTGTTAATACAGTAAAAGAAAGAGCTATGTGGGCGAATATGCGGATGAATCCCAGAGATATTCTCGATGTAACAAGCTCCACATATACATATTTAATGAATGGCAGAGATGCTCAAACCAACTGGACTGCGCTCTATAGGCCCAATGAAAGCATTCGATTAAGGCTCATAAATGGCTCCGCAATGACGTATTTCGATTTTCGTATTCCGGGCCTCGAAATGACCGTGGTGGCTGCTGATGGACAACCAATAAAACCCGTTAAAGTCGATGAACTTCGAATTGCGGTTGCTGAAACCTATGATGTAATTGTAAGGCCAATCGGCACGACTACATACACTCTTTTTGCAGAAAGCATGGACAGAAGTGGCTTCGTTCGTGGAACGCTCAGTACTGAACTTGGAAAAGAAGCGCCTGTACCAACATTGCGTGAAATGCCAGAGCGTGGCATGGCGGCCATGGGGATGAATTCAGATATGGCCGGGATGGAAGGCATGAACAAGCAATCTAATAAGCCAATGAATAAAGAGGGGTCTTCTGAGTCATCAATGGACACAATGAATGACCATTCATCGATGCATACGCGAGCGCTCCCGGTAAATAATATTAATATAGAGCATGATGAGGAGGGTCATGGACCCGGTGCAAGTATGCTTGCAACAAACCCTACCAGTCGACTTGATGAGCCAGGCATTGGCTTAGAGGACGCAAAACATCGGGTACTATTATATAGCGACTTGACCGGCGCTGAGGAATGGCCCGACACCAGAGAGCCGACCCAAACTATTGAATTACATCTTACTGGCAATATGGAACGTTATATGTGGTCGTTTGATGGACTCAAATTTAACGAAGTCGATGGCCCTATTCATTTTAGGTATGGCGAACGAATTCGTTTGATTTTAGTGAACGATTCTATGATGAACCATCCAATCCACTTGCACGGTATGTGGATGGAGTTAGAAAACGGGAATTATCCGCCCCCCCGAAAACATACGATAAGTTTAAAACCCAGCGAAAAAGTGTCGCTCTTGATAAGCGCAGATGCCCCCGGAAATTGGGCATTCCATTGTCACCTGCTCTATCACATGGATGCGGGCATGTTCAGAATCGTATCAGTCTCGTAGGGGAAATTATATGAAAAACACGTCTAAAATTTTCAGTACTTTACTAATTGGTCTTTGCGCATCGTCTAATGCGCAAGAGATTCCATCAGATTGGCCGAAACCAGTCGAACAGTACAACACGGGCATGATTTTATTTGACCGTTTTGAATATACACGCACAAACGATGAAGAAAACATCGGAGTGTGGGACATGATCGGATGGTACGGCGGTGATACCTATCGCCTTTACTTCAAAAGTGAAGGCGAAAACAAGCAAGATGATGGCGAACCAACAGATTTAGAGCGAGCTGAGCTCCTTGCTAGTAAATTAATTGCGCCATTTTGGGAATTTCAAGCCGGTATTGGCACAAGAGGACTGCTAAGTAGCGATACGAGTATGGAGCACTATGCCGTCATTAGCTTGTATGGGGTTGCTCCTTATCAATTCGAAATGGATAACTCCATCGTGATTAATGAGGATGGTGATGTCAGTTTCTCAGTAGAAGCCGAGTATGAAATAAGAGTAAGCCAAACGTCATTCTTACAACCGAGACTTGCCCTTGCTGGTTCGCTTTCAGAATCTGAAAGGTTTGACCGCCCCTCTGGCTTCAATTCGATACGCTTAGGTTTGCGATATCGCTATGAGTTTGCAAGAGAATTTGCACCATACGCAGGCATTTATTGGAGTCGGAGTCTCGGTAATAGCGCTGATATTGCTCGAAACAAGGGTGAGTCGGTAAGTGAAACTGGTTTCGTGGTGGGTGCTCGATTCTGGTTTTAAGCGCTTTAAAAAGGAGCAATCAATGGAAGTAATTATTCAGTTGATGATAGCTTTAGTCGCAATAGGCCTCGCTACGACGAGTCATTTTTTAAGCCTCAGAGCGTTAAAGAATTACGTTGTTAGCTCAGACCTCTCTGCATACTTAAAGCTCATTGCAGTAGTGTACGGCATAACCTTTAGCCAGTTGATAGCTGCCTTTTGGTTCGCCGTAGGGTTTCTGTTATCTATAGAGATCGGTCTAGGCGATTTGCAGGGATCAAGTTCTCTTTATTTTATTGAAATTTATTACTTCTCACTCATTAACTTAACCACCTTAGGACTAGCTCAACTAGAGCCAATTGGGCATTTAAGTTTCTTATCAGGTTTGGAGGCAATGACGGGCTTTTTGCTTGTTAGCTGTTCGGCCTCTCTAATATTTAAAACAATGAATCAGTCCTAGAAGGACAGACAGGATAACGTGATGACTAAATATACAAAATTTTTAGCAATGATCTTTACATCAACTGCGGCCATGCTGTTAATGATGTATTTCAATACATATGCATTTGACCACATTTTTTTTAGCGAAACGCGGTTTTACATGGCTATCTATATGGGCTCAATAATGGCAATCATTATGTTGCTATTTATGCTTAACATGTATGAGAACAAAGCCAAGAATTGGACAATTTTGCTAGGTAGCGGACTCATCTTTGTGATCTCACTGTACTTAGTCCGCTCTCAATCAACCATCGCTGATGAAGCGTGGATGAAAGCAATGATACCGCATCACTCTATTGCGATTTTAACTAGCGAGCGAGCCAATATCTCAGATAAGCGAGTCCTCAAGCTAGCAAACGAAATCATTGCGGCGCAAGAGCGAGAAATCAAGGAAATGAAATGGTTACTAGAGGACATAGAGAAGAATGGTGAAGTAAAAACTGAAGCTGAAGTTGAAAGTCGTCAAGTACCGGATTTCAGTCAAAAATAGACACGCCATTGGAAAATTACAAATTACTTATAGTTAGGAGAAGACCATGGAATTAAGAGCAAAATTATATCGAATGCATACAGATGAACACATTTGTCCCTATGGCTTGCGATCTAAAGACCTACTGGAACGAGAAGGGTATCAAGTAGAGGACCACAAGCTAGCAAGTCGTGAAGAAACCGATAAGTTCAAAAACGAACACGAAGTAGAAACAACCCCTCAAACGTTTATCAATGGAGAAAGAATCGGAGGGTATGACGATCTACGTGAATATTTTGATTTAGGGGAAGCAGGACAAACGGGCACCACCTATACACCTGTCATTGCAATATTTTCAGTTGCATTGTTAATGGCACTAGCAATCGCATATGCCTTTGTTCAAAGCAATTTTTTCATTCAAGTTATAGAATTATTTGTTGCATTTAGCATGAGCTTATTAGCGATTCAAAAGCTTAAAGATCTCTATAGTTTTACGAACTCCTTCATCACCTATGACTTACTCGCTATGAGGAATATACGCTACGGCTACATTTACCCCTTTGCCGAAGCGTTCGCTGGAATCGGAATGCTCGCAGGCCTGTCTGGTTATCTCGTTGGCCCTGTCTCTCTATTTATCGGGACAGTAGGCGCGGTTTCAGTATTCAAAGCGGTGTATATTGATAAGCGTGAACTCAAATGTGCATGCGTGGGCGGTGATAGTAACGTACCGCTTGGCTTTGTATCACTCACAGAAAATCTCTTTATGATTGCCGCAGGGTTATGGATGCTCTCAACCGCAATGATTTAAAGACGGTGGAGACATATTTAAAGCTTTAAAAACAAAATAGATTTGTGTCTCCACAAAATAGTCTTTCTTAAACCGCATTTTAAGGAATATTTACAATGAGTTCTCACAACGAAGATTATGAAAAAGGAAGCTTAAGTTTAACCGGTACAATAGCGATGGGCACTGGCGTAATGATTGGAGCAGGAATATTTGCGCTCACCGGTCAAGTCGCGGAATATGCAGGTTCGCTTTTCCCGCTGGCATTCATCATAGCCGCCATTATTAGTGGATTTAGTGCCTACAGTTACATCAAGGTTTCAAACAAATATCCATCTGCGGGCGGGATCGCAATGATATTAAAAAAGGCCTATGGACCAAGTGCCGTGACCGGAGGTGCCGCATTATTAATGGCACTTTCAATGATTATTAATGAAAGTCTGGTGGCCCGAACGTTTGGCACGTACACCCTTCAGTTATTTGATGTGCAAGAAAATAGCATATTAGTCCCAATACTAGCTATCGGACTCATCATTTTTGCATTTGTTGTAAATGTTGCGGGTAACAAGGTAATTGGAAGTGTATCCAAGGTTACAGCCGTTTTGAAAATTGGCGGCATATTAATTTTCGCCCTTGTAGCACTCTGGGCAGCAGGGTTTGCTTTTCAACCCGCTAGCGCTGATGTAAGTGCAAACTCCTCTGCTAGTGGATTTTTAGCTGGGACCGCATTGGCGATTTTAGCATACAAAGGATTTACAACTATCACCAATAGCGGCGACGAGGTGGTCAACCCAAACAAAAATGTTGGGCGAGCCATTATAGTGTCTTTATTAATTTGTTTGGTTATCTATTTATTAGTCTGCTATGCCGTAGGCTCCACATTAACGGTCGAACAGATAGTTGCAGCTAAGGACTACGCACTCGCTGAAGCGGCTCGTCCCGCTATCGGACAGTATGGTGTTTGGTTTACGGTGGGTATTGCAATAATAGCGACCGCATCGGGTCTACTAGCCAGCGTTTTTGCGGTTTCGCGTATGTTGGCAATGTTGACAGATATGAATTTGATCCCCCATCGGCACTTTGGTATGCCCGGTAATATTCAAAAACATACTTTGGTCTTTACTGTAATTGCTGCCGGACTACTTGCCGCTTTTTTTGATCTTTCAAGGATCGCATCTTTAGGAGCCATTTTTTACCTAGTAATGGATATTATCATTCATTGGGGCGTATTAAAGGTACTTAGAAAAGACGTTGGAGCAAACCCACTGGTGTTGATCACCGCAATTATATTAGATGCTGTTGTTCTTCTCGCATTCATTTGGATCAAAGGCAGTGATGATTTACAGATTATCATCATTGCTGGCATTGGCATTGTTGCCGTTTTTGCCTATGAGCGCTTTTTCCTCAGGCATAAGCGCGAAGATGATGGCGATGAAGGACATGCCCACGATGGCTAGAATGAAAAAACTTTGAGGATATAGTGCGGGAAATGTACGTTTATCGGCCTGAACATTCTATAAAAATGAATCAGTCCGATAGACGTGTGGATAGGAGCTCTACTAGTTACACCTTCACAGATATTGATTGCTTAATTTCACTCGGCTCGGTCTGGTTATTACCATTCACTTTATTCGCCTCCGCAATGGCGCTCTCTTCAGCTTCTTTCTTTTTACAGTTGGACGTTTCTGCTTCTGCTTCTGCTGTTTGATGATTTTTTTCCAATTTGTCATTCACAATCGGTTGATAAACTGGCGTGTTGTTAGAAATCTGCATTGATAATGTCTCCTTAAGATTAAAAAGGTTTTGACCGATGTTTTAAGTCTTTTTATTTAGAGCGCTTGCCCTGATCAGTTGTATGGCAGCTCCATGGCTTATGTTTGGCATTTTCGCGAATATTTTCGTCAACAAATTGATAATAGCCCTCTTTAAAATGCGTCCACCAATCGTCCGAAATGTCGGCTCTGTGCGTTCGAACTATATTCTCGATGCCATCCAGTTCACAATGCGTCGCATCATAACCAATATGAAGCGTGTTGGATGACTCTTCAAAAGACACTGCATCAACGCCGATGGTTGAATCTATATCTCTGATAATTAGGTCTAAATTGTCCGCAGTCACACCCGTCAGTCGAAGGTGACGAATTACTAAATTTAATTCACTCACACCAACTCTATGATGTTTGTTACTCATTGTTTTCTCCTGCCTATAAATATATTGATACCTTCGACCATCGCGTTTTACAAAAAACGTTAATTGCCATATTGTAGATTTGAACTGCTTAATTTAGGGAGCCAAGCAGGCGTGTTATCTTTGTATGCTAAATAACGCTCCCCAAATTCGGCTATCGCAGCCTTTTCTTCACGTTTCGCTAAGCGAATATAGACTAGTGTCAATATTGGAAACATGATCAATGTCGGGATGGTGGGCCATTGCAATAAAAAGCCAAACATTATGATAATAAAAGCTAAATACTGTGGATGGCGACATCTTGCATACCAACCTGTATTGGCAAGCGAATGGTTTTTCTGCGCATGATGTAGAACGTTCCACGCAGAAGATAAAATAAAGAAACCAGCAACTATGAGTACATTGCTAATAATGTGCAATATGCTCCAATGGGCATCCCCCTCAAGACCTGAAATCGTTTGGAGCAAATGTCCATTTTCATGTGCAAAAAAATCTGTGTTTGGGTAAAGCTCTGTTAACCAGCCTGACAAAAAATAGATGGTGAGTGGAAACCCATACATTTCTGTGAACAAAGCAAATATAAAAGCGGAAAAGCCCCCAAGCTTCTCCAATCGGTCTTTGATTGCGGTTTTACAAAGCTGAATGCAAAAAATATAAAAATGGCCGAATTTATGAAAACTAAGCCCCACAGGCCATAGTCGGATTCACCGTGCATCGTTTTCTCTCTTTTCTTCGATGTTTGTAGTTGTTTTCTGTTGAGGCCTTTCTTTGAACGTCATTTGGTCCTCTTCTGTCTCTTTTTGCTCGTTATTATGACGACCGTGCCCGTGACTCCCATGCATAAAAAAATGCATAAAGGGGCAAAGTAACAGAATCAGGTAAGGCAAATATGGCCACACATGCTCGCCATGCTCAAAAAATAAAGAGTAACTCGCAGCAGCAATGAGTCCCAGTGCAGCCCAGCCAGAGGGCGTTTTCCAAAATGACAAATTTGAATTGCTCATATTTATTTTCCTTTTTGAAAGCTAACGAATCATTGAACCGTTATCTTCCCTTTATACATTTGCATTTGACAGTGAAACGCGTACTCACCTGATGGTAGCGCTGGAAGTGATATAACTGTCTTCTTATTTAAAGGTAGCCGTTCTGAAATATCTAAATCGGGTATTGATAGCATTTCTGCGCAGGGAGTCGCATCAGCTCGATGAAATACTATTTGTCTTTCTTCATTCGCTCTGATTTTGATGTGTGCTGGTTGGTAAATACCGTCTTTTACCAAGACCTCTAACGAGCCTTCAGCGATACTAATATTGTGTGCTTTGTACAACCAAAACCACCAGACGATTAGAACAATAAGCGCAATTCCTACAAGGTTGATCCATAGCATCATCACAATCTCCTAATGCTCTTTTGCTTTAAACAATCGCAAACGATTGGCGTTGGTGACGACTGTTAGTGATGAAAACGCCATCGCAGCACCAGCTATTACTGGACTTAATAAAAGACCGAAAAATGGATATAAAACACCGGCAGCGAATGGAATACCCGCAACGTTGTAAATAAATGCTCCGAATAGGTTTTGCTTAATATTGGTTAGAGTGGCTTTACTCACCGCAATTGCGTCAGCAAGGCCATGAAGAGAGCCCCGCATTAGCGTAATGTCAGCGCTTTCAATGGCTACGTCAGTACCTGTACCTATTGCAAAGCCTACATCTGCGTGAGCTAGGGCGGGTGCGTCATTAATACCGTCACCTGTCATACCCACAATTTCTCCCATCGTTTGATACTCAGCTACTTTATTTGCTTTTTCCTCAGGCATAACTTCAGCCACAAACTCTGTGATACCTGCTTTTTCAGCTACTGCTTTTGCCGTTGAACGATTATCGCCAGTTAGCATTACTACCCGAATTCCATTGTTCTGAAGGCGCTTTATTGCATCAATAGAATCAGTTTTGATTGGGTCGGCAACTGCAATTACTGCAACAAGTGATGAATTAACCGCAAAATACATTGGGGTTTTAGCTTCAGAGGCTAAGCCTTGGGCTTTTTCGACGTAGTCGCTAATGTCAATATTTCGCTCTTTCATTAGCTTTTCGTTACCGAATAAAAGGGTATCGTCCTCTAACATCGCTTCCACTCCTTGCCCAGCAATGGAAGAAAACTGAGTCACTTTCTTAGGTTCTATGTTTTTTGCTTTGGCACTTTCAACTATCGCCATTGCTAGGGGGTGCTCTGAGCCAGCTTCGATACTCGATGCGAGCATTAGCACTTGTTTTTCATTTTGACCGGGTGCTAACAATACATCAGTTACCTTAGGTGCTCCCTCGGTAATAGTGCCTGTTTTGTCTAGAATCATCGTAGTAATTTTACTTGCTGTTTGCAGCGCTTCGCCGTTTCTTATCAACACACCCGCTTCTGCGGCTTTGCCTACTCCTACCATTACTGACATCGGTGTCGCTAAACCAAGTGCACATGGACAAGCGATGATGAGAACTGTTGTTGCCGACACAATTGCGTAAGCAATAGCTGGAGAAGGCCCAAAGTTTAGCCAAACTAGAGCGCTTATTACGGCGATGATCATAACAACGGGCACGAAGTAAGCTGAAATGATATCGGCTAAACGTCCTATCGGAGGCTTTGAATTTTGAGCGCGTTTTACCATGTTGATAATTTGAGCAAGCGCCGTATTTTTGCCTACGCGCGTTGCCTTAAAAATAATTGAGCCTGATTTATTAATCGTACCAGCGACGACTTCTACCCCCTCTGTTTTTTCTACAGGCATCGGCTCACCGGTCAACATAGATTCGTCAACTGTGGAGTGTCCTTCTACCACCACGCCGTCTACTGATATTTTTTCACCTGGCCTGACTCGAATAAGCTCATCGAGCAATACTTGTTCTATTGGAATGTCTTCATCTTTATCGTTTCTAATAACACGGGCTGTTTTAGCTTGCAGGCCAATTAAACGCTTAATCGCTTCTGAAGTCTTACCTCGCGCTTTAATCTCAAGAGCTAAGCCAAGATTGATTAAACCAATAATCATTGCAGTCGCTTCAAAATATACGTGTCTTGCCATTAGGGGAACCACATCAGGAGCAAACACAACCACCATTGAGTAAAGCCAAGCAGTTCCTGTTCCGAGAGCTATTAATGTGTCCATATTCGCAGAATGATTTTTAAATGAATTCCAAGCGCCCACATAAAAGTGTTTACCCGCAAAAACCATTACGCCAAGAGTCAGCAATCCGACGGTTAACCAAACGAGTCTTTCTGTAGTAGTTGTTACTGTCATTTCGCCAACGACCAGACTGTAAATCATCAATGGCACACCAAGCGACAACGCAACGGCCATTTCGCGCATTAATTTTTTGTAGTATTGCCAGTCGGCTTTTTCTTTTTCGTCCAGAGCTTCTTGCTCAGAATCGCTGTCGTCTAATTTTGCTTTGTATCCGGCTTTTTCCACTGCTTCTATAATATTTGAAACCGATGTATCTCCAGTTACCGTGACAACACGCTGAGCGAAGTTCATCTCTGCTCGTTTAACTCCAGGCAGATTGTTTAACGCCGCCTCAATTTTGTTGACGCAGCTGGCACAACTGGCTCCTTCAATTATAAATCGATTTTCTGATAGATTATTGGGCTCTTGGTTGGTTATGTCTTTGACCGCAGGAGTTTCGCTCGCAGATTGGGCTTGCTTGTTACAACAACAGTTATTCGCTGTCTTTTCGGTAACTTTTTCAGTTGCTGTCATTTAGACTCCGTCGTGTTATTGGCGCGTTTAACTTTTTTCTGTGCTCTGTATTTGTATAGATTCATTTTTTTTTGACTCTAATTGCATAGTAATTAGGGGCAATACGGGAACAAGACAAAAAGCAATAAGGTTGCTTTTATATTAAACATAATTTTAACGGTGTAAGATGCTAGGAACACGGCACTGGCATTACAGTTTGATTACTTTTCTGTCATTTATGAGATAAATATAATTGGTATGCGCAAAAACGACAATGTGAACGGCTACTAATTGACTAGAAGACTTTTAGCTAGAAATTGGACTCACCCAACATTATGAACATCTTTAGGCTATTATTCGCGAGAAACGAGGTCATGAGTAATCAATGATGTAGCCCTGAATTTTAAATTAAATTACCACTGACTACGCACAACTTTTTGCGCTTCGAGATAAATATTGATAAGTGAAGATTCACAAAAATGTATCATACTTTGTGGACGTTTCGACTGGCTGGATTGCCCAAGATAGCGGACGGATCTGTTTAGATGAATTTTATCCCTTCAGAGCGATAAACAGACATCAGATGGTCAGCTCGGGAGAATAGACCCCTAAAGACAAATATTAGAAATTCAGATTTGAAAATTCGGGGCTGGCCACACTTCGTAAAGCAGAAGCTCTAGACTCAATCAGATTTGGCCTGATGAGGCGTAAATTTCTTGATTAAAGTTAATTATGCACAAAATATAGGATCTGTAATTGCGATTGTTGATATTGCCCCAACTGTATTAGTAATCCGAATTGTAGGTGAAAAATAGTTTGAATAGTAATATTGAACATTTGGAAAAAACTCTTCCAGAGGACTTGACCATTTCACTCAGGCAGTTTGAGAGTGAAGAGTTTGCAAAAAAATTTGGAGAAACTTGCATATATATTTTGAGCGAGCTCTCCAAACGTTTCAATTTGTCTAATTTGGACGGAGTAACGATTGCTTATGATTATTCGAGTGAGGTAGCGGCAATAGATCGAGGTTCTAATGGTTTTGGTGAATTAAAACCAAGCACTGGTGATATAGAAGGAATCGCAATGGCTCCCGCAGTAATGCGAGACGGTAAAATCAAATCTCATCTTATATTAAATGCTAATTATCTAGTTCCTATGCTAGATTTTAACGGAGAGCATGTAGAAAAAGGTATAAACGTAATCGCACACGAGTGTGCGCATGTAGAATCAAATCACGCATTTTACGACTGCTTTCCAGAATATTCATACGGTAAAATAATTCGTAGCGTAACCGAATATCTAAGAATACTTGCTGGTCAGGCATCTTGGGATGAGTATTTTGCAACAAAGCTTTCCGCCACGATCGGAGACAGTGATCCAAAAGCTTTTCAAGAGACTTTTTTACGTGTTCTAGATACATCCGAAAAATCCATTCACTCAGTTCTTATTGACTACCAGCAACATCATGATGTAACTAAAGGTATCGAAGAAGTGGGAAACGCAGTTATTGAATTAATGAAGTTTGCTTCATATATGATTGGTGACTGCATAGGTAGAAAAGAAAACCCTTCAGAAATACCAAATGTAAAAGCAGCATTGGATAAAAGCTGGTTCTCACCTTATTTTTTCGAGTTGGTTAACTCTCTTAACGCACTCGATGAAGACTATCCTAATTGGCCTTCGTTTGAACCTTTTGAACGAGTTATGAGGCTTTACGATACCGTTTTAGCCCACTATGGTGTAGTTGTAGAAAGTAGCGATTCAGATTCACCTTACGTTCATTTTTATAAAATGCCATTTTATGATGATTACTTATAACAACACGTTTAATTTTTTAACTGACCGAGAAAAGAATGCTGAACGTCATTCCATTGATAACATATTAAGCTCAAACAAACCTGAGTCCTCGATAGGCAAACAATGGACATTAAACGCCTTAATAATCGACATCCGGTATGGCTGTCCTGCGTCGTACAAGCTATTGATTGACTTATTAAGCATAAATTCCCGGATATACCAAATTAATTGCTTCACGCACATCATCTGTATAGTTGTCTTCCACAGAATCTAGATACCTGTGAAACTCATCCCAGTTTCCTACAGAAAATATCTTTGTATCATAAGGTTCTAAAAGCATTAATTCAGGGTTCTCGCACCATTGCTTCATGGCCCTGTCTATAAAAATTGCATCGCTGTAAGGACCGAAAACAGAAATGCACTCAGAATCATAGAATAGTCCGGCCAGTTTCCGGCGTGCATTGATGGGGTTAGTGTATGCTCCGTTCTTGACCATCTTTCGTAAAACCGCAAAGATTCCACACGAAACCTTTATATTTGGAATGCTTGTAAAATAATGCGATGAAAAAAATGCGCTTATTCTGCTTAATCGCTCATCAATTTTCATGGTTGTTCTATCACAATGAAGTAGCGATTCTACGTACATCGTGTCCATTGGGGCATCCATATAACTCATCAGGTTTCCAGTTCCAACATTGGCAACCATCTGCAAATACTGATTAAGCAAAGATATCCCGTATCCTCTGGCCTCCATACTTACATCTTCTTCGAAGGAAGTTGTCAGTTTTGCCCAGTCCGGGAACAGATTTACCAGACCTTCGATTGCAGCAGCCTTTCCTTGTCGCATAGCCTCTAAGTCTCCCAAGTAGGGACGTAAATCGATCCAAATATAATCATCCCATCCATGGATTTCATCGCGAAATGCATCGCGCTCTTCGATAGGTTGAATAATTTCTGAATTGGACCTAAATGCGTCAAATAATCGATGCATTTGTTCCAGCTTGATCTCGTAGGCTTCTCTAAATTTATAGCCGCGTGCAGTTTGCTTTATGAATTTATAGAGGTTTTCTTGTTGCTCGTGTCTCCACAAGTGCGTTTCGTCTGTATGAACGGATGAATATGGACATACAACTAATTGCCTAGCAGCCATGTCTTTTATGCGATTGGCCGCATCTATAAATGATCGCTCTTGATCCCTAAAAGCATGAGACAGAAAAAACTGATCAAGATAAATTATCTTTTTTCGAATATCTGGGAGAGGGAACATTGTCCGTTCTCCACAACTATTACACCCTCTATTTAGGATGTTTCTACTGACATTGACGTTCCCATACTTTCCTGTAACACCGCACTTGGGGCATGGTTCATCGAGATATCTGGATATCAGCACGCTTTTTTCCTTGTGAGCTTAACAACTTAATATCGAACCCATGGGTCATTTATATAATTTGTTGGTTTTAATATATTAACTGCCGTGTTGCCAAAGATATATTTTTAATCATTAATTAATTTTTTAAGAAGATAAAACGATCATAGGAACGTTTTTTTGAATATAGGAGTAAGTCATTGAAACGTCTGTTTTACGCACTTTGTAGTCTATCAGTCATCTTTGACTGGCATCAATAGACAAGGATCAGGCTTTCCAAAGGCAGGCTCCAAACTGCTGTTTCAGATAAGAGAAGAGCGGCCGGTCGGAGTATATCAATAATCAAAAAGTAGTATGATACTCTTTTGTAGAGCATGACACTTTCGGTGTTTGTCAGCCTACACCAACCTACACTATTGTAAGTTTCCCAGAATACACATTCATCGCGCTATAAAACTCATACTCGCCTGGCGGATAAGCGGAAAAGTTCACCGATACTTGTTTATTAAGTTTGAGTCTTATCGATAATCCTAGCTCGGGAAAAAGTAGGTATTCAGAGCATAAATTTGAATCCGTTCTCAGAAAAACAATTTGATTAGCTTTACTAGCTTTCAATTTAACCCTTGGGGGTTGATAGTGAAAGTCTTTTACCTCGACTAAGATACTGTTGTGTCGATGTCGCTTTTTAATGTGCTGGCGAAAACTTAGTATTAGTAGTAAACATATTAAAAACAATGCGCCGCTAATCCATGGCATTTTAGAATCCTTTTATATAGTTCGCTGAACAGCTACTTTTTGTTTATAAAGAAACGCTCGTTCAAGCGATATTTAAGTTGGTTGGTACGTCTTGATTTATCAGGAGAGCGAATGAAAAAAAATAGGGCAGCCATTGCTACCCTCATTGGTTTGAGCAATGTCTAATTATTTATCGAACTCCACCATATCATGTTGGTATATTTCTCCTGTGACCACACTAGCGGTTGCAAAGTGTTCATCCTGCTTTTCTCCGAGACTCACTTTGCCCACAAACTCACGAGAATAGCCAGTTTCACCCTCATTTATAACAAGCTTATCCATTACCGTTCTGTAAACGTTAAATACATCGCCTGTTTCGAGGCTTTCTGTGTTTGCAACGCAAATAACAAGAGTGTTGTCATCTTTGACACTAACAACTTGGCCGCTCATTACATAATCATGGTATAAACTGTTGGCACAACCGCTTAGAAGCGCAGTTGCGATTAATATCAGTGTCGCTAATCTTAGTGTTTTATTCATTTCAAATTCCTTTAATACGTTTATCCTTAGCTCAAAACGCAACTACCTTGCTATCAAGCGGCGCAAACCATCATGCATATTAGTTGCTTGGCATCTATTTGTGTTCATGCACCTTTTTGGATTTTTCTACGGTATGCCCCATCATTTGCTCCATCATCTGAAGGCGCTTTTCCATCATGGACATTTTCATTTCAGCAGACATTTCCTTGCCATGCATCATGCTTGAATCACCTTTAGACTGATGCATCATGCCCATCATGTCTTGCATGCTTTTAGCATGCTCATTGAGCATTTGTTCTCGTTTCGCTGGGTCGTTTTCTTGTTTTGTTTTCTCTAAGGCACTGTTCATTTTTGTAATGTGTTCATTCATCTTTTCTATCGATGCATCATCCATCATATTCATCGGCATATGCGATTTATCGCTGTGTTGATGCGCACTGGTGATACTTAATGGGGAAAACATCAAAAGTGAGGAAAAAGCGATTATAAGTAGGTTTTTCATATTCAATTTCCTTGTTGTTGAGTTAATGATTTCTGTCTTTCGATGCAAACAAAATCTGCTTCTTGCATCAAATTTTGAAATGTAACTGTAATTCAAAATAAACGTTGTTTCACGGCAGAAGCATTACAATTTGATTACCTTTTGGTAATCAAACTTTGTGTAGTAATTAACTTGCAGGAGGGTTAAGCGGACTAGCATGAAAATGCGAAAGGTGGAAAAAAAATTTTGACAATAAGATAAACGCTGCCGACCCATTAATAACAGGAAATCGACAGCGCGGTGTTTTTAATTAGACCAATGAATATGCGTGATTTTCCAATCATCATTCAACTTTTCTAAACCTATGGTTTCGTTCCCAATATGGTTTACTTCTTTTCCTTTGTATTGCCCTTTCACCAAGCTTCTCGACAAAGATATTGCATGTGTGCCGTTTTCTTTTACATGATGCTCTATAATCTCAATTTGCATTTGTGACAAATACTTCATATCAGAGAGCATATGATGACTTGCATACTCTTGGGCGCTTCGCTCCACACCCTTTCCTTCAAAAATTAAAACATCATCTGCCAAAAGGCTTGCAGCTAAGTCGCCATTCCCTGTTTCTAAAGCTTTATGAAATTTAAGCACTAACGTCGCTGCATCGGAATCTGTTCCGCTAAAGTACTGTGATTCTTCGTTGTGTTTCTCATCTCCATGAGCATTAACTACTGCACTAAATGACAATAGAAATGCAAAAACAGTCAAGGGTCTTAAAGCAGTCATTTTCATAAACATTTTCCTTTTCTTATTTTGGCGAAAACGCCGATTATTTATGTTAAAGGTTCGGGCTCAGCGCAGTAGTTAACAGCGCTGTAAGAGACAAAATGAAAAGCCCAATAATGAACTCAAATTTGATTGATTTGAGTAATTTAAAGCGCACATTTTGATCGTTAGGTAGCCTAGGTACCCAAAAAAACTTATGCCCAGCTGCTAACGTGAGCATTAGAGCAACTGCAAAAAGTTTGGATAAAAAGGCAAGTCCATATTCGGTGAATATAAGGGTCGATGGGGAAGACAGTAGCTGTATCAACATTACTACACCAACCGTGACTAAGATAAACACCAACACTATGGCAATGTTACCGTAACGTTTCATGACGAAAGCTAATTCGGAGTGATTGAGTAATCTACAAGCAGTAATCAGTGGGTATAACGAGCCTACCCATGTCAAACCAATGAGGGAATGGATAACAATTTGAATTTCGCCCAACGTGACAAACTGACTAGCATGTCCGGTCAGGGAAAAAGTAAACGCTAGCGGCAATGAAAACATTGCGGTGCTTGTTAGCAGTAGCTTGAATGACACTAAACTCTGGTCACGTTTGAGTTTTTGTAATAGAAACCACGTAAGCAACGCGAACAAAACAAAGATAGCGCTACGAATTGCGGCAATAGTTCCTACCTGTGAGTGCCACATCATCTCCACCATGAAAGGAGAAAACATACCCGCTAATCCTTTCTCCGCCATATAGCCAGTCTGAAGAAAAAAACCAGCGACACTAGCAAAAAAACCAACAACTGAAAGCCGAAAAGAATAGTTTAAGGTAACCAGTTGCCAGCTTTTATGAGCCTTGAATGCTACGCGCTGCTTGCTGCCTTTTAAAAGTAACAAAGTAGCGCTAGAGCTCATAACACCCATCATCCCTAAATAGACTAGGAATTTGCCTAACACTAAAAATGCGGTCCACCATTCTGGCAACATATCGATTTACCTATTTAACTCTTGATAACTAATGAGTCATACCTGAATGATCCATCGAAGTATTTTTCATGTCTTTGTGCTTCATTCCTTTCATTTTTTTGCTCACATGCACCATAAATGAAAGCTGTCCCTTCATTTTATGACCGTCATCTCCCATAATGGTCCATGAGACTACGTAAGTATCCACAGCAAGCAAAGGTAAGCTGAAACTATAGTTTTTGTTTGCGTCCATCGAAGGTTCAAAGCCAACATCCACAAGCTCACCTTTTTTACTTTTAACCTTTAAGTCAACAAGACGCACATCATCTGCAAAATTGAGAGCCAGGTTGTCTGGACTTTCCATCAACATAGCATTGTCTTTCGGCATTGATGAGGCCAACGATGTATGAGCATATGCTTGTATGCTTAAGCTCATACTTAAAACAAAAAGTGCGATGATTATTGATTTCATATTATTTCCTTAATAGATAGTTTGTTTAAATAATGTAGTTGTTCTTGTTTGTTGTCGTAAAAAGTGAATCGTTGGTGATAGGCCGAATTTCACAGACGCATAGTCGCGGGCGAAAAAGTTCGCCACGCTACTACATGTCAATAGTCCTCTTATGAAATGTCGTTCCTTGCTTGAAGCTAGCATCAGAAAGTATCCGGCAAGTGTTGAATTTGCCTTCTCTTCCACAGAAAATAAATTGCGGGTAAAACCAACAAGGTCAGTAGTAAAGCGCTAACCATGCCACCAACCATCGGAGCAGCAATACGACTCATGACTTCAGACCCAGTGCCTGAGCCGTAAAGTACGGGTAATAAGCCAAATATTATGGTCGCTGTGGTCATCATAACCGGTCGGACACGTAATCCAGAGCCATGAATAACCGCTTCAGTTAACATGTTTATGGTGGGTTTGACGCCCTCAGATTTACATTTTTCGATTAAGGCTTGATACTCCTGATTTAAATAAACAAGCATAATTACGCCAATTTCTACGGCAACACCTGCAAGTGCAATGAAGCCGACGCCGACGGCAACTGAAAAGTTAAAACCCTCTATGTACATCAGCCAGATACTTCCCACCATAGACAGTGGTAAAGTCCCCATAATGATCGCGACTTCGATGAAGTTGCGAAAGTTGAGATACAGTAAAATAACGATGATAGCTATGGTCAAAGGAACCACATAGGTTAATTTCTCTTTAGCCCGCAACATATACTCATATTGTCCAGACCAGTTCACCGAATAACCTGCCGGTAAGACTAATTGCTCGCTCACTGCTTTTTGGGCTGAAACCACATAGGAACCAATATCTACACCATCGATATCCACATACACCCAGCCATTAAGCCGTGCATTTTCACTTTTAATACCTGGAGGACCATCTTCAATATACACATCCGCCACATCGGCCAAAGCAATTCGTTTACCCTGTGGTGTAACGATAGGTAATAAAGATAAGGACTCAGGCGATGAACGATAAGACTGAGGATAACGAACATTTACAGGGTAACGCTCTAAACCTTCAACACTCTGAGTCACATTCATCCCGCCGATAGCACTTGAGACAACTTGTTGGACGTCAGCGATGTTTAGACCATATCGTGCTGCCTTTTCGCGCTGAATATCTACTTTGACATAACGTCCTCCTGCGACACGCTCAGAATAAACAGAGGCAGTGCCGTTAACATCGGAAAGTATGATTTCAATTTGCTGTCCGATTTTCTGAATTTCCTTGAGATCAGGGCCACCAATTTTAATACCAACGGGCGTCTTTATACCTGTTGCCAACATGTCAATTCTAGTCTTAATTGGCATTACCCAAGCATTCGTTAGGCCCGGCAATTTGACCACTGAGTCAAACTCCTTTATTAAATCATCAGTTGTTAAGCCTTCTCGCCACTCCTCTTTAGGTTTTAATTGAATGAAGGTTTCTATCATCGTTAAAGGAGCCGGATCGGTTGCGGTATCAGCGCGACCTACTTTCCCAAACACGGTTTCGACTTCTGGGACCGTTTTGATCAGTTTATTGGTTTGTTGCAACAACTCTCGGGCTTTGCCAATCGATATACCCGCATAGGTTGTTGGCATGTACATCAAATCCCCCTCATCCAAAGGTGGGATAAACTCGCTGCCAATCTTGTTCACAGGCCACAAACCTATCGCTAGTACTAAAGCCGCAGCTAACATCGTTACCTTAGGGAAACGCAGAACAGTTCTAAGCGTCGGCATGTACAAAAAAGTTAAGAAACGATTGACTGGATTTTTGCTTTCAGCAAGTATTTTACCGCGCACAAAATATCCCATAAGAACGGGCACAAGCGTAATTGCAAGAGCTGCTGAGGCTGCCATTGCATAGGTTTTGGTAAAAGCAAGCGGTGAAAACATGCGCCCCTCTTGTGCCTCAAGCGTAAACACAGGCACAAAACTGACTGTTATAATTAGAAGACTGAAAAACAATGCAGGGCCCACCTCAGATGCTGAATCCACAACTATTTGCCATCTATTCTCTTTGGTTAAGGGGGTGCGCTCCATGTGTTTATGCATATTCTCAATCATCACAATCGCCCCGTCGCTCATCGCACCAATAGCAATAGCAATTCCACCCAATGACATGATGTTGGCATTAATACCTTGCATGTACATCACGATAATTGCTGTGATAATCCCTACTGGAATACTAATGATCGCAACAAGTGACGAACGTACATGAAACAAGAATGCAATACACACCAGTGCAACGACGATAAACTCTTCCACTAATTTCGATGCAAGGTTGTCTACCGCTCTTTCTATTAGTGCAGAGCGATCGTAAACCGTGACAATTTCGACCCCATCGGGTAAGCCTTTTTTAAGGTCTTCAAGTTTTGCTTTGACGCCGTCAATCGTTTTTTGCGCATTTTCACCAAAGCGCATAACAACGACACCGCCAACGGTTTCCCCTTCACCGTTTAACTCAGCTACCCCCCTTCGCATCTGTGGACCAAGACGAACATCAGCAATGTCTTTTACCAAAAGCGGCGTTCCATTTTCGTTTACACCCAAAGGAATGAGCTCAATATCCCTTTTACTCTCTATGTAACCTGTGGCACGGACCATGTATTCAGCTTCAGCCATTTCGATGACCGATGCGCCTACTTCCTGATTGCCGCGCTTAATCGCCGTTTGAATGTGAGAAAGCGGAATGCCATATGCTCGCAACTTCTCCGGATCGACCTGCACTTGATATTGCTTTACCATGCCTCCAATAGCTGAAACTTCAGAAACGCCTGGCACCGTTTGAAGCTCATACTTAAGGAACCAATCCTGTAAGCTTCGTAGTTGGCTGATATCGTTTTGTCCCGTTTTATCAACAAGTGCATAGAGATAAACCCAACCCACGCCGGTAGCATCTGGCCCCAATTGTGGTCTTGCGTTTTCGGGTAGATTAGGAGCAACTTGCGATAAATATTCAAGCACTCGACTACGCGCCCAGTACAAGTCGGTGTCGTCATCAAAGATGATGTAGACATAAGAATCGCCAAAAAACGAATATCCTCTCACTGTTTGTGCCCCGGGCACTGACAGCATTGCGGTAGTCAAAGGATAGGTAACTTGATCTTCTACCACTTGAGGCGCTTGTCCTGGATAACTAGTTTTTATAATTACCTGTACGTCCGACAAATCGGGTAATGCATCAACCGGCGTGTTTTTAATGGCAAACAACCCACCACCCACGAGAATAAGCGTAGCCAGTAGAACAAAAAATCGGTTATTGACCGACCATCTAATTATGGCAGCTATCATTGATGAGCTCCTTGATGGTCTGAATGATTAGAATGATCCATGTCTTGGGTATGGTTCATGTCTGTCATCGAGCCCATGATGTGGACAGTTGCCACTTCAAAACTTCCAGAGTCGGTTTTGACAATTTCCATGTGCAGTGACATACCGGCTTTCAATTCTTCAATAGCAACGCTATCGGCAACATCGAAATCCATTGTCATACTCGGCCATTCCCACTCATCAATAGGACCGTGATCAACGTTGATTTTTCTGCTCTCCATCATCACGTTATTTATGGTTGCCTCTGTCCAAACCGACATAATAGGCTCTTCCATACTGTGCATTACGTCATGAGCTGAATCAGTGCTCTCCTCAGAGCTATCCATGTCATTCATCGAATCCATGATATGAACGGTGGTTACTTCGAAACTTCCAGAGTCAGTTTTAGTGATTTCCATATGAAGTGACATGCCGGCTTTCAACTCATTAATGTCGACGCTTTCGGCAACGGTGAAATCCATTGTCATGCTCGGCCATTCCCACTCTTCAATAGCGCCATGATCAACATTTATCATTCTATGATCTGTCATCACGCTGTTTACGGTCGCCTCGGTATATACCGACTGCGCAGTCGCTTCAGGCTCCTCCATCCTTTTGAAATCAGAACTAATGCTGCTTTCTGAATCGAGTAAGAATTGTGCTGACGTAACGATTTTGTCGTTTAGTCTCAAGCCTGATAAGATCTCCGAATATTCATCAACTACCTGTCCTACTTCTACTGACACCGACTTAAACTTACCGTCTCCAAGTGCTAAAACCACTCTATCTTGGCTACCAGTTCTGATTACCGCCTCAGAGGGCACAAGTAAATTCTCACCTGTTAAGTCGGAATGGATCGTTACCTGAGCGAACATGTTAGGTTTTAGTGCATAATCATCATTGGTAAATCTCAGCCTGACTTTAAGCGTCCTAGTCGTTTCATCTAGGGTTGGATAGATATAATCAACCTCTCCTGTCCACTCTTTACCTGGGAGATATTCTAAAGTCATAGTCACAGGCAAACCCTCTTGAATTTGAGCAGACTGTCGCTCAAACACCTCAGCATCGACCCAAACTTTATCCAAGGCACCAATTGATAAAATTGTCAGTCCTGGCTTTACGTAAAACCCTTGACGCACATTCAAGTTATCAACAAAGCCAGTTTGGGGTGCATAGAAGGTTATTGTTTGCTGAACTTTACCAGTTGAGATAAGCGATTGAATCCCAGATTCTGGCATTTGCAGCGCTTTTAACCTTGTTTTTGAAGCCTCTATCAGCTCCCTATTTGAGCGTTTTAAGGCAATAAGATATTCTTCTTGAGCATTTACAAGTTCGGGAGAATAAAGCGCGTATAGTGGCTCGCCCTTTTTGACATATTCGCCCGCTGCTTTTACGTATAGCTCATCTATCCAACCCTCTACCCTTGGGTGAATATGAACGAGTGTGTCCTCATTATATTGGATATAACCTACTGTTTTTATAGGTACGTGCAAAGACCGCTTTTCTACTTTAGCAGTACGCACACCTAAATTGTTCACTACAGTTGGCGAAATCTTCACCGTACCTGGGCTATCGCCAGCGCCTTGTTCATCTTCGTAAACAGGTACTAAATCCATGCCCATAGGGGACTTCCCAGGCTCATCTCTTCTATAGTTTGGATCCATTGGCGCAACCCAATACAAAGGCTGCTTTTCTCCAGCATCCGCCTCACTATCATGTGAGTCATTTGAGCTTGGTAATATTGAGTAGGTCAGAGCTGTCATTACAGCGCCTGCTATTACGCCTATAGCGATTGCGTTAACAGTTTTCATTGGTTTGCTCCAAATTCAGATACAGCTTTAAGACTCTGCTCAGAAAAAAAGTAATTTAGTTGAATGTTTGTTTTAAGTAGTTCGACTTCGATTTCTAATGCGTCAATACGAGCATTTAGATCAGCAATCCTAGCTCTCACAACTTCAGCAAAATCACCGTCATCATTGGTATAAGCTGTTAACGAGGCTTCGGCTTGTTCGCTTGATTGCTGGAGAATATTCGTGCGATATAAGGTCTGTCTCTCCAACAGCCGTTCTCTTGCTGCAAATATGGATTGCAGTTGAGCAAGCATGCCTCTAAGCACTAATCGCTTTTCAGTTTTAATTGCTTCTGATTCGTTAACGGCGGCGCTTACTTCTTTATCTTGTTTATTTTCCGTAAATAAGGGGAGGTCAAAACTAATGCCAATCGAAAGAAAATCTGCACGGCTTCTGTCCATTTGATCATCCGCTCGATATGCATAACTGGCATTTACTCCCCATTGCGGCTTGTATTGTTGTTTCGCTAGTTCAATGCCAGTCTGACTAGACTTTATTCGGCTTTCAACAGCTCTTATTAGAGGATGCGAGATAAGTATATTTGCCAACATTTGTTGATTATTAGCTTTCAATATCTTGTAGTAGGCGTTCTCTATTCCTTCAATTTCTGGCAACGTTTTTGGTAGTTCAAGAGAGGCAACATTTACCGAGTTATTGAACGTGCCTGAATTGCCGCCGGTCAACCATTCTAAAAGTTCGGCCGAGGCTCTTTCTTTTTGAGAAGATAGCTTTGTGAGTCTGTCTTCAAGTCGCGCTAGTTCCAACTGCGCTCGGATAATATCTTGTTGCCTGACTTTACCGACGGCAGAGGAGTAATTCGCTTCTGCAATTTCACTGAGTTGTTCAAACAAAGATCTGTCTTTCTCAATTAGCGAAATGCTTTGCTGCGCTTGATAAACGTCTAACCACTTCATAGAAACGGCAACTTGTGTTTTGGCCATTCTGTCCAATCGCATAAATGGATGCTGCGTCGCCAATTCTTCGAGTTGCTTGCGTCTAATACTTAAGCTTTCTCCACGAGGAAACACCTGTGATATGCCCGCTTTAATTTGAGTCATAGGCTCTTGGTCGAATGCAAAACCATCAGTAGGGACGTTTGCCAACCCTAATGACACAACTGGATCAGGCAAAGTATCTGCGGCGATACTTGAAAAAATAGTCGCGTTTTCCCGATATTGGCTACCTTCCAACCAAGGGTCCTTTTGAATAGCTTGGGCAACAGCCTGCTGCAAAGTAAGGGGGGTCTTTTGTTCTGCTGATATTTGACTACTTGTTGTAACAAGCAAAATTAGGCATGCAAAGCCTTTAAAAGCACTCATCAGAATTGCTCCTCATACGAATTCACCTCTGCAAAAACCTCTGCTGTACCGTCATCTTTGAGCAATAACACTTGATATGGTCTGAATTGATCGCCGTTCTCCATTCCTGGACTGCCAACAGGCATACCCGGCACTGAGAGGCCGATAGATCCTTGCGGAACATTATCTAAGTATTTAACAATAAATTTGACGGGTATATGACCTTCGAAAACATACCCTTCAGTTGACACCGATGTATGGCAGGAGCGGTACATTGGTTCGATTCCGAGATCTTGTTTTTTAGTAGTGAGAAAAACAATATCATCTACATCGGTTTGGATGCCTTGCGATTCAGCATGATCAATCCATCCCTGACAACATCCACACGACTCGCGTTTAAAAACGTCCAACTTTAAACTCGACTCAATATCTTGGGAATTGGTCTTGTTTTGTTCAGTAGTAACTGATTCATTTGTGCATGCAACGACGATAGTCACTGAAATAAGCAGCACTAATATAGTAAAAAGCAATTTTATTGGCTTCATTTGATTTCTCTTTCTAACAATTTAAATGTCGGCCACAGCCTTTATCGGGCGGCGTTCGATATTGGAATTTTGACGAGCTTCGCCAAATTTTTGGAGTTAGGCTAAAGAGCGTTTTGGGGGACGTTGCAAGCGACCAAGGACAGCGTCGTCTGCATCCGTGATAAAAGTGTTGGGCTTGAGGGATTTGAAGTCGATTGGAGTTAAAATGTCAAAATTCACGAGCATCGCGATGGACACAATGCCTAGTGGACAAGCGCACCCGTCGCCACAGCAATCCGCGTCCATCTGACTCGTCTCATGACTATTTTGTGATGAATTGTGGTCGTTATCCATAAGGTGTTGCTCATGCATGTCGTTTTGCATGTCGCAGCCAGGGCTGGACATCGCAAACGAATCTGCAACTTGAGTGCTTAAAAATATTATAAGCAAAACAGTTTTAATGCATTTACTGACCACACCGACCCTTAATGAATAATCTAATACGACTTTACTATTCTTGAAATAACTTTGATAAGGTATTCTAAATATAGTTCCAGTTGAAGAGTATAGTTAAGCAACATGGCAGTGCGATTACCTGTTCATTACAATGTTGTAATCTAGTCAGAGCAATCGTTGGTTATTTTTATGCATTGGAATATATTGCTTGTGAGTGAGGTACGTTTTGTTGGCCCGAGTTGCAAGATCCAATCTCGAACACCCACTTGTTAAACATTTAGCAACACTAAGTACCGAAATCGCATTAAACATGACGTGAGTGAACTATGAAAATTTTGGTAGTCGAGGATGAAAAGAAAATCGGTGACTATATAAAGCAAGGACTAGCAGAGTCTGGATTTGTCATTGAACTCGTGCGCAATGGTTTAGACGGTCATCATAAAGCGATGACAGGCGAGTTTAATCTAATAATATTAGACGTCATGCTCCCAGATATTAATGGTTGGCGGATTTTAGAGTCATTACGTCAATCTGGCAATCAAACGCCGGTCTTGTTTTTGACAGCGAGAGATAGTGTAAATGACAGAGTAAAGGGTCTAGAGCTGGGCGCTGACGATTATCTAGTCAAGCCTTTTGCTTTTGCAGAATTGTTGGCTAGAGTCAGAACCCTTTTTCGAAGAGGAAATACAGTAGCTGCCAACCTGCTACAAGTCGCAGATTTACAAATGGATATCCCGTCTCGTGTTGTAAAACGCGCTGGCCAATCCATTAATTTGACGACAAAAGAGTTTTCGCTTTTAGAACTCATGGTCAGAAGACAAGGAGAGGTGCTCCCTCGCTCGTTGATTGCGTCTCAAGTATGGGATATTAATTTCGACAGCGATACAAACGTCATCGATGTAGCGATACGCCGCTTAAGAGCTAAGATTGATGATGCATTTTCCCCTAAATTGATTCAAACGGTTCGTGGTATGGGATACAAGCTAACAACTGATGAAGAGCAAAATTAAAAGGCAAAAGCCGTACTCAATTTCCTTTCGAACAATGGTATTTGTGGGAATAGCTATCTTCGTGTGTTTGTGCGTTATGGGCGCACTCGTAGTCACCTCCATCGAAGATCATTTTCAAGAACAAGATGCCGACGAGCTTGATGAGGTGTTTCATGCCATTAAGTTAAAGCTCGAAAAGTCACATAATCAGTCAGTACAACCCAGTAAGCTTTTATTTCAGGCTGTTTCAGGTCATCATGGTGTGTACTATTATGTTGAGGATGCCGAAGGAGATACAATATTTTCAAGCGAAGGAGCCGACTTTTCTTTCTTTCCTAAAACAGCCAAAACATACACATCAATTAATCCCGCAGACATGCTGTTATTTAGCGATGAAAACCATATGCATAGAGCCATTAAATTAGGTTTTAACACGCATGATACTAGCTATACCATCATCGTTGCTTCAAACATGGAATTTCATATGACATTTATGAACAGCCTTTTGAAATCGATTATTGGCATCATTATTTGTTCGGGCATTATTACAGTCTTAGCTGCGCGTTTTGCGATTTACAGAAGCCTATCACCATTAAGAAAGCTTACGCGAAAAATTGAAACCATCACCGCCGATAATCTTGATATACGACTAAACCCAGATGAGGTACCGGAAGAATTAATCACTCTAGTAAATTCTTTCAATACCATGATTGAGCGGCTTGAGGATGGATTTGAAAAACTATCCCACTTCTCAGCCGATATCGCGCATGAATTACGAACCCCAATAACTAGCTTAACTACCCAAACCCAAGTGATGTTGGGACAAGCTCGGTCAAATGACGAATATGCTGACATACTTTATTCGAATTTAGAAGAATATGAGCGTATGACGAAAATGGTAAGTGATATGCTGCTATTAGCTAAAACCGAGCACGGTCTTATCAAGCCATCAATTGAACCTTTAGATATTCAACAGGAAATATCAAGCCTACTCGATTACTTTAATTTACTCGCTGACGAAAAGCATATAAACATCCAAGTCACCGCATCCGCCCTTACTATTCAATGCGATAAAACCATGTTCCGACAGGCAATAGGAAATCTGATTTCAAATGCGATTAGACACGCTCCTAGTAATAGTACGGTAGAGATCAAAACGGAGTCCAAAGGAAAAAAGCAGAAAATAATGGTGTTAAATAACGGGGAGAAAATTGAGCCTCAGCATATTCCCAAATTGTTCAATCGTTTCTATCGAGTTGACCCATCTCGACAAAGAGATGGGCAAGGTACAGGCCTTGGATTGACTATTGCTAAATCTGTGATGAAAATCAATGGAGCCGATATGTATGTCGAATCAGATGAAAGTAAGACGGTTTTTATTATCGAGTTTAGCGATACTTAAAAATAAGATGATGACGACGGGTAATCATGTTTGGAAAATTGCTAATTTATCGGGCTATTTATTGAGATCGCAATATGAATTAAATTAAGACTTATGAACATGTTAATTAGAGCATGTTCAAATATTAATAAAATAAATGAAAATTATTTTGAACATGCTGCATTACATGAGCCCAATTTGTCGTTAGATTATTTATTGGTCTGACTAACGGGAAAACCTATTTTAATTATCGTGTATTCTTACAACCGTGTTACCCATTTCGCCAAATCAATAAAGGAGCTTTACCTAATAAAATCAAGATACTGCTGCTCTGACAAAACTTTTACTCCTTTTTCTTTTGCTGCGTTAATTTTAGTTTCACCAACTTTATCGCCTGTCACAAGATAAGTTGTCTTTGAAGTTACCGATTTTCCAACTTTTGCGCCTAAGGCTTTAGCATTCTTTTCCATATCAGATCGGGAACCTTCAATCATAGTGCCTGTAAAAACGATTATTGCTCCAGATATCGGTGATGACAATTTTTCAGTATTTTCTATAGCTGTTGGTCTTAATGCAAAGCCTAAATCATAAACCTTAAAAAATTCTTCCCTTATATTTTCTAAACCCTCTTTAATAGCCTCAGCGCTAATTTCAGCGAATCCATCAATTTGGATCATGTCAGAAACTGTGAGTTCAAATAAACTAACTAATGAATGATGTTCTAGAAGTTTTTCGCAATTCCCTGAACCTAACCGGCTAACCCCAAACGCAGATAGGAATCGCCAGTCTTCAATCTCAATACTTCTGCTCGCTTGGAGTTGATTAAATAAATTTATCGCCGTCTTCTCACCAAAGCCAATCCTTAAGAAATCGTCAACTTCTAAGCCATATATTTCATGGATATATTTAACTCCAAAGCTGGTCAGCTTTTCAATCGTCTTAGACCCAAACCCATCATTATTACCAAGAGTTTTGAAAAAATGAACTAAGGTGTTTTCAGTTTGCGCGGGGCAGTCTATTTTATTAGGACAAATTAAATTATCTGATTCCCACAACAAATGAGATCCGCAACTGGGGCATGAATCAGGAATATCAGGTGCAACCTTCGTTAAGACCTCTTCAATTTTGGGAATTACTAAACCACTTCTCACCAACCTAATTATAGCGCCAGCTCCAACGCCATTTGTTTTGACCATATTGTAATGGTGAACTGTCACTCTGCTTATAGTGACTCCACTTAATTTCGTTGGCACAAGTTCGGCTACAGGTGCTATCCTTCCAGTTCTTGATGTTTGTGGTATAACCCTAACTACTTCGACATTTGCAGATTCTTCATTTACTTTAAATGCTATTTGCCACCTATGGTTACGTCTTGTCGCGCCCATATACTTTTTAATAGTCTCATTTGTAGTCTCTAAAATTACACCATCCACATCAAAGTCTACCGAACTCCAAATACCCTCAACGATTGATTCAAACTCATCCATCAACACCGAAATTTTGACTGTATTATTTTTAAGAAGAGCGAAGGGATAAAATACACATGCGCCATCTTTTATAGCCTTCTGGATTCTGTTATCAACCTTCTTTTCAGCTATAATAGCGGCTTGGATATTTCTAGAATTTTCAAAATAACTACTGAGTACCTCAGTGAAATAACTTTTTTTAATAACTATTTCACCGGGCCCCAAACCACGCTCTCCGGAGTTGGCTACCTTCAATCCGCGTTTAAATGCTCTTGTTACATCTTGTCCTCTATAACCATCCCCTCTGGTATATAGAGTATCACCGTCATCAAAGGCTGCATAACCATCGAGTTTAGGTGTCACCCTAATATCAATCTCTTCTTCAGGTACATTCGTCTCTTGAGCTGCTTTTTGTATTCTCTTTACCCACTTCTCGATATCTTGAAGTGAATATGCTTTTTCCGTTGACAACATTCTTTCTGGAAGTTCGACTGTTTTAGACTCAATTAAAGGCTCTGGCTCAACAGTGTTAAGGTATGGATGAAGATGATTTTGATCTCGCAATAATGAAATGTATATATCATATTGCTTATCTGACAGAATCGGACTACCCGCCCGATAAAGGGCGTTGGATGCTTTTAGAATAAATACTAACTCTTCAGTATTTAAGTCTGACCGAGAGAACAACGATACTAATTTTTCTGGCTTAAATTCTTCACCTATCTCATTCAATATTTCCAATTGTTCTTTGGTAAAGTCAATATTCAGCATATCAAAGCCCTCTATTTAAACGAACAACTAAGGTGGTATTGTTATATCCTAATGATGGCTGATAAATATCCGTTTGGAAAAACGATGTAAGGGTATCGTTGAGACCTTTTGTGAAGACATTAATTAAATAATGTAACTTGAGTATTTGAACAAATCTATTTGAAACAATTTTGTCCATGGTGACACCCATTGCGCCCGTTCTTCCAACCTGGTATTCAACATCAATAAGGGTGGTAACTTCTTCTTGCGCAGGAAACTTTTGTGCAATCGCCCAACGAGGTGCTCGTGCAACAAACCCTAATCGGCCTTGTAACGCAACGTCATCCACTTTAAATACCACACCATCAATGTCGTATGGCAACGCATCACGTTTTTCAAGGATATGGTTGTAGTACTCTAGGCAACCATTACCACCTTGTGCTGTATTAATATCAGGACAAAGTGGCAGCCCCCATTGTGCTAACTGCGCCAATCGCGCGCTGTGAGAACTGGGTAAAGCAAAGTCGTCTGGCGCAACAACGCCTAAAGAGTACGAATAAAACATAAGTGGACGCTTGGCTGTAATTTTTGAGTCTAGTTGCCTCAAACTACCGGCCGCTGCATTTCTAGGGTTAGCAAATACCTTTTCACCTTTTTCACGCTGCCGGTTATTGAGGGCCTCAAACCCCTCTTTCGGCATAAAGACTTCTCCGCGTACTTCTACGCGCTCAGGCCAATGACCCCCTCTGAGCGTAAGCGGTATATTGGCGATGGTACGAACATTGGCTGTGATATTTTCGCCTACTTGTCCGTCACCTCGCGTTGCAGCACGAACGAGTTCACCGTTTTCATATAAAATGCTAACAGCCAAACCATCAAGTTTTGGCTCGCAACTAAACGTTAACGTATCGGTGTTATTGATCCTGTCATTAATGCGCTTTTCAAAGGCCAATAAAGAAGCATCATCAAACGCATTGTCTAATGAAAGCATCGGCACGTCGTGTGTCACCTGTTCAAAAGAAGCCAGTGCTTGCCCGCCCACTTTTTGACTTGGCGAATTTGGGCTTTGTAACGATGGATGTGCTTGTTCCAATGCAATGAGTGCCTGCATGTCACGGTCATATTGTGCATCAGGCACTGATGGTTCGTCTAACACGTAATATTGATAGTTATACTCGCTAAGCAGTTCACGAAGCGCTGCTACCCGTTTTTCTGCTTCAAGAAGACTTTCAGACATAATTTTAGTTTTACTACAAAGTAAGGGCTAACCGATACACGTCAGAAAACATGAGCTCTGCTCGTGTGCTAAATATAAAAAAGGGCGTGTTATTTCCACGCCCTGTCACTAAAAGAAAAGACGATAATTAGCTACGCGCAATCATTCTTTTTCGTTCAAATTCTCTAATTTTCTCAACGTATTGTTGCAGGCCTTGCTTGGTTAAGACGCTGCGACGACCATCGAGTACTTGTGCATCAAATTCGTCGGCAAGCTTACGTGCCGCATTATGCATCATATTGAATACTTGATGAGGGTCCCCTTCAATAGGCAGGATCATGAATAGTGAAACACCTTGTGTGGTGAAATTCTCTAAACTGTCAATATCGAACACACCTGGCTTAAACATATTCGCAAGACTGAACAAAACCGGCCCCTTGCCATTGGCATTCACGTGCCGATGAAAGATATCTTGGTCGCCAAACTTAAACCCAAGGGTAAGTAGCATGGGTAACAAGGCTGCCCCTGCAATAGGTTCATCATCCTTAGTACGAACGTTCAATACAAGTACTTCTTGTTCTTGTGCAACGTCGGCCGTTTTGTCTTTCTGTGACGATGTTGTCGAACTTGATTGCGGCTGTTCAACAGGCGCGTCAGTTTGGCTTTCGTCAAAATCGATTCGCATTTGATCATCACCGAAGTTAGGCTCTTGACGCGCTTTACGACTTATCGTTTTGCTTCGCTTCGATTTTGCTAACCGCTTACCCTGCTCTTGAAAACCCGCCGCTGACGCACTTTCAATTTTTTCTGGCGCGCCACTTTGAAGCGTTTCAGGGGCGTCAAGACTGAAGTCATCAACTTCTGGTTCTTGCGTTGTCGATACTCCAGGGACGTCATCGTCCTGTGTATCCGTATGATAAAAAGGTTCGGTACGCATCGGTACCGCATCAGCACTCTGCACAATGTTGTGTTCGCTTAAACTATCGCTATTGTCTGTCGTAGTGCTATCTTGCGACGTTTCACCGTCTTTCAATAAAAAACCTGGTGGCTCTGGAAACGGAACGACGGCATCGTAACTGCTTCCATTCTCAGCTCGCATACCGCTCATGCCGCTTGCCATGTGAGGCTTTGGATTAGTTACGACTGACCCATACAGCTTTTCTTTTACTAGCTCAGAGGGTCGTTGGCTTGCTGTCGTCTCATTTTTTTCAGTAATCACCTCATCGTTGCCAATTATATTAGCCGGTCGTTCAGCGGTGTTCTGATTGCTTTGCTTTTGTGAGCCAGTGGTGTCGGCGTCAGTTTCATTGTGATCATCTAATACATTGCTCTGCGCATTGCTATAGGGGGTGTCAGGCTGTTCACCTGCCTTACTTGACTTATCTTCAGAACCCGCCGAGTGAGAGGAGACAACACGCACTTCGCCTAAACCAAGGTCGTCAAACCCCTCTTTACCATCATACTGTCCGTCATCGTCATCATCCTCAACAACACGAGGCGCTACACGCGCTTTCTTAGTATCCTGGTTCGTTTTTCGAATTTTCCAAATGCCGTGCGCTAGCACAGCAAGAATAAATACTGTTCCTATAAGGAGCAAAAATAGACGTAATTCATCTTCCATTTTAACTTCGTCGCCCTTTGTTATGCTTCTGCGAATGCAATAGCTTCATCAACATCTACTGCAACCATTCTTGATACGCCTGGTTCAGCCATGGTTACACCAGTCAGATGACTTGCCATTTCCATCGCAATTTTATTATGGGTGATATATATAAACTGCACCGTTTGAGACATCTCAGACACCAAATTACAAAAACGACCTACGTTAGCGTCATCTAATGGTGCGTCGACTTCATCGAGTAAACAAAACGGCGCTGGGTTTAATCTAAAAATAGCAAACACCAATGATAAAGCGGTTAGCGCTTTTTCTCCACCGCTTAACAGATGAATTGTACTATTTTTCTTACCTGGTGGTCTCGCCATAATGGTTACGCCAGTTTCAAGAAGATCATCATCGGTTAGCGCCAAGTATGCAGAGCCACCTCCAAACACTTTAGGGAACAATTGTTTTAAATCTTCATTTACTTGTTCAAAGGTATTCGCAAATCGCGTTCTCGTCTCTTTATCAATTTTGCGAATTGCCGATTGAAGCGTTTCAAGCGCATCAACAAGATCGCCATACTGAATATCTAAATGCTTTTTGCGTGCCGACTGCTCTTCAAACTCTTCCACTGCCGCAAGGTTTACCGCGCCTAGACGATTAAGGTTCGCTTGCACACTGTTGAGGTCAGACTCCCAGCGTGCCTCATCAGCCTCATCAGGTAAACTGGATAAGATGTCATCGACAGCGTAATTGCCTTCAGCTAACTGTTCAATGATCGTCTTAGCGCGAACTTTAAAGCCTTCAACTTCTATATTTAATTTTTCAATATCGCCATGTAAACGCTGCATATCATTCTGCAATGCCCCTTGCGATTTTTCCGCTTCTTTTATCGCTGCATCAAGATGCCCGCGTGCCTGTTCACTGCTAAGTTTTTTATTTTCCACCAGCGTTTTTTGTGCGAGCAATTGTTGAAGTTCTTCTTTCTGCTGCCCCTCAGGCATCACTAATGTATCAAGCTCTTCGCGCAATTTTTGATACTGATTGTCGTAATCTTTTAGCTGTTGCTGGTTACGCGTTACCTGCTCTTCATACAGCGTGCGCTGATTCACCAGGTTATTTTTTTTCAATACAAGCTCATGATTTTCTTGTGTTATTAAATCTATTTGTCGCCGTATTGATACGATATGTTGTTCATGATGTTCGCGCTTTTCTTCCATTTGAGCGATATCAACTTCGTGCGCCAGTATTTGTCCCTCAACTTCTTCTAACTTTTCAGATAAAACCGAAAGCTGTTGCTCTTCTGTGGTAAGCAGTGCGGTTTGCTTTTCTAAGTTAGCTTTAACCGTTTTTGCTCGCGAGGCAAACTGCTCTATCTGCATTTCGATGAACGCCAATTTATTAGCAAGCTGAGTGCAGACATTATCTTGCTCTCTACATGCTGCCTCATGTTGGTCTTTTTTAATTTTTGCGTCGTGCAATCGTTGTTGTGTATTGTCGTGTTCATCTTGCGCCGCTTCAAGCGCCGCCTCGCACTGCTGTAAAGACGCCTTCAACGCAATCAATTTATTGCTTCGCTGCACAACACCGTCTTCAACATCACCATGTTGAATGACCCAGTCAACACCACACCAAAAACCGTCGAGGCTTACAACACTTTGATGAAGAGACAACGACGGTGCCAATGCCAGCGCGTCGTCTTTTGTATTAACAACAGAAATCGCATTGAAAAAACGTGGAACGCGGTCGCTGCCGATCACCGAGGCTAACGTCCCTTCCGTTTTCTTAGTCGTCAATGCCTGCTGTGTCATAACAAGCGCCGACGCGGGCAACCCATCATGATTAGGTAACGTTAGCTCATCGCTGCCTACTAACGGTTGATTAAGATAGCTAAGGATACTTTCTACCGCGACTTCATATTGTTCAGGTACCGACAACCCTTGCCATAACGGCGACAAATAGTGGCTTTCATCTAAAGAAGTACGGCGTTCTGCATCTTCTTGAAGTGCCTCTAACGCGCCAATAGTAGACATCAACTTTTGATGCTCTCCTCTTAGCACTACGCATTGCTCAGCGTGCTCGCTTAGCGTTTGGGAAGCGACAGAGAAAGCGTGAGAGGAATCTTCTCTCAGGTCATCGAGCGCATCGAATTGCGCACGTGCCTCATTCAATTGCTGTTGCAGTTCTGAAACCTGATCTGCGCCATCGTTTTGTTGGATTTGGTTTAGTTCTTCATTCAGTTCGCTTATGCGCTGAGACGTTCGAAGTTGCATGCTCATCGTAGACTGAATTTGGCTATGGCACTCTTGAACATTGCGTTTGAGCGAATGATAGTGCTGCTCATGGTCACGACTTTCATGGTTAAACTCGCGTAGAGCTTGCTCCGCGTCTTCTAAGCTTATTTTCGCGCTTTCTAACTCGGCTTCTTTTAACGCCATTTCGGGTTCTATATTACTTAGTTGTGCGTTCGATGAATGCGTAGCTTGGTTGGCGTCATCAAGCGATGTAATAAGCAATGTGCGTTTATGGCTAAGCGCTCCCATTTCATCTTCTATTTGGGCTTTTCGCTGCTTTGCATGCAATGTACTTTGTTCAAGTCGCGTAATGGCGGTACTGCAGGTAAAAAGTTGCTGCTGATAATCCTCAATATCGGCATGTAGCGCTTCAACCTGAGCACGCTGGGCAGCAGTGTCTGCGGCTTCGCCACCAAGCCGAGCCTGATATTCTTCATACGTTTTCTGTAATGTATCAATTTGCTTTTTTAATGCGTCTGACTGTTCATTATTTTTCATTAGACGCAACGTAAGCAATTCACCTTTAAGCAATCTTACTTTTGCACGGAGTGCCTTATAACGTGTTGCGGCTTCGGCTTGACGTTCAAGTTTAGCAAGCTGACTTGCGAGCTCGTCGCGCACATCGTCCAGCCGTGATAAATTATCTTGGGTATGTTTTATACGGTTTTCAGTTTCGCGCCGGCGTTCCTTGTACTTTGATATGCCAGCAGCCTCCTCGATGAATACGCGCAGTTCATGAGGCTTTGACTCAATTAAACGAGAAATCATTCCTTGCTCGATAATGGCATAAGACCGAGGCCCTAACCCGGTACCGAGGAACAAGTCGGTAACATCCCGTCGACGACACTTAGTCCCGTTTAAAAAATACGTAGATTGCGCATCTCTGGTAACTAATCGCTTAACAGCCAGCTCATTATAATTGGCGAACTCGCCACCAATGCGCCCAGCGCTATTATCAAAAATAAGTTCAACGCTGCATTGACCCACAGGCTTTCGCGATGATGAACCGTTGAAAATAACGTCGGTCATAGCATCGCCACGAAGATTTTTGGCAGAACTCTCGCCAAGCACCCATCGAACGGCATCGATGACATTTGATTTGCCGCAGCCATTTGGCCCTACTACAGCGGTCATATCACCGGGAAATGGAATAGAAGTAGGCTCGACGAAGGATTTAAAACCCGCTAGCTTTATCTTTTTGAGTCTCACACTAATGCTCCATAAAAAATGAAAGCCATTCGGTGGGAAATATACATAAATTTCTGAGGCTTACGCGGTGCATAGAGCGCATTAAAACGTTCGTCATTATTATTTTTATTGCGTGACTTTATCAAATCTAACAGCTTGTAACAATTACCATTTAACGTGATTAACGGTGACTTATATAATAAACCCGTTACTATGAATACGTTCAAATGCCTTCAAGGAGTAATAATGAATTCAAGTGGTCGGTCGCACAGTGGCGTACACTATTTTTTCGAAGGGTTTTCACTTATAAAAACCAAAGGGCTTAAGCGCTTCGTTTTTGTGCCTCTTGCGATTAATTTAGTGCTTTTTTCTGTTGCGTTTTATTTTTTGTATGGACAAATAGAAGTGGGTATTAGTTATGTGATTAACTTAATTCCCGAGTGGCTTGGCTGGATTAAAACTGTCGCAAGCTTTTTCTTATGGCCACTTGCCGTGATTAGCGTATTACTTATATTTGCGTTGATATTTGGTACCTTAGCCAATTGGATAGCGGCGCCATTCAATGGCGTGCTGTCAGAAAAAATAGAGCGCCACCTAACTGGGCAATCGCTCGGTGACGACGGGGTATTGGCACTCGTAAAGGATATTCCTAGAACTCTAGGTCGGGAACTTGCCAAGCTTCTATGGTATTTGCCTCGCGCAGCAGGTTTTTTACTACTGTTCTTTTTTCTGCCTATTTTTGGTCAGATTTTATGGTTTTTGTTTTCTGCATGGATGATGGCAATTCAATATTGTGACTACCCCTATGATAACCACAAAGTCACATTTTCTCGCATGCGTTCGCATCTTGGTGAACACAAAGGTAAGGCAATGAGCTTCGGCATCATGGTTAACATTTTCTCACTGATCCCCGTCGTAAACTTCATTGTAATGCCCGTCGCTATTTGTGGTGCTACGTCTATGTGGGTTAGCGCACTTAAAGACACTGTGCGCTCACCACAACAGTAAGCATATAGACAGTCCGTGGGTATTGCCTGCCCACTCTCTATTCCTCTGTGGTGCTATCCCTTTCCTCATACACATTAAGCCACACCCCCGCCTTTTTTGTATTTCCAGCTTTGTGAAACGCTTGGAAAAAATTCATAGATATGGGGCGATGAGCGCTTTCATTCTGTAGCTGTTGCTCCCAGAGCGCCAAGTAAATAGCTGGTATACGGCCAGTGTCGTGATGTTCCATAAAGGTAATATAGTTACTTGGCTTGTAGCTGTTAACACCGAGAGCTTCACAGGTTTTTGACGGTGAGATAACCAATGATGCATTACGTTTTATCAACCAACGATCAACTGTTTCAAGAGGCTGATAGGTTACCTCTCCGTCAACAACAAGATTCGGAGGCGTGAAGTTTTCAATACTATCCGCCGTACACAACCTTCTGGCCGCGCGGCTAGAAAGGGGATATTCGTCTACAAAGCCCGCGAAATGGGCGAGCTCATGCACAAAAACAGAATAAGCATCAGTGATGTCTAAAAACATCACGCCATTTCTCACATTGGCCTTCCCCTGTGCAGAGACAATAACGGCATGTGTGATATCAAAGCGCTTTGCGACTTCAGCGAGCGGGGTAATGTTGCAGCCTAGTAAACCACTTTTCTGAAAATTTGCGCTGCATGTGAGCGTTTCATTTTCTAACCAAATAGGTTCGTTCACACACAGAGAAAGGCCCTTGAGTCTGTCATCGTTTTTATATTGTGAATAAAGTGAATCAGCCCGTGTCATAGTAACTAACGAGGTACCAAACAACTGAATACGTTGTTTACACATTTTGTTGGTTGGCCACACGATTTGTGACACGTTTTTAGGGCGCGTCGCAGAGTAGGTCTGTGTAATATGTAATGCACGTTTGGCCTGCTCATTCCCCTCGCTAGCAGACTTCTTAAAATAATGTATGGCTTGTTGTTTATCCCCTTCATCCCACAACAAACGCGCAAACTTAAAGGCACTTTGGCGGTCGAGATCCGCGGTAATTTTAAGCCAAGGTTTCGCTTTGTGTGACTCTCCCCTTAACAGGTACCAATCAGCGAGGGCGGCCTGTGCTGGAGAATAGCCATTATTCGCAGCTTTGACCAACCACCTTTCCCGCTCTTCTGGGTTATCGGTAGACATTGCATAAGATAACTGGGCTTCAGCGACACCGCCTTGCGCCGCCAGTGCAATAAAACGTTCCCCTTTACCGTCAACGTTAAGTAATTGGTATAGCGCCCACGCAGCTTGAGGGCTGCCTAGTGATACGACTTTGCGTAACCAATACTCTGATGAGGTTGAAGACGCCAGCGTTACAAGCGCCGTTTGTGCGTCGATACTTCCCTGCTTTGCCGCTGACCACAGTAGCGGCGCAACATGGTGAATGGTTTCACCTTGATTTGTTGTAGGAGGAATAAGCGCGATAGCGTTTGAATTTGACGCGTTAAGTTCACTGCGCGCTGTGTCGTCTAAAACAAGCACGCTTGAACGCATTGCGCTAGCATGCTCTGCATTACGTAACAACTGTTCGATATAGTGACCGCTGTCACCAGTTATCAAGCAAAGCGCTACCAGCGCAAGAATAAGGCCTCGCATGTTATAATGCGTTAGTCGTTTGAATCATTATTCGACGACTGCCTGAGACGGTGCAACTCCATCCTTGCGTACCGATGTTCAACGTAATCGAAAACATTGGTGCTCAGTGCAAGTTTGAAGTAATTAGACGCAATACCTTCATTACCATCCTGTAGGTGATACTTACCTAAGTAGAAATACGCTTCGCATAAGCGATCCGTAAGCGCTTTTTGACTTCGAACCCCACTAAGGAGCTGGTTAAGCACTTGGTTTTCGTCAATAACTCCTAAAAACAAATCGATTAATGACGTTGCCCAGTGTTCACTGTCTAGCTTGGGCCTTACGCTCATTAGATACTGCTGACCTTGCTCTGTTGATAGCGTGTTATATGCAAAATAGGTCCACAGCACCCTAAATGGATCGGTATTGTCTAAGTCAGAGAAATGGGTTAGATCATCAATAGCAAGCTCGGCACGCCCGCCGTAATACAAGGCAATCCCTCGATTAAGAAACGCAAACGTATAATCTGGATCGATTTCTAATGTAGAGTCGAAAGCTTCATACGCCTGTAAAAAATCACTTTGTTGAATATAATGTATACCGAGTGAATTGTAGGCTTCTGCCATGTTTGGTTTTATATTTATTGCTTGGTTATAATCAAACTGCGCTAAGCCAGCCAACCCAACACTGTCGTAAAGCATTCCCCTTTGAAAAAACAACTCTGCCCTATCGTTTTCACTTAACTCTGTACTCGACAAGATTTGATTGTAGCGCGCAATAGCCATTTCGGAGCGAGGGTTAATCGGCGCAGGTTCAGCAAGTAGCAGATTACCCATTTGTGGTTTTTCCACTACCACAGATGTTTTAGCGCAACCGCCTAAAAACAAAACAAAAATAGAAAAAAAGGTGAGACTAACGTTTCTGCACATGGTAAAAAGCATTCTATATTGTAGGAAAAAAATCCGCGGTAATATATATCGCAGCTGAATGCCGCCAACCTTCTCGCATTTGGTACAAAAAGTAAAGGATAACAGGCGGTGATTAAAGGTCCCCATGAGTAAAAATAAATTAGAACAATTAACGACACTAGCATTTGACGCACAACGCCACTCTCACTCTCCATATTCATCATTTAAAGTCGGTGCAGCACTTGTCACTTCAAGCGGTGAAATCTTTGCTGGCTGCAACGTTGAGAGTGCCGCATTTCCTCTTGGCCAATGTGCCGAAGCGACAGCCATCGGTAACATGGTCACCAATGGATTTAAGCGTATTGCCCACATTGTTATTGCAAGCCCGAACGAAGACTTTTGTTTTCCGTGTGGAGGATGCCGTCAGAAAATCGCGGAGTTTGCACCAGACGAGACTCGTGTCACGATGGTCACGCAGTCTGGCAACACGCACGATACGACCATTGGTGAATTACTTCCTAATGCATTTAGAGCTCATGATTTAGATAAATAAACGTAGGTTGGGGAATGGCATAGTCATCCCCCTATTCGGCGTAAAGGTGTTATGAAGCTTCTACAGTATCTATTAGCACATCAATGGCTTTGAAGAAGGCTCGATGAGCAGAATTTTTCCTTTTTCGTTCATCGACATAGCAACTTGTGCACCTAAGGCAATGTCACCTCGAATACTCTCTTGCATACTCAATGCACTAACAAGCGCGGCCGAAAGGATAATCGTGTGCTGTTGGCAATCGACGAACTGCCATTCACCTTCATTAGCAATAAGGGTAACCGGTTTCGTTAGTACGCGTTCAGAAAGCTCAGTGGCTCGTGCATAGTCTGTTGTATAAGCATTAAACTGTTTTGCGTATGTATTGCGTGAAGCAATCTCGTTCTCTAGCGTATGATATTCGACCGCAACATTAATAGGTGCTGTCGCAAGACCCTGTGAATATTGCGCACTCAATTGATAAACGCCGTATAACACCACAAGTGAAAATGCTGCCGCAGAGAAACTCACCCACTGCGGAGTGAATACACTGCGCAGCCCTTTTGATGCTTCGAGTTTATTAACGCGACGGTTATGGGCCATTGTTGAATGCTTTATATGGCCAGGTACACGATGCTTGCATTGTTCTTTTTCGTAAGCAGATTGAAGTTCGTCGTCTGACATTGCCATTATTTATTCCTCAATGAAGATTTGAGATTATCTTTCGCATACCGAATTCGCGTTTTAATCGTCTCTGAAGGGGCATGGCAAATTTCACTTATTTGCTTAACACTAAACCCCTCTAATTGCAGAGAAAGCGCCTCTTTTTGTACAAACGGCAAGCGCATCATCATGCTGTTTAAATCTGTTTCATCAACACTACCGCTTGGTGCATTATCGCTTGTGTGTTCGTCAGTAATATCGCTGTCATAAAGTATGCGTTTAGTTCGGCGTAGTTCGTCAATAAGCGCATGCCTACCTATGGTAAAAATCCACGCTTCAACGCTTGTATCTTTCTTGTAAAGGTGCTTTTTCTCAATGACTTTTACCCAAGTCTTTTGAGAAATGTCCGCCGCCAAATCGGCGTCGGACAATACCACGAGAAAATAATAGAGCTTGTTGGCATACATATCGAACAACATTGACAGCGCCGTATCGTCACCCGTTTTCACGAAGCTATCCATTAAACCCTCGGCCGTTGATACCCCACGCGCACCGTGTGCAAAGCGTTCCTTCAACGATATCAATATCCCAGCAGCATAACTCATAAGCTCATCCTTACTCCGCGAGCGCGAACTCCAACACTACTACCATTCCCGTTTGTTGAACAGGCTTTCCGCCTTCCATTTTCGGTTTGTATTTCCATTTAGATAGCGCACGGCGCGCCGCTCTGTTGAAGATGTTTTTAGGGGTTGCGTCTACCACCACAATATCTTCCACACTGCCACTAGCAGAGACATTGAATGTAAGTTTTACCCATCCTTCAATGCCCTCACGCGCCGCTTGCGCAGGATACGTTGGATCGCGCCGAAATTGAGGTGAAGCCTGCATATCGCTTTGCCCACCAGACAAGTTTATAGAAACATTAATATCGTTTTTAGGCACCTGCGTTAACGTGCCGAACCCATTTTGATTATCATTGGGTACCGGCTCAGGCTTTTCAGGATGAACTTTTGGCATTTCCACAGGCTTTTCCATAGGCTTAATTTTCTGTCGTTCTATGGTGTTCGGCTCATCTATTGCTAGAACTAATGGGCCTAGCGTGACGTACGCCTCAGGCTCTGGCGGCCGGCCATCTTGCTCTATAAGCTTTGCCATCATCGCAAACAAAGAAAACGTAATAATGCCCCCAATTACCACAGTACCTGCCAGTCTCAGCGATTTATTGCGATCCGCACTATTGTCAAAATAAAACGTGTGTAGTGTATGCATGGTATTTCCCCTCTTTTTCTAACTAAACGCACAACTACGGAAGAAGGGGTGAATATTTTTGAAGGAATATTAAATGACGGTTAACAAGACCGTCGATAAAACAAAACGTAAAGAAGAAAGAAAACGAGGCAGACCTAATGCATTATCACATCTACCTCGTTAGAGGCGTTTAGTATTTGAGGAATTTTATGCTCAGCGGATATACCCAAAACTCACCGTTATTAGCTTTAACGGCGGCGACAATGGCGAACACGACATTTAGCAATAATAGAAGTACCAACCCCAGATAGCCGATTAATACAATCATCAAGATTCCGCAAACGAAACTGTAAATGATGAAGCTAATGAGCCAATTAATCGTAACCCGCCCATGCTTATCTATGTCTACGTTCTTGTCTTTATTTGCTACCCACATAATCACGGGAAGCACAAACCCTAAACCAGGCATAACAATGCTTGCCAACTGACTTAAATGGATAAGCATGCAGTATGCATTGACTTGCATTCCCCAGTATTCTTTTTGTTCCATAACATCGTCTCCTTTTTATCATCACAGGCTAAATACTTATCAATACTGCTAACGTTACCATTAAACAAGATACGTTTAATAGTTTTAGAGGCAACGCCTATTTACGTTACTTAACGTCACAAACATGGCGATATTTCAAACCCGCGCTATCCAAGATCGGATTCAGCTATGCTGTTTAAACGTTTAATACAATGTAAAAAAATAGAGAATGCCGATACCCCAGCACAAAGGCTTCCAACCTGAGGTATAGACAGCGAGAACGCCCCCGTAACGAACGACTCTCCTATCGTGGAGCCTAGTACGGCTAACGCTGCGAGTAGCACTGCAAAAGCGATGATTAATATCGCCCACGTTCTTACTACAATCCATTTCGACATTTTCTTTCCCTAGTGCTGTTAATTAGCGTTATTAGTTATCGTTATTAATTAGTGATGTTCGACAGTAAACCCAAGACTTTACCGAAGCCGCTTTACTCGCAGCGACGACCAGCTCATTGTTACTGTCCGCCTATTATGCCTTAGATGCAATTCAATGTATTTCGATGTGGATTGCATGTTGCCTCAGTCGCTACCCGTGCCTAGTTGTCGATGCCTCATGTACTCTGCAAGTTCAACTGAATTGGGATGCTGACTTGAGGCCAGTGCAGCAAAAACACGGCGTTGGTCTTCAATGCTTTTATGCTGACCCAGTTTTTCTTTTGCATGAATGTCATCGACTTCTATTTTGAAACCCACCACCGCTTTTAACAGTTTATCGGTATAGTCTGTTGGCATTAACTCAAGGTTTCTTAGCACCTCTGGTTCATATTTTTCAACCGCTGCGTCTATTGCAAGCAGTGTCTCACTGCTGCTAAGCGTTTGAAAAACGCCGAAGCATTGAACCGATGCATAATTCCATGTAGGTACAGCCGGCCTTGACGCATACCATGTTGGAGAAATATATGAGTGAGGTCCGTCAAACATTACTGATACACGCTCTCCTGATGCACTCTTCCACTGAGGGTTGGCACGGGCCATATGGCCAACGATGATACCTTTATTGCCTTGTGAGGTGTCCAAAATAAGTGGAAGACGTGTGGCTTCTAAATTTTGAGAAAGTAACGTACCAAAGCCAAACTCTGATATGAAGCGATGAATAGCGTCTGCTTCTGAAATTTCCATATTTTTCGGAGTGTACATTTTTACGCTTTACGTCATAGGGGAACTGACCACGAGTTTATGTGATCCTGGCGTACTTTTCACTTACCCTTACATATAAAAGCCAGCAGGCGCTGGCTGAGACTATTTATTTTGTCGCGCCGCAAGCTTTTCGAGTTGCTCGTCACTGGCCGGAAGCTGATGATGCTCTTTCCACTGTGAGTACGGCATTTTGTAGACAACTTCGCGAGCTGCGTCGTAATCTATTTCAACGCCCCTTTCACTCGCCGCAGACGAATACCACTTAGCTAAACAGTTACGGCAAAAATCAGCCAAGATCATTAAATCAATGTTCTGAACGTCTTTATTGGCGTCTAAATGTTCTACCAATCGGCGAAACACCGCAGCTTCAACGTCGGTTTGGGTTTGCTTATCCATCCCTACTCCTTAATGTGATTTTTAAAATAAAAAAAGGGAGCCATGCTCCCTTTTCTACTTCAATGTTTCTACAAAAGCCATAAGACTCTTGTTACATCAGTATTACTCTGCGTCGTCAGACTTAGGTGCTGGGCGCTCTAGAAGCTCTTTAATGCTTAAACGTACACGGTTTTGGCGATCAATTTCCATAACCTTAACGTCAATCATTTGGCCTTCTTCTAGGTAGTCTGCCACTTTGTTCACACGCTCATGAGCGATTTGTGAAATGTGTACAAGACCTTCTTTGCCTGGAAGCACTTCAACGAACGCACCGAAATCAACAATACGAGTAACCTTACCGTGGTACGTTTTACCCACTTCGATTTCTGCCGTTACTTGTTCAATTCTACCGATAGCGATATCTGCTTTCGCACGCTCAGTAGCAAAGATTTTGATAGTACCGTCATCTTCAATTTCGATATTCGTATCTGACTCTTCAGTAATCTGACGGATCATTGCGCCGCCTTTACCAATTACGTCACGGATCTTGTCTTGGTCAATCTTCATTGTGTAGATGCGTGGAGCAAATTCACTAAGCTCTTCACGGTGACCACCGATTGCTTCATCCATTACGTTAAGGATGTGCAAACGTGCTTCTTTTGCCTGTTTAAGGGCAATTTGCATGATCTCTTTCGTGATACCTTCAATCTTGATGTCCATTTGAAGTGCAGTAATACCACCTGTGGTACCCGCCACTTTAAAGTCCATATCACCAAGGTGATCTTCGTCACCAAGGATATCTGAAAGTACAACAAAGTTTTCGTCACTCTTCACAAGACCCATCGCGATACCCGCAACTGATGCCTTGATAGGAACACCCGCATCCATAAGTGCAAGTGAAGTACCACAAACAGACGCCATTGAAGATGAACCGTTTGATTCTGTAATTTCAGAAACGATACGTACTACATACGGGAATTCTTCTTCGCTCGGCATTACTGCTTGAATACCACGCTTCGCCAAACGACCGTGACCAATTTCACGACGCTTAGGAGAACCAATCATACCCGTTTCACCAACACAGTATGGAGGGAAGTTATAGTGAAGCATGAAGCGGCTGTCGCGACGGCCTTGAAGCTCGTCAATCATCTGCGCATCACGTTCTGTACCTAGCGTAGCAGCAACGATTGCTTGCGTTTCACCACGAGTGAAAACAGCAGAGCCGTGTGTACGTGGTAAAATACCTGTCGCAACATCGAGTGCACGAATCATCTTAGGATCACGACCGTCAATACGAGGTTCACCAGCAAGAATGCGTGAACGAACTACGTCAGACTCTAAGTCATGAAGAAGGTTAAGCACTTCTTTTTTGTCTTGTGTGTCGTCTTCAGCAAGAATTGCTTCAAGTGCCTTGTCAGTTGCAGCAGTTACTGCATCTTTACGCGCAAGCTTGTCAGAGATTTGGTAAGCAGCAACCATTTCAGCTTCAGCTAACGCTTTCACTTTTTCTTTAAGGGTTGTATTTTCTGCTTCTGGTTTCCAATCCCACTTATCGATGTTAACGCCAGCAGCAAATTCATTTACCGCAGTAACCACAGTCTGTAGTTGCTCGTGACCGAACATAACTGCGCCTAGCATGACATCTTCAGAAAGCACGTCGGCTTCTGATTCAACCATTAATACCGCGCCTTCAGTACCCGCAACAACAAGGTCAAGTTCGCTTGCTTCTTGCTCTTCAACACGTGTATTTAGAATGTATTCGCCGTTTGTATAACCAACGCGCGCTGCACCGATAGGACCATTGAATGGAATACCAGAGATTGCAAGTGCAGCAGAAGTACCAATCATCGAGATGATATCAGTAGGAATATCTGGGTTAGCAGACATTACCGTGATAACAACCTGTACTTCGTTCTTGAACCCTTCAGGGAATAACGGACGAATTGGACGGTCGATTAGACGTGCTGTTAAGGTTTCGCCTTCTGAAGGACGACCTTCACGCTTGAAAAAACCACCAGGGATTTTACCAGCAGCGTAAGTCTTTTCTTGGTAGTTAACAGTTAGTGGGAAGAAATCTTGATCTGCTTTCGCTTCTTTCTTACCAACAACCGTTACTAGTACAGCAGTATCATCCATGCTTGCCATGACAGCTGCTGTTGCCTGACGAGCAATTACGCCCGTCTCAAGTGTTACAGTATGCTGACCATACTGAAATGATTTAGTAATAGGAGTCACTATTTGTCCTTTAATTTCATTCTTATTTATCGCTTATAATCGCGGCGCATAGTATAGCCATGAACGCACACTATTGCCATTACCAAATTGATTTACTACGCGGCGTTATGAAACGCTATTTGACAATACACTTTGCGCGTATTCATCCTCTTTCATCGCCTTGAACCATAAGCTGAGCCAATCTGAGCACATTTTGTGTTCAAGAGCCAGTGCTTCATCGGTCGGGCAAAAAAGACTAACCCTGATGACAACTTTGGCCAATTCATTGGTTTTTATTTCAATCTCTGGGTCTATTTGTATAAATTCTTGTTCTAGATGACGTTCAATCAGGCCTTTATAACGTTCTGCTACATCTCTAAAATATTCGCAATGGGCTTGTGCGCGTGCCTGAAACGCGGGTAACAAGCTGTATGCGTTGACGATCGGCTCATTTACAATTTCAAAAGAATGTAGTTTGTACCGGCGCAAGAAGTTTAAATTACGCACGGTTTGGGTAACAAGTTGACTGTTCGGAACATACACGTGCTTACCGGTATAGTTGAACGATTCACTATCGACTTCAAGCAGAGCGGTTTTCGCCCAGTCCATTTCCACCACTTCACCCACAACGTTATTCATTTGGATCCAATCTCCTACCCTAAATGGCCTTGCACCTAAGTAGTAAATAAAACCCATAAAACATTGAATAAACTCTCGCGTCGCGAGTACGATAGCAACCATGAACGCAGCAATAGAGATAGCAAGATTTTGTATTTCTGAAGACCACACCATCATGAGTATAATAATGATGAGCGCATTGCCGAGTTGTTCAAGAATATTAATTTGATTTCTGCGATCTTCGCCACTTCTGTTACTGCTTAACTTAATTAGTTTTAACAAGCCCTTCTTTATGTAATGAAGGACGATAAGCAATAACAACGAGGTGGCGAGTTTATATTCGGAGGTAAACGACAGTAGTTGACGCCAAATTAAGTCTGGGTCAATCGCTATTTCCATGCCTGTACTCCTAATAAACCTATGATAAAAAATAAAAAAAGCGCTGGTTGTTAACCAGCGCTTTAATTATGAAGTATCTATGGCCCTGACACAATGCAGACCAGTATTACTTTCGTAAGAAAGCGGCTTTTCCTAAAGATTCAGCTTATGCGCGAATCTGGCCTTCGCCATTAACAAGGTACTTCTCAGACGTGAGTGACTCGAGCCCCATAGGTCCGTAAGCGTGTAGTTTAGTGGTCGCAATCCCAATTTCTGCGCCAAGACCTAACTGACTGCCGTCAGAAAAACGCGATGATGCGTTAACCATAACCACGCTTGCGTCAACGGCACGTTGAAACAACTTGGCTGCAGCTTCGTTTTTCGTGCAAATAACTTCGGTATGGTTGCTTCCAAACTTGGCTATATGTGCAATGGCTGCATTAAAATCATCAACAACACGTACAGCAATTTCAAGCCCCAAATACTCTTCGCCATACGCATCTTCACTGATAACATCTGCATCGTCGAAAAACGCACTGCCCGCTTGGTTCACGTGAACCGTTACGCCGTGTTCTTTAAATGCTTTAGCCACACGAGGTAGAAACTCATCGGCAACCTCACTGTGTACTACTAGTGCTTCAAGCGCATTACATACGCCGGTACGCTGCGTTTTACCGTTAAGCAATATCGCCAATGCTTTATCAAGGTCAGCGTCTTTATCAACGTACAAATGACACACGCCTTTAAAATGCTGGATAACCGGCACTTTTGCGTTGTCAGTAACGTAGTTGATAAGCCCTTCACCACCGCGAGGAATGATTACGTCAATATAGTCGCGTTGTTCCATCAATTCTTGCATCAACGCCCTGTCTGCATTAGGTATAACCGTTACCAACGCTCTTGGAAGACCATGTTTCTCTAACACGTCTTGCATCAACCCAGATATGGCTAAACTGGTATCTAACGCTTCTTTACCGCCACGAAGAATGACGGCATTACCTGATTTAAAACAAAGCGCACCCGCGTCTGCGGTAACGTTTGGACGTGCTTCATAAATCATGCACACAACGCCCAAAGGAATTCTCATTTTTTTAATTTCGATACCGTTAGGGCGTGTACCAATAACGCGCTCTTGACCCACCGGATCGTCTAATCCGATAATCACCTCAATGCCTTCGGCCATCGCTTCAATGCGTTCATCATTCAAAATGAGGCGATCAATCATTGCTGCATCTAAATTGTTTTCTTTTGCCCGAGCGACTTCTTTTTCATTCACTTGAACGATAGTACTTTTATTTGCTCTTATCGCTGCAGCCATATCGCTAAGCACCGCATTTTTTTTCGCTTCGTCTAATATAGAAAGCACCTGCGCGGCTTCTTTTGCCTGTTGGGCTAATTCCGTAATAATACTCATTCTTCCTCCAAATTTGCTACGTGCTGATCAGAAATAATAGGGCCAGTTTTCTCTTCGAACTCACTGGCGAACTCGTCGCTGTCCTGATTAGCAATAAAATTAAGTAGACAACTGCTGTAATTCGATTTTGCCTTGACCAACTTTGTGCCATCAGCTTTTCTCACTAAAATGGTATCCCCTACCGAGAATTCCCCATTTACGCCGATGATTTCACTACTTGTAAGTTGTTCACTGTCACTCTCTAATGATTCATCAAAATCGCTTTCCACAATTACTTCGCCCTGTGCGTTAGATGTATGTCTCATCCAATGCACATTCTCCTGCATAGGTTTAGCATGGGCGCTAAAATGTGTACCTGGGTTGTTGCCAGACAGCAACATATTAAACGATGTTTCTGTAAAACCATTAATAATATAAGTGTCTATACCATGCGATACGGCTTTTTCAGCCGCCTCGATTTTTGTGCGCATACCGCCCGTGCCGACACCACCTTTAACCGCACCGCCCGCCATGGCATAAATGCTTTCGTCGATAGTGTCAACGTCGCGTAGCAGCTGCGCATCATCATGCTCATGTGGGTTCTTGGTATATAACCCGTCAATATCTGAGCATATGATGAGTGCGTCCGCATCAGCCGCCGCAGCAACCATTGCAGACAAGTTATCGTTATCGCCCACTTTGAGTTTGTCAGTTGTTACCGTATCGTTCTCGTTTACGATAGGTAACACACCGTGTTCAAGTAAACTAAAAATCGTTTCACGAATACTGACATAACGCTCTCTATCACGTAAGTCAGCGTGGGTTAATAAAATTTGCGCTGATGGAAAATCAAATAATCGATCCCACGTCGCCATCATTTCGGTTTGCCCAGCGGCTGCCATCGCTTTTTTGATAGCAATATGAACATTTTCAGTCTCTGGGAACAGATGTGAACCTGCCGCTACCGAGCCAGAAGAAACGAGAACAACTTGTGTCCCATTTGCTCTGCATTTAACAATGAATTGTGCGATGCTCAAAAGATAGTGGCTACTACACCCCTTCTTGTTAGGTGATATAAGTGCGCTACCTACTTTGATAACCACACGATTCCAACTAGGATGACTCATAATTAATACTTACCTTAAGATTGTTGATTCGCTAATTCTAGGCTGACTTCATCGAACGTTTCTGCCACCGCTTTGCTAGGCGACGCAGAAAAAGAAGAGACAACCCACAGGCTCACAGCACTCACTGCAAACCCTGGAATAATTTCGTACATAACACTGCTTAGTGTTTCACCGTTACTCAAAACGGGCGCATAAATCCAAAACAGAACGGTAACTGCCCCAGATATGATCCCTGCTAACGCCGCAGTATGGCTTAGGTCTCGTTTATACAACGAGAAAAGCACGAGAGGACCGAAAGCAGCACCAAAACCTGCCCACGCGTTACTGACTAACGACAAGATACTGTTTGACGAGTCCATCGCTAAAAACAGTGCAACGGCGGCTACGCCAGCAACACCTACACGACCGAGCGTAACGGTTGTCTGTTCTGCCATCTCTTTTTTATTCACTACACGCAAAATATCTTCTGTTAGCGAACTCGCCGATACCAAAAGCTGAGATGAAATAGTGCTCATAATGGCTGCGAGTATCGCTGCCATTAAAAAGCCGCTAATTAACGGGTGAAACAAGAGTTGGGAAAACACGATAAAAATGGTTTCAGCATCATCTATCGGTAAACCAAAGGCATTAGCATACGCAATACCGACAAACCCTGTGCCTAATGCTCCCACTATGGTAACGAGCATCCACGACATACCAATATTTCGTGCCACGCTGACTGATTTCACTGAGCGTATTGCCATAAAACGAACAATAATATGTGGTTGTCCGAAATACCCGAGTCCCCACCCTAAACTCGAAATCAAGCCGATTGCTGTGAGTGATGCGACCGATTCAGAAAAGTCTGGAATTGATAAGTACGCTGACTCTGTCATTTGAGCCGCGCTATCAAACTGCATAAACGCGACAACAGGGACCAAAACGAGCGCGACAAACATAATGCATCCCTGAACGAAATCAGTAAGACTCACCGCTAAGAACCCACCCAATAGTGTGTATGACACAACAACGCCAAGCGTGATAAATAAACCTAGTTGATAGTCGACGGAAAAGGCGCTTTCAAAAAGCTTTCCGCCAGCAACCAGGCCCGCAGACGTGTATAGGGTAAAAAACATCACTACGATCACTGCAGATACAATTCGAACTGATGCATTGGGCGTATTAAAACGTTTTGCAAAGAACTCGGGAACGGTGAGCGCGTCGTCAGCGTATTCGGTATACAAGCGAAGCTTGGGGGCGACTAGGAGATAATTTGCTAGCGCGCCGGCAACAAGACCTACAGCGATATACACGGCGTCAAAGCCTGTAAGAAACATGGCACCGGGCAACCCCATCAGCATCCATCCTGACATATCAGATGCACCCGCTGACAGCGCGGTAACTTGAGGGCTGACTTTTCTACCGCCTAGAATATAACCCGAAATGTCACTTGTGGATTGCTTATATGAAAACAAGCCGATGCCGAGCATCGCAATAAAATAGATACTCAACGAAATGTAGCTTTCGATTGGCATAACGTGGGTTGTAATCCTCTACTGCTAAGAAAACCTAATCATCCGTGCCTCAGCGCTGGCGATGAATATTGATGCGATACCGTTTACGCTTCTCTTTATTAAAAGGTGCGTAGACAACACTTCAATACATCGAACTAAAATGATTAGAGTTCAAATAATATAAAGGTTTCTCAGATTTTTTCAAGTTCAAATTTTAGGCTACATGTTCAAAGGAGCAAGAAAACATGAAAATCAACCCAACCACTCACGTCACTACAATTACCAATCAAAGAAAATTAAAAGCACCTTCAAAACAAAAACTTACCAAAAAATAGTATCTGCAAAATTAAAATAACTTGTCGATAATTTATGCATAATTATTGATATTTATATTCACTTATTACCATTTGGAATATTTTTTCAGCTAAGCGCATTTGTTAGGATATAACCTTCAACAAGAGCCTTTCCAACCGTATATTCTTAATCGACTCTTCGCATTTTTTATTTAAAATAGTATTTACGTTGCTTATAAGGTCTCTTCGCATTTTTCTATCATCTATTGCGGCAAATAGCTTCGGATGAATGTAATACTTTCGGCATACTACAGGAGTGTTCCCTAACGCTTTTGAGACATGCTTCGCCAGCGTGGGAGCCCACTTTCTGTTTTTCCTCGCGTTTACTGAAGCTTCAACCTCTGGCAAAGCACGTAACGCAATTCTGCTCGCAGCCCACGTTCTAAAATACTTACAACTGTAATCATCTGACATATGTCGCTGTATAAAATGATTCATGTCTTCACTGGTCAGGTCACGCCACTTGGCATCGTCGCCTTGATAACGAAATATTGCGTACCCCTGTAAATTGATACACTCTTTAACAAGTGTCGACAACATGGGGTCATTTATTTCAACAGTTCGCGCCTTATTATGCTTACCGGTGTAATTAAACAGGATCCGATCTTCTCTCACTTCCGCGTGTTTTCGGCGCAAGGTGCTCAACCCATAGGTACTATTTTCTTGCGTGTATTGTGCATGACCAATCCGCGCGCCTGTTTTATCAAGCAGCAGCCCCACAAGTGCACATGCTCTTTCCACGCCCCATTCATTAGTTTCAAGATAGCTAAAGCAACGCTGCCGAAAATCCTCAATAGACAAACCAAATTGACAAAGTGAAGCAAACTTCGCGGCCTGCTGCTGTTTATGCCATTGATGGTGATAGATGTATTGGCGTCTATCTTTCTCATCATGTCCAATGGCTTGTATACTCGCTGTTGGTAGCTTACTGATACGAACTGAACGCCAATTTGGCGGGATGACGAGACGTTCTATTCGCCTCAACGCCTTGGCTTTGTTTACTCGCCTACCGTTTTTATAACGATAATAAAAACCCCTTTCTGCGCTGCCCTCACGCATGATGTGAAGATGTTCATCGTGATTCGCCACACGCACAATATCTTCTTCGAGCGTCGCTTCAGCATCATGTTTTCTACGTCCATTTTTACTCATGGTTACCTATCACTCGCATTGTATTGCATACTTCTACGGCTAAATGTGCCCGATAGACGTTTATTATTGAGATAAGTAAAGCTAAAGCAAAATCAGTGCCCACGAAAAAACATGACACGTAGCCGTATTTTTTATGTTCTAACGCTTACAGACGCTGTGCGCTCGGGCACTGAACGCATTGCGTAATAGATGGATAAGCAGCACCTGTTGCTAAACAACGTGACATTTTTTCACTGTCAGGCGCATTTTTACGCACTGAGCAGAAATTTTCGTGTTTGTCTGCTGGCATCGGCAATCGGCAAAAAACCAACTTTCTCAAGATAAAACTTTCTTAACATTCATTTATTGAGCATAAATATCAATTACTTAGCGATGTAACACTTCATACAAAACAACGTTCAATAGACCTAGCGTCGCCCGTTTAAAACAAAGGTACATAATTTGAATGGATAGTAATCAAGCATTACGTAAATCTATCCTAACAAGGACGAGACATAGAAATCTCTTAAAGCAGTTTTTCGTAACGAGTAATCAAACGAACAGAAAATTGGAGAATTCATGACTAATTCGGAATATGACATCAAAGCACTTTTGACACCGGATGCTCAGGGTCAAATTGCCGCAATTTATGATAACAAAGCGCAGGCAACTAGTTCAGCCCGTGCTTTAATAGAACGATCTGTAGTATCAGAGTCACAAGTTACGCTTATCGAAGGCACTGAAGACGATTTTGGTAAAAAGTTAGAACAAGACAGCACCGTTATTGGCAATTATCTTTGGAGCTCGCATCTTAAGATGGGGGCGTTGGGGTTGGGCGCAGGATTTATTGTAGCTAGCCTATTGGTTGCTTTCGGCCCAGCGTTAACGCAGCAAAACCCCATCTTCACGTTTATCGCATTAATCAGCCCAGGGTTATTCTTAGGACTTTTTATTGCGGGCCTTTTCGCGCTGCGCCCAGATAGAAACAACATCATTCAAACGGTTAGGCATGGTTTGCGTAACGGAAAAGCGGCGTTGGTAGTGAATACGAAAACACCAGACGGCGTGACGAAAGTTAAAAATATTTTGGAAAATCACTCGAATAATATTGTGATAGCCATTCGCTAACCATCTAAAAACGGCCCTTTGGGGCCGTTTATTTTTGCGTTATCTTCACCAGTCAATCTGCGCTTTGTCTCTCAAAAACGCGCCATTGGGCCCGCCCTTATCATGTAATCCTAACCAGAGTGCGGTTTCGGCTCCCTCTTCAGGTGTACGCGGCGCACTTGCACCTCCCATACGCGTATGAACCCAGCCGGGGCACATGCTATTCACCGTAACGTCACAATCGTCGCCATGACTCGCTTTTATATCACTCGCTATTTTTACCGTAAGTGCATTAAGTGCGGCCTTGCTAACAGCGTAGGAAAGCGGGCCTTCTAAGCCCTCTTTAAAACTACCCCACCCTGAAGATACGTTTATAATGCGTCCAAATCCCGACGCCAACATATCTGGAAGAATATGCTTTATTAGCGTTAGTGGCGCAGCAACATGAAGTTGCATTGCATCATGTAAATCATTGCTCGTAAGCTCTTCCCATCCGCAACTGTTCAACGCGCCCGCGTTATTGACCAGAATATCAAAAGGGCCATAAACCGCGTTGGCTCGCACAAACGCGTCAATAATGCTTTGTTCTTCATCTAGCGCCATTTCAATAACATGAACGTCACCACCAACGATGTCTTGCCGCGCTTCAAGGCCTAGGGTTTCATCTCTGCACGCCATTACAACTTTACACCCCTGCTGCGCAAAGCCCCGAGCTATCTCAAGCCCAATACCTCTGTTTGCACCGGTCACCAATACTGACTTAGTCATATATACCTTCCTTTTTGCGAGTCATAGTTTTCTCGACATAATTGGCAATAAAAAACATAGCAGGAAATGCAAACGCCCATACTGCGCCGACAAAAATATACGTCATCAAAACAGATTGCCCTAGCGTAACCGCACCGAAATTAGCTCCCGCAACATAACTTAATGGCGCGAAAACGGCCCCGCCTATTGCTGCGATAAGTGGGCGATTTTTAAATAGTGTCATACTGTGTAACAGGGTGCCTGCTAAACCAGACCACAATAAGCCTAACCAAATTGGAATCAGCCAAGATGGTGTATTGGCTATCTGATGTGTGGTATCGAAGCTATAAATGCCAAAGAACGTCAGGCTACTATCCACCACTACACCGAACAAAAAGATAACAACGAACAATACCCCATCAACGAAACGTTTCTTGGAAATGGTAAGCCACACTATTAAGAGGCCAATCACGTAGGGGATTGACGCATTTTGAAGTAATACAACAAGCCACCAAATTGATTGAAACCATACAAAATTTGTAATTTTTAACGCGTTGTCACTCATACTATTCTTTTCATTAATGTTTACAGCATTTACGGGCTTCACAAGAATCTAGTTCATATGTAGATATTTATAAACGAAAACAAAACGTTCAACGTATGCATCCTAATGAAATACAAAGGATGTTGATAATGAAAATGGTTAAGTATTATGTTTTAGGCGCGTTGCTGGCGCTTTACCTAACATGGATAGTCCCGTTCGTTATAGTAAAGGTACTATTAGGGTGGATAGCATTTTCACTCATTGCGGTTAGCAGTGCCTACCTGCTTAATTACCCCGAGCTATTTAGAAAGCGGCAAGACGGTTCAATACCAATTTATATACGTTGGGTTTTCATCCCGTTCTTACTCGGGACGGGGCTTTTCAATGAATATGCGAGAAGAACCGATAAAGTCCCGCCACTACAAAAAATAGATGATAACTTATTTTTAGCATGTCGAATGTCAGGACAACATGTACCGCTGATGAAAGACAATGGTGTTAACGCCATTTTAGATGTTACTGCAGAATTCGACGGATTAGATTGGACTGCGTACCAGCAAGAATTCGAGTATCTAAACATTCCTGTGCTTGATCACACCAGTCCAACAGTTGAACAACTTACCACCGCAATCAATTGGGTAGACCAACAAATTCGAAGCGGCAAAAAAGTTGTCATTCACTGCGCGCTGGGCAGAGGAAGAAGTGTTCTAGTTACCGCGGCTTATCTACTTGCACGTGATGACACACTGTCAATCGTAGACGCCATGAACAAAATTCAGTCTATACGTTCTACCGCTCGGTTAAACAAACGGCAACTACACGCTTTATCGCAGGTGAAAAAAGGCGGCAGACTCAACCTAAACAAGTCGCTTGTATTAGTGGTAAACCCCGTATCAGGAGGGGGCAAATGGAATGTCGAGAAGGACGAAATATTATCCCGTCTTAACCCACACTTTCAAATAAGCATTCTTGAAACTACGCCTGAAATAAGCGGTGAAGTACACGCAAGGGATGCGATCCACAAAGGTGCGGATATTGTCGTTGCATGCGGCGGTGACGGTACGATAACCGAAGTGGCGAGTGCCGTAATTGGCTCCAACGTCACTATGGGTATGATACCTCTGGGCACGGCTAATGCACTTTGCCAAGTGCTTCAGGGTTTTATGAGTAAGATAATGCCCATATCAACAGCATGCGACATCATTATAAACGGCGAACGTACAACGATAGATACAGCGCAATGTAACGATAGATTAATGTTATTGGTTGCGGCCGTAGGGTTCGAAGAACAAATGATTTCGTCTGCTAGTCGCGACGAAAAAAATGCCGGAGGGCAACTAGCCTACATTCAGGGGCTCTACAACGCTATAACGAAGAACGAAAACTTAGCCTTTTCTCTGTCATTGGATGACGGTGAGTCGCAGCAACTTGAAACACCAAGTTTTGTTATAGCGAATGCCGCGCCCCTAACAACCGCCCTAGCACAAGGTGATAACCCGCCCTCAATAACCGATGGAAAAGTAGATATCACATATCTACTTCCAAATGAAAATGCTGATAGGCAATTGTTATCGATAGCGGAACTGATGTTTAGTCCAGCGGAGTCCAAACGTAAATCACAAAGCATTGTTCACCAAAAAGCAGAAACAGTGTCCCTCACTTTTCCAGAAGAAGTGCAATACGCCGTCGACGGCGAAATCTTTTCTGCATCTACAATTACGGTAACTAGCAAACCACAAAGCCTACGTGTTCTTGCTAGTAATACCATTTCTTCGGAGCAATAACGAATGAGCAGTACGAGTAACATTGACCAATTAACCGAGTTCTTGTCTGAACGATTTGAAAATGAGCCGGAATACCTTCAAGCAACCCAGGAAGTGCTTGCTGATATTGTTCCAATATCAAACGCAAATGAAGCCTATAAACGTTATGACATCGTAAAGCGACTTTGCTTACCTGAGCGCGTTATATACTTTACCGTTAGCTGGGTAAACAGCGCAGGAGACGTGGAAGTTCATCAGGGTTGGCGGGTTCAACATAACTCCGCAATGGGCCCGTATAAAGGGGGCTTGCGTTTTCACCCTTCAGTATCATTATCGGTATTAAAATTCTTGGCCTTTGAACAAAGCTTTAAGAACGCACTGACCGGGCTACCAATGGGCGGGGGGAAAGGCGGGTCTGACTTTAATCCCAAGGGGCGAAGCGATCGCGACATTATGCTTTTCTGTCAGGCGTTTATGCGTGAATTACAACGCCATATTGGCGCACAAACCGATGTACCCGCGGGTGACATTAACGTTGGTGCCAGAGAAATTGGCTACCTATACGGTGAATACCGCCGCTTAAACAATCGATTTGAGGGCGTTTTAACGGGCAAGGGGCTTGAATTCGGTGGAAGTCATGTAAGAACAGAAGCGACGGGCTTTGGGCTCATCTATTTCCTACTAGCCGTGTGTGAAGCGCAAAGCACACCGTTAAAAGAAAAGCGTGTTTTAGTATCAGGCGCGGGCAATGTTGCTTTACACGCAGCGCTAAAGGCTATACAAAAAGAGGCTTGCGTGCTCACCCTATCGAATAGCAGTGGCTTTTTATTTAATGAGCATGGGTTTTCAGAAGCTGATATAACGTGGGCTATTAGTCATCGTGCTAACGAAGAAAATATTCTGATTAGCTTGTCAGAGCGCACTGGTGCCACATGGCATAAAAACAAAAAGCCATGGCACATTGCCACTGACATTGCCCTTCCCTGTGCGACACAGAACGAATTAGACGAGGCCGACGCGAAACAGTTGATTGATAATGGCTGCCGGATGGTGCTTGAGGGCGCCAATATGCCCTGCACTGACAAAGCGCAAGCTGTTTTTCATGAAACACAAACAACCTATGTACCCGGCAAAGCCTCAAATGCAGGGGGTGTTGCACTCTCTGGGTTGGAAATGAGCCAAAACGCTGTTTTTAAGCCCCGTAGCGCATCTACGCTAGATGAAGAGCTCAATGACATCATGAAAGACATCCATGCTCGATGCGTTGAAGAAGGCAATGAAGACGGCCATGTAAATTATATGAAAGGTGCGAACATCGCTGCCTTTAGACGTCTTGCCGAAGCCATGTTGGCACAAGGAATTTAACTACCTTTATACACAGAAGATAGAGTGAACATTACTCTATCTTCTGTGTAAATCCTTCACGCCGCTTTCCTTCTATTTGCAATACACACATGCTTTATATTAAAACATCATGAAAATCATAGCCATAGAGCCTTAACACATATGGAATGAATATCGCATGGTCTACCGAGTAGATTATTATTATTTAGTGTAAGGAAGGTACTATGAAAATTTTTGAAGCGTTACGTCAAGATCATGAAAAACAGAGATTGCTACTTAAAATATTAGCTGAAACCAGTGGCGATACTGAAGCACGAAGAGAATACTATCAAGAGTTAAAGGACCAGTTAGAAAGCCATGCCGTGGCTGAGGAACGCCACTTTTACACACATCTTTTAGAAAAAGATGGGGCAGTAGATTTAACTCGTCATGGTATAGCTGAACACCATGAGATAGATGAATTAATCAGTACGCTTGATTCTACCGAAATGAGTTCACCTGCTTGGTTGCATTATCTTAAATCTTTGAAAGAAAAGGTTGAGCACCACCTTGCTGACGAAGAACAAGAGTTCTTTCAAATTGCAGGTTCACTGCTTAACGATAAGCAGAAAGTGGATTTAGCAGACGGTTACCAAAAAGAAATGAAAAAAGAGCTCGAATCAGCATAACCACTGATTCGTAATATATACAGTAAAGGCCGGAGTTCACGGCCTTTTTAATGCGCTAATAAAAAACCGGCTTTCAAGCCGGTTTTTTTAAATTTGTAACATCTATCAATTGCTAGCGCTTGGCAATGATATAAACAGCGTGAATTACGCCTGGAAAATACCCTAACAGCGTTAGTAAGATATTAATCCAAAATTGGGCACCTATGCCAACTTGAAGAAATACACCTAGCGGTGGCAAAAGTATCGAAAGTAAAATGCGTATGATATCCATAAAATTTCCTTTTATTGCAGTTTTTTTATAGTGTTGTGAACTATATGCCCACTAACCCTGCTTGAACATATAAATCGTGGGCGTTTTTGCTGTCACAATAAATCAATGCACAATTACTGCCAACATTACGCATATTTAACGCTAATGGGTATTAGCTTAAAGGTGTATTTTCCAACCAGCTTTCAAGGTCTGCCTTTTTAAGTGGCCTAGAAATGTGATAGCCCTGAGCAATATCACAGCCCCACTCTTTTAAGATATTCAATGAAAGCTCATCCTCGACGCCTTCTGCCACCACTTTAAGGCCAAAAATGTTCGCTAAGCTTAAAACAGTATGCACAATCTGTTGATCGTTTTCGTCACTGGCTAGAGACAAAATAAAACTCTTATCGATTTTTATCGTGTCTACAGGCAGGTTTTTAAGGTACGCAAGCGAGGAATACCCCGTTCCGAAGTCGTCAATAGCGAAATGAAAACCACGGTTTTTTAACGAAGTGAGATTTTCAATTGCCAAGCTTGCATCTGATACTAAGTCACTTTCGGTGATTTCAAGTTCTAAGTCTTCAGGCGCTAACCCTGCATCAGTAAGTAGCTGAACCAATTTCGACAGCAATATATTATTCTGGATATCTTGAGTGGAAAGGTTCATTGCGATACTAAATTGATAACCTTTGGTTCTAAAGTCTGAAAGGTCATTAATGGTTTGCTGCATTACCCAGGTAGTAACTTGCTCAATAAGTCCTGCCTGTTCAGCAATAGTAATAAATTCATCTGGCGGTACAAACCCCAAGGTTTCATTATTCCAACGTATTAAGGCTTCCATACTACAGACTTTCATTGCACGTAAATCTACTTTTGGCTGATACACCATGGACAACTCATCTTGGTTGCTCGCTAATGCGCGCTTGAGCTCAGTTGTAATGGTTAAACGCCTCACATACCTAGCTTCAAGTTCAGGCCTGTATTTTACCATCCACGTTGCTGTATGAATTGCCTCGTCGGTCACAATATTCATTTTTCTGAACAGCTCTTCAGAGGTAGCAGCATCGTTGGGACAATCGATAACCGCCATCGCCACTTTGAGTGGGATAGCAATAAGATTACTCTCAACGGGCTGTTCCAGAATATGCTTCAGTGTTTCTAATTGGTCGTCATCTAACGATGTATCGCTAATATATAAAATTTCACCGCCGGCGAGGCGTGCAGACGTACCTGGCCAACGTAGTAAGCGTTCTGACAATGCTTTCAGCGCATTATCGCCATTCGAATAACCATAAAGATCGTTAATCGTTCTAAACCCAATTACCGTTATGGCAATAACCTGTAACGGCTTATTAGCTTGCATTTCTTGTTCGAAGAATTGCTCAACATAGTTGCGATTATAAAGCCCGGTCAGTACATCATGTTGTGCTTGATATCTAATTCTCTGCTCACGCAGTTGAATGCTATCTTGCATGCTATCTACAGCAGCTGCTAACTCTGTGATTTCCAACAATGAAGACGGCTCTTTTAGCACCGTCCCGTAAGACCCCGACGCAACGAGATTGACTGCTTTTACTAAGTTGGATACGGGTTTACTTACATTGCGTGCTAACAGTAGCGAGACACCCAGCGCGATAAAAATAGTAAGGAACATTACTGATAGAATCGATAACTGAATATTGGTAAACGATGCAAACGACGGTGAAGCATCAATAGCCGCAGTAACAGTGACCGGAGATTCACCAAATTCAGATGAAAAGCTCACATCTCGGCTAAAGTAGGTCAGTTCTGAGCCAAACGTGACATCCCAATAGCTTGGCGACCCTTGACTGTTGAGTACAGTTACCGCTTTTCCCTTATCTAAGGTAGATGCAATAACATTACCTGATATTTTATCCGATACGATGATATCAGCGTCGACTAAACGCTTTAACTCATTCAACAACACTTCATCAAATTTTACGCCAATGAGCATATAATACCGAAGCGTAGGAATTTCTACTTTATAAAGATTAAGTTGTATTAGCGTATCATCAATAATAAACAACCCGCTTTCATTATTTTTTGCGACAAGAGCAGTACTTTCTAGCGATTGCGAGCCCACAGTAAATAAGTCGGAATAGCTTGCAACAATAGAATGGTCTAAATCGACAAGGGCAATAACGTCGGTATTGATACGTGCTGCATAACTCTGAAAGGCGGCTTCAATAGAGGGAATATCAGAGGTACCTACCGCACGTCTGAAGTCATAAGAGCGCAGTAGTACGTTTGAAACGCTTTTGATAATTTGCTTTCTATCTTCAATCAGCCTATCGAGCACGTTACCGGTGACGGTGATGTCTTGGCTAATGTTTTGTTCTAGAAGCGTATTTGCCGAGCGCCACACAGCGGTAACTATTAACAATGCAGTTATTAATATACCAACCAGCAATGTACGAAATAGGCTTTGCCTAACTGTTAATTGCACACCACTATCCATGTTGCTAACTGACGCATAAGAACTCGAACTATTAAAAATACACGATGTAGTTAGGATAGCGCATAAAAGAGAATACGAGTAGCCTTAACGCGCTGTATTTATTCTACATTCATTTTATTACGCGCAATAAAAAAGGCTAGCAATCATGCTAGCCTTTCAATTTGGTGCGGAAAGCGGGACTTGAACCCGCACGAGCTATGCTCACCACCCCCTCAAGATGGCGTGTCTACCAATTCCACCACTTCCGCGAAAACTTTTATTAGTTAGGTACGTCGCTTGACGTATCTTCAGCCTGAGGTACTTCCTCAGCTTCAACAATCGGTACATCTGCATCGGCTGGCGCCTGAACTGGCACTTCAACTGCTGCTGGAACGTCTAGGTTTTCCCACTCATCGTCTGCACTCTCACGGTTCGCTGTCATCGCACCTAATGTAAGGCTGATAAAGAAAAACAAACCCGCTAAAATTGCAGTTGTACGAGTCATGAAGTTACCAGAACCCGATGAACCGAAAACGGTATTAGAACCACCAGAGCCAAAAGATGCGCCCATATCTGCGCCTTTACCTTGCTGAATAAGTACAAAACCGATCAGCAGTAACGCTACAACAAGATAGGCTACCAATAGCACTTCATAAACCATAAATACCTCGTCAGTTTGCCGCTTGGCAAATTGAAATAAAATCTTCTGTTTTTAGGCTGGCTCCACCAATGAGGCCACCATCAACATCTTTTTGGGCAAACAATGTACTTGCATTGTCCGCTTTTACGCTTCCGCCGTAGAGAATTTGCAGCGATCCTGCTAATTCTTTATCAATATCGGCAAAATACGTTCTTATAAAACTGTGCACTTCTTGCGCCTGTTCTGGCGATGCCGTTTTACCTGTTCCAATTGCCCAAATAGGCTCATAGGCAACAACACACTGCATTAGCTCATCTAGTGATAGAAGCGCACTAACCGCGGCAAGTTGTTCAGATAAAAAAACATTTACTGTATTGTCTTCGCGAACATGCAATGGTTCGCCAACACAAACGATGGGGATTAACCCTTCGGCAATCGCTTTTTTTGCCTTTTGAGCAACAAGTTCACTGCTTTCACCGTGATCTTCTCTTCGCTCTGAGTGACCTACGATGACATAACGACAACCAATTTCTTTTAGCATACTGCTAGAAATGTCACCGGTATGTGCCCCATTATCAAGAGGGCTGACGTCTTGTGCGCCAACGTTAATGTATTCGTTATCAATCGCTGATAACAACACTGAAGGAACACACAACACCTTTTCAACATTCGGCGCTACCGTAGCGTCAAATGCAGTATTAAACTTGCTGATTTGCGCCAGAGTTCCATTCATTTTCCAGTTGCCCGCTACAAGCGGCTTTCTTGCAATTGTTTTCACAACGACGACCTTAGCCCTGTCTTAAAGCGGGCGTGATATTAACGATTCCAGCTAAGTTTTACAAGCAATAAAACGCAAAAATTACTGTCACACCAGCTAATTGGCGAGATTACGAACAACTGCCGCAATATGCTCAGCCCATTTGTTTGATTGCGCCTCATCATCCGACTCAACCATCACTCTTACTAATGGCTCTGTTCCGCTCTTACGTAAGAGCACCCTTCCCCGTTTGCCTAATGCACTTTCTGCCTCTTGTTTCGCTACAAGTACATCCTGATGCGCTGTGTAATCAACACCTTCTGTTGAATAGCGAACGTTGATTAAGGTTTGGGGATACATCTCAAAGCCGCTGCTCAGTTCGTGCAAATTAAGACCCGTCCGCAACATTGCAATAAGTACCTGAAGTCCTGCAACAATGCCATCACCCGTTGATGATACAGCAAGGTTCAGTACGTGCCCTGAATTTTCACCGCCAATCAGCCACCCTTTTTGTTGCAGCAGTTCCATAACATAGCGATCGCCCACGTTACTCCGCGCAAAGGGCACTCCGAGCTTCAATAACGCGTTTTCTAGACCTAAGTTGCTCATAAGCGTCCCGACCACACCGCCTTGCATTCGACCATTTTTTAATGCATCTCTAGCAATAATATAAACAATTTGGTCACCGTCTAAAACGTTACCCAAATGGTCAATCATCATGATGCGATCACCATCACCATCAAGTGCGAAACCAAGGTCAGCACTGACTTCTTGAACTTTATCAATAATTGGCTGAAGTGATGTAGCCCCAACGCCCTCATTAATGTTTAATCCATTAGGCGATGTACCAATTTCTACGACCTGCGCACCAAGTTCTCTAAGCACATTAGGCGCTATGTGGTACGTTGCACCATGAGCGCAATCAACTACAATTTTCAAGCCCGTTAACGATAACTCTGACGGGAACGTGCCTTTACAAAATTCGATATAACGCCCAGCGGCATCGTCAATGCGCGTCGCCTTACCTAACTTATCTGATGCTACGCAGGTCATCGGCTTATCGAGCATACTTTCTATCGCAAGCTCAATATCATCATCAAGCTTAAAGCCTTGTGCCGAGAAGAATTTAATACCGTTATCGTAATAAGGATTGTGAGAAGCGCTTATTACAATGCCAGCTTCAGAACGAAACGTTTTTGTTAAATAGGCGATTGCCGGTGTGGGCATTGGCCCTAACAAGCCAATATCTATGCCGGCAGCTGAGAGACCGGCCTCGAGCGACGATTCCAACATATAGCCTGAAATACGCGTATCTTTACCAATTAACACTTTATTTGTGCCACGCCCAGCAAGTACTTTACCCGCAGCCCAGCCTAACTTAGTGACAAATTCTGGGTTAATGTTACTTTCGCCCACTTTGCCACGAATGCCATCAGTGCCGAAATATTTACGCTCGCTCATTGTTTATCCTTATTCTACTGATAAAAGCATATTAACTAGTTTTACCGCGTCCGACGTTTCCTGTACATCGTGAACACGGATTATTGGTGCTCTCATTTGTGCTGCAATTGTAGCGAGACTAATACTTCCCGCCAAGCGTTCATCTACATTTCGGTCTAACAATTTTCCGATCATCGATTTTCGCGACATGCCAACGAGCACCGGATAACCCAACTGCATGATATCTGGAAGATGTTTTAACAGTGAAAAATTGTGTTCCAACGTTTTCCCAAAACCAAACCCTGGGTCTAACAAAATACTGTCTGTCGCTATTCCAGCGTCTTCACACGCTTTAACACGCTGCTGTAGAAACGTTTTCACATCAGAAACGACGTTAGCGTAATGTGGCGAGTGTTGCATAGAACGCGGCTCGCCCTGCATATGCATTAAACATACAGGCACATGAGATTCAGCGGCGACCTGCAACGCGCCAGGCTCTTGAAGTGCACGCACATCGTTGATAAGTGCAGCGCCCGCTTTCACGGCTTCGCGCATCACCACAGCTTTGCTGGTATCAATTGAAATGACGCAATCTACGTTATTGCTTAACCGCTCAATGACGGGAATAACGCGCGATAACTCTTCATCTACGCCAACAGCGTCGGCGCCTGGTCGTGTCGATTCGCCACCGATGTCTATAAACGTGGCCCCCTCTACAACCATCCTTTCTGCATGAATCAAGGCATTATCAAGCAGTGAAAATTGCCCACCGTCAGAAAATGAGTCTGGCGTTACATTTAAAATACCCATTACCTTAGGGCTCGTTAAATCAATGGTTTTATCTTTAAATTTCATGCGCGTATTTTTAGTAACTTATACGGATTAAACATAAAAAAAACGCCAGAAAGTCTGGCGTTTTTTAAGTAATGATTTGGCTTAGCTAGGTAGGTCGCCTGGCTTACCAACCGGTGGTTTGTTAACACCATCGCTAGTAATTTCACCTTCGCGTACCGGTGTACCGCCGCTTGGCTTGTCGCCGCCTGATGGCGATTTATCATCCCAACCTGACGGTGGACGCACTTCAACTCGGTTCATCAGATCATCGATTTGCTTCGCGTCAATTGTTTCATACTTCATCAGCGCGTCTTTCATCGCATGAAGAATATCCATATTATCGTTCAGGATTTTCTCCGCTCGTTGATAATTGCGCGTAATGATATCTTTAACTTCTTCATCAATTGCTAGCGCTGTCTGGTTGGACATACGTAACGAACTTGACTGACCGCGACCTAAGAACACTTCGCCTTCTTCTTCAGCGTAAAGTAATGGCCCCATTTTACTGGACAAGCCCCACTGCGTAACCATTTTGCGTGCAATGTCAGACGCACGTTCAATGTCGTTTGATGCACCTGTTGTCACGCCCGCTTCACCAAGGGTTATCTCTTCTGCAATTCGACCGCCATACAAGCTTGAAATCATGCTTTCAAGTTGCTGCTTGCTATGGCTGTACTTATCTTCCTCTGGAAGATACATAGTGACACCCAGTGCACGTCCGCGAGGAATAATCGACACCTTGTAAACAGGGTCGTGCTCTGGGACTAATCTACCTACAATAGCATGCCCAGCTTCGTGATAAGCCGTATTGGTCTTCTCTTCCTCAGACATAACCATCGATTTGCGCTCAGAGCCCATCATGATTTTATCTTTCGCTTTCTCGAATTCTTCCATCGATACAAGGCGCTTGTTACCACGCGCAGCAAACAAAGCCGCTTCATTAACCAAGTTGGCTAAGTCTGCACCAGAGAAACCTGGCGTACCGCGAGCAATGACAGACGGTTCAACGTCGTCTGCAATCGGTACTTTGCGAACGTGGACTTTAAGGATCTGCTCACGTCCACGAATGTCTGGTAAGCCAACAACGACTTGGCGGTCAAAACGACCAGGTCTAAGTAGCGCTGGGTCAAGCACGTCTGGACGGTTCGTTGCCGCGATAACAATGATACCTTCGTGGCCTTCAAAACCATCCATCTCTACCAACATTTGGTTTAATGTTTGTTCACGTTCATCGTGACCGCCGCCAAGACCTGCACCACGTTGGCGGCCCACAGCATCTATCTCATCGATGAAAATAATACATGGCGCTGCTTTCTTAGCCTGTTCAAACATATCGCGAACTCGCGAGGCACCAACACCTACAAACATCTCAACAAAGTCAGAGCCAGAGATAGTAAAGAACGGAACTTTAGCTTCGCCAGCAATCGCTTTGGCTAGCAGCGTTTTACCCGTTCCAGGAGGGCCTACCATTAGTACGCCCTTAGGTATCTTGCCGCCAAGTTTCTGAAACTTTGATGGGTCTCGAAGAAAATCAACGAGTTCAGAAACATCTTCTTTCGCTTCATCACAGCCAGCAACATCGGCAAACGTGGTTTTGATTTGGTCTTCACCAAGCAACCGCGCTTTACTCTTACCAAATGACATCGCGCCGCGGCCGCCACCACCTTGCATTTGACGCATGAAGAAAATCCATACACCAATAAGCAGTAGCATTGGGAACCACGAAATAAAGATAGACGCTAAGAAGCTTTGTTCTTCCGGCGGCTCGCCGTAAACGCGCACGTCGTTTTTCACTAAATCTGAGACAAGCTTGTCGTCAAAATAAGGAACAAACGTTTGGAATGTTTCACCAGAACGGCGCGTTCCGCGAATTTCGCCACTGTTATTAATGCGAACTTCACGGATGTTACCTTGCTCTGCTTCTTTTAAGAATGTTGTGTAGTCTGTTTGTGCTCGAGCTGAGTCACTAGGTGAAAAACTCTGAAAAACGGACATCAACACAACGGCGATAACCAACCATAGGATTAAATTTTTTGCCATATCGCTCAATGCTACTAACCTCTAAAAATCAGACATTCTGGGATCGTTATCTGTGACAATGCACAAAAACTATCCTGAAATTGTCGCAACGAAAATCGCTTACTGAAAGCCTACTACACTTTATACCCACACGCTACCAAATACACCTCTCGAGAGCGTGCCCTCGACGAATCTGGTTTTCGCGTTTTAATCGTTGTAAATGAACCCTTTAGGGCATTCATAAACTCTACAAACCCTTCACCTTGGAAAACTTTTATTACAAATGTTCCACCGGGTTTGAGTACGTGGTGACACATATCTAACGCAAGCTCACACAAATAGATGGACCTTGACTGATCGACAGCAGCATTACCCGCGAGGTTTGGCGCCATATCAGACAACACTATGTCTACGTTCTTTCCACCGATTCTGTTCAATAATGCTTGAAGTACTGCATCCTCTCTAAAATCACCCTGAAGGAAATCTACCCCAACAATGGAGTCCATTGGTAAAATATCACAGGCAATAACCTGTCCCTGATCACCAACAAGTTTAGCAGAGAGCTGAGACCACCCACCTGGCGCAGCGCCTAAATCGACCACTGACATACCGGGCTTGATAAGCCTGTCTTTTTTCTGGATTTCTTCGAGTTTATATATTGCACGAGAACGCCACCCTTCTTTTTGGGCTTTCTGTACATAATGATCGTCGAAGTGTTCTTGTAACCAGCGCTTACTGCTGGCGGAGTGTTTCTTTTTTGTCATTCCAACACAATGTAATTAGGATTGTAGACGAGATGGCGGTAGAATACGTTATTTCAAGCATAAACTGATATATAAATCGTAAGAAAATTGACTAAATGAAACTTTCAAATAAACAAAAACAATTTTTAAAAGGCCTCGCACATCCAATGAAGCCAGTGGTACAACTGGGTTCAAATGGCCTCACAGAGGGCGTTGTTGCTGAGATTGACAATGCACTTAACCATCATGAATTAATAAAAGTTAAGGTTCCGACTGACGATAGAGAAGAGAAATCGTTAATCATGGATGCGATTGTTCGTGAAACACAATCTGAAAAACTTCAGGTTATTGGTCACACGCTAATAATCTACCGTCCGACCGAAGAGCGTAAAATACAGTTGCCAAAGTAAACGTATTTTAATTCGGCTGATGCAGTGTCACCGTAGTTTTTCTGTCACCTAACCGTTAACATTGTGTTAAAAACCAATCAACAAACGGATTCACAATGACAGAAAAGACTTTGACTGCGGTGATCACGGGCGGCTGCTCTGGTCTTGGACACGCAACGGCCATGGTACTTCGAGAGGCAGGCGCGAACGTTTGCTTACTTGATCTCAATGAAGAAATGGGTGCCCAACGCGTTAGCGAGCTAGGTGCTGACAATACATTTTTTGTTAAGGTTGATGTAAGAGACGAAAACGTTGTCCAGCACGCTATTGATGCGTGTATTTCTCGCTTCTCGTCAATAGATGTACTCGTAAACTGTGCCGGTATTGCACCAGCAAAGCGTTTGTTAGACAGAGAAGGTAACCCTGCCCCTCTCGGCGACTTTCAAAAAGCCATTGATATTAACCTTGTTGGTAGTTTCAATGTGGCGCGCATCGTTGCCGCTGCAATGGCAAAACAAACGCCGGTAAATAGTGATGGAAGTCGCGGTGTTATTATTAATACAGCGTCTGTTGCAGGCTATGAAGGGCAAATTGGCCAGACTGCCTATGCCGCAAGTAAAGGCGGCATTATTGGGTTAACCTTACCCATGGCACGTGATTTAGCGCCTCTTGGCATTCGGGTTAATACTATTGCGCCCGGCGTTATGGGTACCCCAATGTTGCTAGCAATGCCTGAAAAGGTGCAAGATGCCCTGTCTGCTAATGTTCAATTCCCTAAACGACTAGGCTTACCCGAAGAATTTGGAAAGCTTGTACTGCATATTGCACACAACACCTATATTAACGGTGAGACTATTCGTTTAGATGGCGGTTTGCGCATGCCTCCAAAATAAACGGAGCGCGGTTTGTAAACGTAAAAAGGGAGCATTTGCTCCCTTTTTTTTACTTCTTCTCTCGCACCACAGAACGCATCTTATCTTTAATAAACGACGAGTACCCTACTCCCCGTCCCCGCCATTTACAATCAAGGCGATATTATACAAACGGTTCACTGCATGATAATTAATGGAATTTTTCGGATAACGACCTTTGCTACTAATCTTGCCCGCTTCTTGCTGCATTAGAATAGATAAAGCGTCATCCACAGTTTCAACGGTATAAATATGAAACTGCCCTTTTTTCACCGCATCGATGACTGTCGTGTTCAGCACTAAGTTTACTGCATTGGATTTTGGAATTATAACCCCTTGCGTGCCAGTCAAACCGCGATGCTGACAAAGGTCAAAGAAGCCTTCTATTTTTTCGTTGACCCCGCCTACGGCCTGAACCTCGCCGTTTTGATTAATTGAACCCGTAATAGCTAACGTTTGAAGGCAAGGTATTTCTGTTAAGGCAGAAATAAGCGCAACCAGTTCACCTAGCGATGCACTATCACCGTCTATATGACCGTAAGACTGCTCTAGCGCAATATTTGCTGATAACGTTAATGGAAAATGCTGAGCGTATTTATTACCTAAATACCCCGTTAGCAACATCACGCCTTTGGAGTGAATGGCTTGGCCTAGTTCTACCTCGCGCTCAATATCAACTACACCGCTTCCACCAACGTATACGGTTGAGGTAATTCGTGCAGGGGTACCAAATGCAGTATCGCCAACATCTAGCACGGTCAGCCCGTTTACCGTGCCAATCGCAGAACCTTCTGTCGCTATAAGCACATGCCCTTCTTTAATATCGTTAAGCAAGGCTTGGCTTACTCTGCCGGTTCTTCGTTTTTTTGCACTTAGCGCGGTTTTCAAATGCCCTATCTCTAAGGTATCTGCCCCCGCTTTTTTGCAAAAGAAATGCGCCTCGTTAACCAATTCAATTACTTCTGCGAAATGTGCTGATAATTTATTTTGATGCTCTGCCATTCGCAGGGAATACTCTACGAGCCGCGCCATTGCAGTTAAACTTATATCTTTTACATCAAGCGTACGTAAATGACGTCGCACTTTTCCAACAAAATCAAACAGAGACTGGCGGGACACCTCTATCTCAAGGTCGAAATCAACCAGAACGCGAAACAGTTCATCAAACTCATCGTCGTAATCTTGTAACGTATAGTATAAATCGCGAGACCCCATCAAAATAATCTTTACATTAAGATCGATGGGCTGAGGATTCAGTGTAATTGCGTTCACCATTCCTACATCTTGCTGTGGCAAATCCATACGCAGACGGCCAGATTTAACCGCAAGTTTTAACGTGTCCCATACATAGGGTTGCTCAATAAGCTGGTCAACGTCTAGCAGTAAATATCCCCCATTAGCTCGATGCAATGCACCGGGGCGGATCATACGGTAGTTGGTAAACACACTGCCGTGAATATTGGTGTATTCGATTTTGCCAAACAGGTTTTGGTAAGTAGGGTTAGGCTCATAGTAAACAGGGGCTGAGGCGTCAACCTGATTCGCGACCAATACGTTAGGCAAAAACTGTTCCTCAAGATAGATTCGCCTGTCGAAGTCTTCCGTTTTATCCTCTCGTTGCTCCTCTGACTTAATAACTAAAATAGCGTCGATAAGCGCTGACTTTAACTTTTTTAAATACTTAAGCGTACCAATGTCAGATGCATAGCTGTGCTCAAGCATTTTCAGTAGCGGCTTAATGCCGTGTTCAGCCGTTTGTTTATCTAACGCTTTTAGCTGCTCAGCATTTTCACGCTTCCAAATAGGCAAACTGAGTAAGCTCTCGCTGAGGCGGTTTTCTAATTCATCGATAAGATCATAGAAATACTGCCTCTTTTGATCGTCTAACGAGGCAAATTCAGTATCCGTCAGCGGTTTTCCATCAATTATGGGAGAGAAATTTATTGTTCCAGCGTCTTCATAGAGGGCGACATCGTTTGCTTGAGCATAACGCTCTACCGTATCCATCGCACTGTTATATTTACTCTCAAACTCCCGCACAATACTGCTTCTGCGTCGCTGATAGCTAGGGTTGTCAAAAGCAACGGGAAAGGTATTCAGAATATCATCGAGTAATGTAGCTATATCTTTATGGAATTGCTTACCGCCGCCAGCAGGAAAACGTAATGCGATAGGTTCGCGCTCTTCATCGAAATTGTTGATATAGCAGATATCATCAATCGCACCACGATGCGCTACCTCACGTTCTATATAGTCTTTAACGAGAGTGAAGCGGCCTGTAGCAGGTTCACCCATAACGTAAAGGTTGTATCCTTTCGCCTGAATGCCCAACCCAAATGTAAGGGCTTCACGGGCCCGCTCTTGGCCAATGAAGGTCGCATTAAGCGCTTCGTCGTCTTTTAACGCGCTGGCAATCGCGCGCCGATTTATGCTAGGTGATAATGCGTCAAAGTCTAACGCGAATGCTTTACTGTCTGCAGACATGGTGTTCTATCTTTAATTCTTTAGGTAAGTGAAACCCTAATTAACTTGAGTGTCAAACGCTTATCAGCATTAACATGGCATTGCACTGTTAATTGAGCAACAAACAACCATTAAGACACAAAATAAGTAAAATTGGATGACCCTCATTAACAATAGTCGATTCGCCGCTAACACTTTGTCATTTTATTCTGTTAGCGTTACACCATACGTGCATTTTAATGAACCACGTTAACGCGCCAGGCACACCGTTCAAAGAAAGGTAGACGAAACAATGATAAAAATAACTCACCGCCCTTTTACCCGCTCTGTTCTGATATTGATTACCACATTGTTCGCATTGCCCAGCATGGCTGACATTAACTATGCAGATAACACGGGTTTTTCTATCACAAATGTTAGTGAAAGCAACGCACCCGTTGATGCGGTTTATACGCACTTTATAAAACACGTCGATATGTGGTGGCCAAAAGATCATACGTGGTGGGAAGGCAAACTGCACATCGAAGAAAAGGCTGGCGGCTGCTTTTGTGAAACCACCGATATCGCCAGTGCTATGCATATGCAAATCAGCGTTATTGAGCCTAACAAGAAGGTCGTCATGATTGGCGGTCTCGGACCGCTTCAGGAGATGGGGATAAACGGCGCGTTAATTTGGGAGTTTAACGTGCTTGAAAGCACAACTTATGAAGATAGTAACAACGCCAAAAACCAACGCGATAATGTTCAGAAACAGAGAACAAAAGTCACGCTGACGTATAACGCAGCCGGAACTATTCACTTCAATGGTAAAAAAGCAACGAATGACGATGCGGTCAATTTGGTTACTATTGTTGATAGCGTGCAGGCTCAACAACTTACCGCGTTAACAATGTTTAGCGACGCCCGTTTTAAGTGATAGTGAACTTACCGTCGTTGCGCATTTCATTGAAAACCATTAAACATAGTGTCAGATAGCACGCTTTATGCTCGTTTTTCAACCAAGCAGCAATAAAAATTGCGTAGTTCGGTGCTAAGCTATTGAGGCATGGCTTAGCGCTGAGGTATTCTATTGGGCTATATGTATGTTGCATGGGAAGATCCCACGTGCAAAATAGAGCAAATATGCTAAAAATGCGCGTCATACCCACCCATAAACGTTTTAACTCTTAATGCGGAAGCCTAAGTTTCATGGCCGATAATCAGTACAACCCGAAAGAAATTGAACAACGCGTTCAGCAATACTGGGAAGACAACCAATCTTTCAAAGCCAATGACGACGTAGATAAAGAAAAATTCTACTGCCTGTCGATGTTTCCTTACCCAAGTGGAAGGTTACACATGGGACACGTTCGGAACTACACCATTGGTGATGTAATAAGTCGTTATCAACGTATGCAGGGTAAAAATGTACTGCAGCCAATGGGATGGGACGCGTTTGGATTGCCAGCGGAAAACGCTGCAATCAACAACAATACTGCCCCGGCTAACTGGACATATTCGAATATCGACTACATGAAAGCGCAGTTGCAATCATTGGGTTTCGGATATGATTGGGATAGAGAAGTAACCACGTGTAAGCCAGACTACTACCGTTGGGAACAATGGTTTTTCACGCGCCTTTATGAAAAAGGCTTGGTATACAAGAAAAACTCAACGGTAAACTGGGATCCCGTTGACCAAACCGTACTGGCAAACGAACAAGTTATCGACGGTCGTGGATGGCGTTCTGGGGCATTAGTCGAACAAAAAGAAATTCCACAGTGGTTTATAAAAATTACTGACTATGCCGAAGAGTTGCTTAATGACTTAGAACAGTTAGAGGAATGGCCTGACCAAGTTCGTGCCATGCAAGCAAACTGGATTGGTCGTTCAGAAGGCGTAGACATTACATTCGCCCTTTCTGCGCCAGCAGGTGAAACCGAATCATTAACCGTTTATACCACTCGACCTGACACGTTTTATGGTGTTACGTATGTGGCAGTTGCGGCACAGCACCCGCTTGCAGAACATGCAGCAAAAAACAACCCTGAACTTGCCGCATTCATAGAAGATTGTAAAAACACAAAAGTTGCAGAAGCCGAATTAGCCACGATGGAAAAGAAAGGCTGCGCAACCGGCATAACGGCTGTGCACCCTCTTACTGGCGAAACGCTACCGGTTTGGGTCGCTAACTTCGTTTTAATGGATTACGGTTCTGGCGCAGTAATGGCCGTTCCTGGACACGACCAACGCGACTGGGAATTTGCAACAAAGTATCAGTTAACCATCAAACAAGTGATTAAAGCCGCCGAAGGCAAGGAAGACGAGTGTGACTTGTCAGCCTCTGCTTATACCGAGAAAGGGTGCTTAATAAATTCAGAAAAGTTTGATGGCCTCGATTTTGACGCGGCCTTTAACGGCATAGCGGACGAACTTGAAAGTAAAGGCTGCGGTACAAGAAAGGTAAATTATCGCCTTCGCGACTGGGGTGTAAGCCGCCAGCGTTATTGGGGGACACCTATTCCAATGTTGAATTTGGAAAACGGTGAGTCTGTTCCTGTGCCGTCTGACCAACTGCCTGTAGTACTTCCTGAAGATGTTGAAATGGATGGCGTAACGTCACCGATTAAAGCCGACCCTGAGTGGGCGAAAACAACCTACAATGGCCAGCCAGCGCAACGCGAAACCGACACCTTTGATACCTTTATGGAATCGTCGTGGTATTACGCACGCTATGCATCTGCGACAAATCAAGACGCCATGCTAGACCCTGCGTCATCAAGTTACTGGCTGCCAGTCGACCAATATATTGGTGGTATCGAACACGCAATACTTCACCTTCTTTACTCTCGATTTTTCCACAAATTGTTAAGAGACGAAGGCCTTGTCGATTCTGACGAACCATTTAAGCGTCTTTTGTGTCAAGGTATGGTATTAGCCGACTCTTACTATCGTGAAGATGCAGCGGGTAAGAAAACATGGTTTTCTCCTACCGATGTTTCTACAGAAAAAGACGAAAAAGGCCGAATTGTAAAAGCGTGGCTTACCGCTGACGGCGAAAGCGTTATTCATGGCGGTATGACAAAAATGTCAAAGTCGAAGAATAATGGCATCGACCCGCAACAAGTTATCGACCTTTATGGCGCAGATACAGTAAGACTGTTTACCATGTTCGCGGCGCCACCAGAACAAACCCTTGAGTGGGTAGACTCTGGCGTAGAAGGTGCAAACCGTTTCTTACGACGCATTTGGAAATTAGTGACTGAACATGTAGAGCGCGGTACGCCTGCCACTTTAGATGCTTCATTGTTAACCAAGCCTCAACAGGCGCTTCGCCGTGAAGTCCATAAAACAATTCAAAAAGTGTCAGATGATCTCGGACGACGTCAAACTTTCAACACGGCTATCGCGGCCATTATGGAGCTGTTGAATCACCTTCAAAAAGCGCCTCAAGAAGACGCGCAAGATATCGCTATCATGCGCGAAGCGGTTGAGTCGGTGTTATTGCTCCTAAACCCAATTACCCCTCATATTTCTCACACGTTATGGAACGTGTTGGGTCATGAGGGCGATATCGACACCGCCGCTTGGCCTATTGCTGACGAAAAAGCGCTTATCGAAGACGAGAAGCTTATTATCGTCCAAGTTAATGGTAAGTTACGCGCTAAAATGACGATTGCTGCTGATGCCAGTAAGGACGATATTGAAGCCGCCGCGAAAACGCAGTCTAACGTTCAACAGTTTCTGGAAGGTAAGGCCATTAGAAAAGTGATTGTTGTTCCTGGAAAGCTAGTAAATATTGTGGCTAACTAACATGAGCGCTTTTCTCCGATACACATTCATGCTTTTAGTTGCAGGCTTTATAACCGGCTGCGGATTTCATTTACGAAGTGCGCCGACGTTACCCGATAACGTTAATACGGTTGTAATTGACAGTGCGCGCGCTCACGCGCCGCTTGCTAAAGCACTAAATGAACGTTTGAATGTGTACGGTTTAAGCAAAACAGGGTCATCTGTTTCAGACCGTAACCAGAGCGTAAACATCTACCTTCTTCCCGAAAATCTTGAAAGAAGGTTATTGTCTGTTTACGCATCTGGCCAAGTCGCAGAATACGAGCTTATCTATATTGTACGCTATCGTGTTCTGTTTCCTGACAGTGACCCTATTGTCGCCCAATTTGAAGTAGTGAGAGATTATCAGGATGATCCTGATCAGGTCCTAGCAAAGTCTAGAGAACTCGAACTAGTGCTTGATGAAATGAGAACCGAAGCGGCAGACATTCTCATTCGCCGTCTATCTAGCCAAGCAGCCAGCTTGGCATTGAAAAACTAACCAATGCAAATTTACCCCAACCAGTTTTCCAGAGAGATTGGGTCGCAACTGCGGCCCTGTTATCTTGTTTTTGGTGATGAGCCCCAGCAAAAATTTGAGGTCATTGAGCAAATTCGAGCGCGGGCAAAACAATCGGGGTTTGACGAACGTATTGTATTAGTCGCCGATTCAGGCTTTTCTTGGAACGAACTTATTGACGCGACCCAAAGCTTGTCGTTGTTCTCTAGCCAACAGTTTATTGAGCTAGAACTACCAACAGGCAAGCCCGGCGCTGAAGGCAGTAAGGTTTTACAACAAGTCGCCTCTACCCTTAACCCAGACATGCTGTTACTGGTACATGGCCCCAAAATTGGGAAAGACGTACAGCGTGGAAAATGGTTTAAAGTTCTTGATGAAATTGGGGTAAGCACGCTTTGCTACCCACTTGAAGGGAAGCAACTTGCGGCATGGATCCAAAATCACATTGCGTCTCATCAATTAACAATCACACCGCCTGGCGTGAAGATGATTGCGGACTTTTGTGAGGGAAACCTGCTGGCAGCGAAGCAAGAAATTGATAAACTTGCCCTGCTCTACCCTGGTACAAGCATTAGCGAACAACAGATTGAACATGCAATGGTCGACCAATCTCGTTACAGCGTGTTTCAGCTTGTTGATGTCATGCTAAGTGGCGACGCCCAGCGGTGCGTGAAAATGTTGTACCGACTGGAAAGCGAAGGCCTTGAACCCAACATAGTCATTTGGGCGCTTATTAGAGAATGGGAACAACTGTGGAAGCTAAAAACGTCTATGGTCAATGGAAACCCTATTCAGTGGCAAAAATTCGGTATATGGAAGAATAGGCAAGGCTTTTATCAGCAGGCGCTTCAGCGCTTGGACATTGTGCAGCTTGAAGCTATCCAGAGTGCATTAAGCCAAGCCGACCTGGCATTTAAACAAAGTGTTATACAGCGGCCTTTCGTCAAGCTCTGCCATCTTTGCATGATGTTTATGGGGTTTAATTTAACTGCTGTCCCGTTTTTGGATCAGTAGCCTGATATGCGAGCGTTACTTGGCGGTACATTTAATCCCCCCCATTTCGGCCACTTAAAGCCCGCGTTACATGCAATAAACGAATTAGGCATTGAAACGCTAGGGTTGATGCCCTGCAAGATTGCTCCACATAAACACGTTTTTATGGACGAAAAGCATAGAGTTAACATGGTTAAGTTAGCATGCGAATTTGACGACCGTCTCTATCCAGAACTTATTGAGCTTACGCTTCCCTCGCCGTCTTACACGGTGAATACGCTAAAAGTACTACATAAAAATACCGATGAGAGAATCTGTTTTCTCATTGGCGCCGATTCACTGTATAATCTAACCAAATGGTTTGAGTGGAATGCCTTATTAGATTATTGCCATCTTGTCGTTATGCGCCGAGACGGGGAAACCTTTACGCCTCCAAAAGAGATAGCGCAATGGGTAACAGAAAATCGGGCACAAAATGTTAATGAATTACAAACGTCCTCTACAGGTCGCGTGTTTCTTATTAACACACCATTGCACCCAATATCATCGACGCAACTAAGAGCGTTAATTACAGACAGCGACAGCATAGATGCTGCTGCGAAGTGGTTACCTGAACCGGTTGCAACGTATATTAATACGCATCATTTATATAAAAGTTAATTAAGAGAGGAAACGTTGGAGAGTCAACAACTTAAGCAGTTTGTTTTAGACAAAATTGATGACATGAAAGGCAGAGATATCGTTGAACTAAATGTCCAAGGTAAATCTACCATTACCGATTTAATGATTATTTGCTCGGGAAATTCAAAGCGTCATGTGTCTTCAATAGCTGAAAACGTCATGGTTGAAGCAAAGAATGCTGGCAATCCGCCTATCAGCACCGAAGGTAAAGACACCGGTGAGTGGGTACTGGTTGATTTTGGTGATATCGTTTTGCACGTGATGCAAGATGAAACCAGAGATTTTTATCAACTAGAAAAGCTGTGGTCTTAATTCGTTAAGCTTATCAGCTAGTAGCTTTGCTAAAGAGGGGCGCGCAGTATGCGTATTCAAATCGTCGCCGTAGGAACGAAAATGCCGGGGTGGGTTAACACCGGCGTTGAAGAGTTTATTCGACGCTTCCCCTCGGATTTACCGGTGACAATCACTGAAATTCCAGCGGGCAAACGCGGAAAAAACGCCGACATCAAACGGATCCTTGATAAAGAGGGAGAACAGATGTTGGCCGCGATCCCTAAGGGTAATAAAGTCGTTACCCTTGAGGTAACTGGAAAGCCGTGGGATACGCCAACTTTAGCGAAACAGCTTAATCGTTGGAAGATGGACGGTAGAGATGTCAGCTTACTGATTGGCGGCCCCGAAGGCTTGGCACCATCATGCATTGCGGCGTCGGAGCAAAAATGGTCATTGTCAGCGCTTACCCTCCCCCATCCGCTTGTGCGTATTATACTAACCGAAAGCCTTTATAGGGCATGGTCCGTGACGCAAAATCATCCTTATCATCGAGAGTAAGTAACCCTATTATGCATCGGAAGCGTCAGGCCATTAGAGACCACTCTGCAGAAGCAAACCTTTTTGCTCGACGAGCGACTATTGCGTTTATTATTGTGGTGCTGATGCTCGGTGTGGTGCTGCGTAATCTTTATTCCTTGCAGGTCACGCAGTTTAACGATTACCAAACCCGCTCAAACGGTAATAGAATTAAAGTCTTACCTGTTGCCCCTAATCGCGGCCTTATCTTCGATAGAAATGGCGTTTTACTGGCAGAGAACCGACCGGTTTTTAATTTAGAAATAACGCCCGAACAAACAGAGAATATTGAAGAAACATTAGATGCCCTCGGCGCACTAATGACTATCACTCAGGATGAGCGCGACACATTTTTAGCCAATCTGAAAGGTCAACGGCGTTTTAAGCCTATAGTACTTCGTGCGCAGTTGAGTGAAGAAGAGGTGGCATTATTTTCTGCAAGTAAACACCGATTCCCCGGTGTTCAGATAGACGCACGGTTAGCTCGCCACTACCCCTATAAAGACACACTTACACACGTGCTGGGCTACGTTGCTCGTATTAACAAACGAGACTTACAAAAGCTTGTTGAAGCAGGGCAAGAAGATAATTATGCTGCGACTCACGATATCGGAAAACTGGGAATAGAGAAATACCACGAAGAGCTTTTACATGGCACTGTGGGTTATCAACAAGTTGAAGTGAATAATCAAGGCCGTATTATTAGGGTGTTAAATGTTGACCCGCCGGTGCCGGGCAAAGACATTGTGTTAAACCTAGATTTATCGCTTCAACAAGAAGCACAGCGCTTGCTAAAAGGCCAACGTGGGGCCATTGTTATCACTCACGCCAAAACGGGTGGTGTGCTCGCGCTCTATTCAAACCCTGGCTACGATCCAAATTTGTTTGTTCATGGCATCAGTAGCAAAAACTATGCAGCGTTGCTTGAATCCCCCGACAGGCCGCTTATAAACCGCGCGACACAAGGCCAATACCCACCGGCGTCTACTGTAAAGCCTCATCTGGCATTGGTGGGTTTAGAAGAGGGCACTATCACTGAAGGCTTTACGATTAAAGACAATGGGCGCTACAAGCTTCCCAACGTGTCGCATGTCTGGCGCGACTGGAAAAAATGGGGACACGGCGATGTAGATGTCGCCAAGGCAATTGAGGTGTCTTGTGATATCTACTATTACGATTTAGCCTATAACTTAGGTATCGATAAAATCAGTGACGCCATGTATGAATTCGGTTTTGGTGACTATACCGGCATCGACTTATATGAAGAATCTGACGCGAATATGCCCAGTCGTGGATGGAAAAGAGCGCGATTTAACCAACCTTGGTACGTAGGTGATACGATCCCGGTAGGTATAGGCCAAAGTTTTTGGACGACGACGCCTATTCAGTTAACACATTCAATAAATACCCTGATAAACCGAGGTGAACGTTATATTCCGCAAATTATTAGAGGGTATATGCAGCCCAATAAAACGGTGGACTTAATCCCGTTGAAATCACTTCGCCCCATTGAGATTAAAAACCAATCTAATCTCGATATCGTGCTTAATGCCATGCACGACGTAGTACACGGCGAAGAAGGTACGGCTCGTCATGCTTTTGTAAATACCCCTTACCAATCTGCTGGAAAAACAGGTACCGCACAGCTATTTTCTGTAGGACAAAATGAGAAGTACGTCGCTGAAGATGTTGACGAGCGTCTTCGAGATAATGCGATGTACGTGGGCTATGCCCCGTTTGACGATCCCGAGATATCGGTAACTGTGGTGTTAGAAAATGCGGGTGGAGGTAGCTCAAATGCAGCTCCCATCGCTAGAAAAGTAATGGATTTTTATTTTCGAGACCGAGTATTCGAAAGCCCTACTCCAATAAGTGAAAGTGAAAAATGAAACGTACGGCGTTAAACCCCAATAAAGTCGGCTTTTTTCAAAAGCTACATATCGACGTATGGTTACTTTTAGGCCTACTGGCATTAATGGGGGTTGGCCTGGTAACACTGTACTCAGCCTCCGGGCAAGATGCTGCACAAATGCAACGTCAGTTTACGCGTTTAGCACTTAGCGTGCTGGTGATGGTCGTTTTAGCGCAACTGCCTCCTGGCTTTTATCGCAGGCTATCACCTTATGCCTATGTTGTCGGGCTGCTTATGTTAGTTGCTGTTTTACTGTTTGGTGATATGGGTAAAGGTGCGCAGCGTTGGTTAGATTTGAAGTTTGTGCGTTTTCAACCGTCAGAATTAATGAAATTAGCAGTTCCCATGATGGTAGCTTGGTACTTAAGCAAATTCACCATGCCACCTAAAACATCACTGGTGGGCTTCGGTTTCGCGATGGTGGTTGTCCCCACTATTTTAATCGCAAAACAACCCGACTTAGGCACATCATTACTTATTGCAAGCTCTGGCATTTTTGCCATATTCCTGGCAGGTATGAGTTGGCGCCTTATCGGCCTAGTTGCAGGTCTTGGCGGTGCATTTGCTCCAGTAATGTGGTTTTTTCTGATGAAAGATTACCAAAAACAGCGGGTACTTACCTTTATGAACCCTGAAAGCGATCCGTTGGGTTCGGGTTACCACATTATTCAATCTAAGATTGCCATCGGTTCGGGCGGAACAGAAGGAAAAGGCTGGCTTCAAGGAACACAATCTCAGTTAGAATTTTTGCCTGAACGCCATACCGATTTTATCTTCTCAGTATTTAGTGAAGAGTTCGGCTTGATAGGTGTGATTGGGCTGCTTTGTATTTATCTATTTATTATCTTACGTGGTCTCATTATTTCTAGCCGCGCACAGAATGCCTATGCAAAATTATTAGGCGGTAGTATTACCCTAACCTTCTTCGTTTATGTGTTTGTAAATATGGGAATGGTATCAGGCTTATTGCCTGTGGTCGGTGTACCCTTACCTCTCGTCAGTTATGGCGGCACATCAATGGTGACATTAATGGCAGGATTTGGCATTCTGATGTCTATTGCAACACAAAAACGGTTGGTTTCAAGATAACGATGCGCGTTTTCCTTCTCTCATTATTCAGTGTTGTTGCCCTTAGCGCCTGCTCGACAAGTGAGCCTAGCCGTTATTCACAAAAAACAGATTCAGCCCCGCGCTTCGTTGCAAAAACACCAACCACCGCCGATGCCGTGCCTAAGTTTGAAGCCTACCGCATGTTTAATTCTCGCCCTTACACTGTTCTAGGCAAGCACTACACCCCTATGCAATCGGGCAAAGGGTTCGAGCAAACGGGACACGCTAGTTGGTATGGACAGAAATTTCACGGTCACCTCACGTCAAACGGTGAAACATACAATATGTTTGCTATGTCAGCAGCACATAAAACGCTTCCGCTTCCGTCATACGTTCGGGTAACCAATCTTGACAATAAGAAGCAAGCGATTGTAAGAGTGAACGATAGAGGCCCTTTTCACCAAAATCGCATTATTGATTTATCTTATGCTGCTGCCGTAAAGCTTGGCTATCACAATAAGGGCACCGCAAACGTTAAAATTGAAGTGATTCATTTTGATGAAGACAACAATGTTACTGTGGGGAACGGTTCAACACTAACCTACGATGAATATTTAGGTATTGATGTTGCTGAGCCTACTTCTCTGGCTTATGAAACACCAACCCCAACGGTGTCAGAGAGCGTGCCTAATGCCGACAAAGCCCTCTACATTCAAGTTGCGGCACTGTCGGATGGCCAGCGCGCAAAGTCGCTTTCTAATGTTCTGTCTGCGCTTTATCAAGTCCCCGCTCACATTCCGAAAAATGATGATATATATAAGCTTCAGCTTGGCCCCATTGATGACGTATCAACCGCATCTGAACTACTCATCCAGCTTAAAGAAAATGGTTACCCACATGCATATACGGTAGAGGTTGCGCTGTAACATACCGCGATGTCTACCCCGCTCGGCATTCGCATAGTTTGTGTTCGAATTGTGTCATTCAACGGGCAATCCTGTGGTTTCTTCGCCTAAATACTACTTCTGACTAAACTTTTTTGCTAAAACCTAGTCCTAGTATAGGCCTTACGTTACACTGTACGGCTTTAGGGTATCTCGAGAATCACTCGCGGTGCTTCAACGCGTTATTATCGTAGTGTTCCCTGGTGAGCAATTAAACGTTATACGCAACAATTTGCTTAAAATAATCAAAAAAACGGTCAAAGAAACTAAACCATGCATAGACATATTCAACGCGCAAAACCGTCTTTCTTCATTGCTTTATTAACGCTGTTAAGCGTATTTGCATTCACGACACAAGCTGCAGTCGTTACCCCGCCAGCGCCATCGGTGGCGGCGGAAGGGTTCCTTCTGACGGACTATGAAACTGGTCACATCATTGCATCTAAGAATGAAGATATGCAGCTCGCGCCTGCTAGCCTGACAAAAATAATGACGATTTATGTTATCGGTAAAGAATTACAAGCGGGCAATATCAGCCTTTCCGATGAAGTAACGATTTCAGAAAATGCATGGGCAAAGAAATTCCCAGATTCTTCAAAAATGTTTATTGAAGTGGGTACCAAAGTATCAGTAAGCGATTTGTTGCGCGGTATCGTGGTTCAGTCAGGCAATGACGCGTGTGTGGCAATGGCCGAACATATCGCAGGCTCTCAATCTGCATTTGCAAGTATGATGAATGCGCATTCACAAGCCCTCGGCTTGACGGGCTCTCATTGGGTAAATGCACACGGTCTTCACGACCCTGATCATTACACAACACCACGTGATATGGCGACATTGTCTCGTGCACTTATCGCCGAAACCCCTGCAATGTACAAAATTTACAGCGAGAAAGAGTTTACGTTTAACGGCATTAAGCAATACAACCGAAATAGCCTTTTGTGGGACAAGAGCCTAAATGTAGACGGGATCAAAACCGGCCACACCTCTGACGCTGGTTATAGCTTGATTACATCAGCAGAACAAGGTGGAATGCGCCTTATCTCTGTTGTAATGGGCACCGACAGCGAACGTGCTCGAAAAGTTGAAAACAAAAAGCTGCTTCGTTATGGCTTCCGCTTTTTCGAAACAGTTACCCCTTACAGTGCGGGAGACAGCTTTGTTGCCCACCGCATCTATATGGGCGATAGAGAAACGGTAGACCTTGGAATTAATCAATCTACCCCCATTACCATCCCACGCGGACAAGCTGCGAACCTAGAAGCTAACTTCGAACTTGATAAAAAGCTAGAGGCACCTCTCGCGAAAGGGCAAGTTGTTGGCACATTGTACCTTCAATTAGAAGGTGAAGATGTTGCCAGTTACCCATTGGTAACCCTTCATGAAGTCAACGAAGGAAGCTTCTTTAATCGTATTAAAGACTATATTATGTTGCAGATAGGTTTAGACGAAGACTAACTATTTGCATACAAAAACTAGTTCAAATACGGCCAGGTTTGTTACAATCTGGCCGTTTTTGTTTTTAACGACTGTACCGAGGATATCGCATGGATACCCGTTTTGACGAATTATTAGATTTTCCAACGCATCAAACCTTTAAAGTGATGGGTGTCGCACACGAAGATCTACCTAACATGGTAGTAGCATGTCTTCAGGAACACGCTCCTGGTGACTACACGCCATCAATTAAGCCTAGCCCCAAAGGCAATTATCATTCTGTTTCAGTCAGTGTGCGTGTTACAAGCAAAGAGCACATGGAGACGATCTACACTGAATTGGCAAAAATTGAACTTGTTCGAGTAGTATTGTAAGTGAGTGAACAACATTCTCCGCTAATAGTCAGGCAATTGGGCTTGCAAGATTACGAGCCAATTTGGCAAGCTATGCAGCGCTTCACTGATACGCGCGACGATACCACTGCTGACGAGTTATGGCTGGTCGAGCATAAACCTGTTTTTACTCAGGGACAAGCAGGTAAAGAAGAGCATATTTTGATGCCTGGCGATATCCCTGTGGTTAAGGTAGACCGAGGCGGTCAGGTCACTTATCACGGCCCCGGACAGCAGGTTATTTATCTTATGCTTAACATCCGTAAGCGTAAGCTTGGGGTGAGGCATTTGGTAAATGCCATGGAAGAATCTGTGGTTGCTTTGTTAGCACAGTACGGTATTACTGCTTATCCAAAGCCAGATGCTCCTGGCGTTTATGTAGAAGAAAAGAAAGTGTGCTCGCTGGGTTTAAGAATTCGTAATGGATGTTCATTTCACGGGCTCGCGTTAAATGTTAACATGGACCTTGCACCCTTTCAGAGAATCAACCCGTGCGGGTATGCGGGTATGGAAATGATAGATACCGCCAGACTGAACGGACCACAATCTCTTGACGAAGCCGGGAGCAAATTAACGGCCCTGCTTCTTGACGCTCTTTCCATTACGGAAACACGAAATAAAGAAGGTTTTGATGAGTAACGCACGACCTAAAGCCGGAGTTAAACTTCGCGACGACGAGAAAGTTAAACACATTCCAGTAACCATTATTCCTACTGAAAAGGAAGAAATGTTACGTAAGCCTGAATGGATTAAAATAAAGCTTCCCCGTACGACTGATAAAATTGATCACATCAAGAAAACACTCAGAAAGAACAACCTTCATTCTGTCTGTGAAGAAGCGAGCTGCCCCAATTTAGCAGAGTGCTTTAATCATGGTACGGCAACGTTCATGATATTGGGTGACATTTGCACACGTCGTTGTCCATTCTGTGACGTTGCACACGGCAAGCCATTACCTCCTAGTGCTGAAGAGCCAGAGAAATTGGCAAAAACCATTGCAGAAATGAATTTGCGCTACGTTGTTATTACGTCAGTTGACCGTGATGATTTGCGGGACGGTGGAGCACAGCACTTTGTTGACTGCATTAACGCTATTCGTGAGCACAGCCCTTCTACCACCATTGAAGTGTTAGTACCCGACTTTAGAGGCCGAATGGATCGCGCGTTAGAAATCTTTAAAAATGGCGTTCCAGATGTTTTCAATCACAATCTTGAAACCATTCCGCGTCTGTATCGTGAATGCCGCCCTGGCGCAAACTACCAGTGGTCTCTCGATTTATTGAAGAAGTTTAAAGCGCAGCACCCTGACATCATGACTAAGTCTGGATTAATGATGGGAATGGGTGAAGAAAACGAAGAGATTCAAGGGGTATTAGACGACTTACGTGCTCACAACGTAGATATGTTAACGCTTGGTCAGTATCTTCAGCCAAGTAAACATCACTACCCTGTTAAACGCTACGTGCATCCTAAAGAGTTTGATGCACTAGGTGATTACGCCAAGGAGATTGGCTTCACTCATGCAGCGTGCGGACCTATGGTGCGTTCAAGCTACCATGCAGATCAACAAGCCGCGGGTAAAGAAGTTAAATAGCCCATTGAACATGCGGTACGTTACTCTAAACGTACCGCGTTGTTTTATTCCCTGCTTTGCTGCCTCACGTTTACACACGTCTTCATTACAATTTCATTCATTGTCTGGCATTTCCGGCTCTCATTTTCTTCTTGTATTTACTCATGTTTACACTATTCGATTGCATAAAATAAAAATGCACCGAATTACTAATGACATACCATATGGTGCTGTTAAAATGCCGACCATCTTTAGATGGATTGCGGCTGAGTCGGGATAGCAGAAAATGAGAAAACATATATACATTGCCTATACTGGTGGCACTATTGGTATGAAGCCCTCTCAGCAAGGTTATATACCAGCAGCAGGCTTTTTGGGCGATACCCTTCGTGCTATGCCTGAGTTCCATCGGTCTGAAATGCCTCTTTTCACACTGCACGAATACGATAACCTTATCGACTCGTCTGATATGGACCCGTCAGATTGGCAACGCATTGCCGATGATATAAAGCAAAACTACGATGATTACGACGGCTTTATTATTCTTCATGGCACAGACACCATGGCATACACATCGTCCGCACTCAGCTTTATGTTGGAAAACCTGTCTAAACCCGTCATCGTTACCGGCTCTCAGATACCTTTAGCTGAATTACGATCAGACGGGCAAGTTAATTTGTTAAATGCGCTTTATGTGGCGGCGAACTACCCGATTGCTGAAGTCAGTTTATTTTTTAACAATCGACTATTGCGCGGTAATCGTAGTAGAAAGGTAGATGCAGATGGCTTTAGCGCATTTGATTCACCGAATTTTCCACCACTGTTAGAAGCGGGTATTAATATTCGAGTCAAAGCGGGGACATTAAGTACACCTACCGATACCCCGCTTTGTGTATCAAGCGTAATTGCTCAACCTATCGGTATGGTAAGCTTGTACCCTGGTATATCGCCTGAAGTAATCAAAAATACCCTACAACAGCCCGTTAACGCACTGATCTTGTTAAGTTACGGTGTGGGTAATGCACCACAAAACCCGGCACTGATTAAACAACTCACTTATGCAAAAGAGAGAGAAATCCCAGTGTTGAATTGCACGCAGTGTATGCGCGGCCGAGTCAACATGGGTGGGTATGCCACAGGACACGGCTTGAGGGAAGTTGGCGTGTTATCAGGCAGCGATATGACACCAGAGGCCGCGTTAGCAAAACTTCACTATTTATTAAGTAAAAATCTCCCTTACGACGAACTTACTCGACGCCTCACGACCAACCTTTGCGGCGAAATGAGCGAATAGGACTATCATGACAACAACATATTCTGGTGCGCTTAGAAAGATGCACACCCGCGCAAATGACGACAATATGGTTCAATATCAACTGCCTGTTGGCGAGACACTGGTTGATGTAAATGCCGCTATTGGCCAGCACGTATCGGTGTCATTTGCAGGTGAAATACATTGCGTGCATTGCAGTAGGAAAACAAAGAAGAGCTTTAACCAAGGGTATTGTTATCCTTGCTTAATCTCGTTAGCCCAGTGCGATAGCTGCATTATCAAACCTGAAAACTGCCATTACCATGAGGGAACATGTCGTGAGCCTTCATGGGGAGAAGAATTCTGTTTTAGCGATCACTTTGTTTACATCGCCAATACAGGCTCTTTAAAGGTGGGTATTACGCGCCATGTTACCGATCAAGTATCTTCTCGTTGGATGGACCAAGGCGCAACGCAAGCCACGGTGATGCTTCGTGTGCCTGACCGATTAACAAGTGGATTGGTAGAAACCCTCTGTAAAAAGCATATTGGCGATAAAACCAACTGGCGCACCATGCTCAAAAGTAAACCTGATGATGCTGATTTAATTGCGGTGAGAGACGAATTGCTCGCGAGTATTGAAGAGGAATTAGAAGCACTAAAGGCAGAAAAGGGATTGCAGTCTGTGAGTGCCGTTGATGGCCCAGTTCACTCAATACACTACCCGGTAGACACCTACCCTGTGAAAATAAAGTCAATTAACCTTGATAAAACCCCCGACTTTGAAGGCGTATTAACCGGCGTAAAAGGGCAATATTGGATGCTTGATGGTGATAGAGTCATCAACATGCGCAAGTACGCCGGCTATCAGGTAAATGTCGCTATTGGTTAACGCCAAAACTCAAAAAAGTCACTCGAATTGCGCTCAGGCTTGGGCGCAGGTTCGAAAGCTGGCGTTCCCATATATAAAAACCCGACAAGCTCGTCTTCAGACGCGAGTCCTAGCCCGTTTTTAACGGTTTCACATTGCGCATAACTGCCCGTGCGCCACATGCCGTTAAATCCTTGTGCTACCGCAGCCATTTGCATGGCCATAACCCCGCAAGACGCTGATGCAATTTGTTCGACACGGGGGACTTTGTCATGCTCTTTGTATTTAGCAACAGCCACTATCACCATTGGTGCTCGGTGTGGTAATTGAACGGCGCGCTCAATTTCTTTCTCTGATTTATCATTTTCAATCGCTGACTTTTCGAAGAGCTGGCCCAATTTATCTAGGCCCTTACCTTCACAGACAATGAAACGCCACGGTGTGAGACACGCATGGTCAGGCGCGCGAAGTGCCGCTTGCATGATGTTTTCCAATGCATCTCCTGACGGAGCTGGCGCAGACAAACGAGGTTGTGAGCTTCGATTTAATAGCAATGACAATGCATCCATATAGCCTCCAGCAATACTATTTCCAATAATAAATTCGTACGTATTATCGCAGTAAAAGACCAGACTACAATGGCGACCTATCTATTTTTCGTTAAATAATAATCGACGCTAACATACCGTCCGCCACCGTAGAAAAAGAGAACAAGCAGCATGATAAAATAAGTGGCACCAAACTCAATACCATTATTAAGCACCACAAAATTACCACTAGAGGTAAGCCAATCATAGTTTCCGTGGGTTTCAAGCAATGACTTGGCAGCCGCCAGTTTTTCCGGCGATGCCATAATTCGCTCGTTCAGTAACAAGGTGCCGTCAGCAAACCATGACGACGCATCAGATATCGCAAGCCATCCGTTCTTGGCATGAACACTTACCATGGCAACAATCATCGTGACCATCAAGGGGATGCTCACTAGCCGTGTTAACAAGCCAAAAAGGATAAGAATGCCGCCGACTAATTCAGCTGCGGTTGCTAACAACGCAAGAAGATAAGGAAGCGGAAGACCCAACCCGTAATCTTCGTTTCCAAACCATTCGACAATATTTGAGAAGTTACTGGCCTTATTCCAACCAGCCTGAATCATAACAGGTGCTAGATATAGCCTTAATAACAGTAGCGCGATACCATCAGCATGACTTATGCTTTTTATTATATTGTTGTATGTTTTGACCAGCATTGGCAGTAACCTCATAGTGTGTGTTGTAAATAGGAACGGAATAGTGTGAAAAATATTTCATCAAAACCACGAAGTGACCACGCCAAAACGCAAAAGCCTTCTGCGTTTACCCGTATAATGCACAGAGGACACCGCAAAGTTGGGTTTAAAAAAAGCACTTCAGACTTAATAATGCAGTTTAGCGCTGAAGATCATAAGCGTATCGCCTCGGTTATTGCGTCTTGGTTAGATAAAAAAGAAAATAGCAGGTAACACGACAAGACTTACAAAAATTTACAATTAAGTTAGCGATAATATTTTAAATCGGTAACATACTAAGGTTATTCAAATTAAAGGTAATTATATCTATGGCTGCTAAGGGTAATTGGACTAAATCATTATTTATTGGTCTTTGGACGGTACTCAACTTCACCCGAAAGCTTTTCTTTAATGTTATCTTTCTTGCCATATTTATTGGGCTTATCGTTGCTGTAACAAATTCAGAAGACGAACAACTAACCGTAAATAGCGGCAGTGCGCTTTTGCTGACCCTTAATGGGAAACTGGTAATTGAAAAAGAAGCCGTAGACCCCTTCGAACAATTTATGCAAGACGCATTAGGCTCAGAACCTGACAATCCAGAAGTGTTGGTGCGCGACGTCGTTAAAGTTATCGAAAATGCGCAAAATGACAGACGAATTAAAGCCCTTGTACTTGATTTGCAGGCACTTACTGGCGGAGGTCTGGATAAGCTACGCGAAGTCGCAAAGGCGATAGATGAATTTAAGGCGTCTGAAAAACCCGTTTATGCTATTGGTGATTATTTTACTCAAGACCAATATTATCTTGCTGCACATGCCGACCATATTTATCTAAACCCAATGGGATCGCTCCTTATTGAGGGTTACGGCCGCTACGGTATGTATTTCAAAGACATGCTAGATAAACTCAAGGTAACTACCCACATCTTCCGTGTAGGTACCTACAAGTCTGCCGTTGAGCCACTGATTCGTAACGATATGTCACCAGAAGCCAAAGCCGCTGAAAAACAATGGTTAGACGGCTACTGGGCACAATACAAAGCAGACGTTGCTGCGGCCAGAGGCATCAACGTGGATAATTTTGATGAGACCCTCGACGGCCTTTTATCAAAATTCGAAGCCGCCGGCGGCGACTTTGCACAATATGCGCTGCAAAACAATTGGGTTGACGCACTTAAAACCCGTGAAGAAGTGCGCGCTGAACTGGTTGCTCTGGTTGGCGACGACAAAAACCAATTAGGCGTAAATATCACCAAATTTAACACGTACCTTAAAGTGGTTAATCCACCGATGCCAGTCGTAGATACTGACATGGACAAAGTCGCTATTGTCGTGGCAAAAGGCACCATCCTTAATGGTAACCAAAAAGCGGGCAATGTGGGCGGCGACAGCACTGCGCGCTTGCTACGTAAAGCCCGTTTAGACGATAATGTTAAAGCGGTCGTGCTACAAATAGACTCTCCCGGCGGCAGCACGCTAGCATCAGAAGTCATTCGCCAAGAAGTTCTTGAACTTAAAAAGGCTGGCAAACCTGTCGTGTCTTCAATGAGCACTTATGCAGCGTCTGGCGGGTACTGGATTGCCGCTAATACCGATAGAATTATCGCAAGTCCGAGTACGATAACAGGCTCTATTGGGGTGTTCGGTATGTTCATGACATACGAAAACTCATTGAATTATCTTGGCGTAAACAGTGATGGCGTGGGCTCTACTGAGCTTGCAGGCTTTTCAACGGTACGCCCCCTCGCCCCTGAATTTGGTCAAATTCTCCAGCGCAACGTTGAAACGACGTATCATAATTTTCTTACGCTTGTCTCAACAGCGAGGGATATGGACATTGATGCAGTAGATAATGTCGCTCAAGGGCGCGTATGGATAGGCACAGACGCCTTAGAGTTGGGGCTGGTCGATGAACTAGGCACATTGCAAAATGCAGTTACAGCAGCCGCTGAGCTGGCTGAATTAGAGCATTACGATAGCTTCTATGTTCAGCGCACATTATCAGCGCAAGAAATATTCTGGAAAGAGTTTTTTGGTCAGGCATTTACCTTCGTGGGTAAATGGCAATTTGCGCAAGCTGATGGCGCCCTTATTTCAGAATTTAAACGTGTGCTTAATGAATTCAGTTTAGTCAATCAACTGAATGATCCGAAAGGAACCTACATACTTTGCTTAGAGTGTAAGGTTGACTAAATAGTCACCGGTTTCTCTCATCGCTACATCTGATTTAAATAATGAACAGCATCAGTTAATCACTGATGCTGTTCATTGCTATTACTTAACTGCCGAGCAGTTTTTCTCCCGGTCGTTTACTCAGCCAGCACTCACATTTCGTCGCTCAGGTAAAAATGCCGGAACCGCGTTTCTACAACAAAATAGAATAAATTTGCACCCTACGTTATTTAAAGAAAACACAGAGGCATTTATTCATACCGTTATTCCCCATGAAATTAGTCATCTATTAGTTTGGACATTGTACGGGCGCGTAAAGCCACATGGCAAAGAATGGCAGGCCATAATGAAAAACGTTTTCAACCTGGTCCCCTCTACTACACATAACTTTGATATAAGTAACGTCAGAACAACGGAACATGCTTACCGCTGTGGTTGCCAAACTCACCACTTAACGACACGACGACATAATAAGATATTGCGCGGCACTGAATACCGCTGCAAGGCGTGCGGAATAAAACTAGCTAAAGCCGTTATTTAAACCAATGCTGGGTAAAAGCATTATCGAGATCACTGAATGCCGTTTTTAATAACTTTGCAAGCTCAGTGTAGGTTGGCTTAGATTTGGCTGATGCAATCTGGCACCCTTGTGAGCGCATTTTGGCGTGAATATCTTGATACCATGAGTTTAATTGGGGTGGCAGCGATTGTTGAGAGCGATGCCCAAGCCATAATAGGCCTTGAAGAGGTAGGCTTAAGAAAAACGCACCAATTGCGATAGTTTGGGGAATATATCCCGCGCCCATATTTTCAAGTAATAGCGCGCAAGCCAATATTGCTGCTGGCGGCATTGTTTTAATCGCAAACTTTGTTGCAGACACGACGCGATTCTCTGGAAATAAACTATATAATTCCTTACGTACAGGCCATGTTGCCATGTAATCCTGCCCGCTTCTGAGCATTGACATTACAGACTGAGACATTAAACACCTCGATAGTTAAATGTAGCCGTTTATGTACCTACGTTGTGCCACTAAATACTGGCGGCGTTATCAACAAATTGTAATACGACCAGTGAGTAATACAAGTAAACAAATAGCTTAAGATCATCATCCGTTTGTAAAGTCGATGAATTATGTTTAATAATCGTTCAAAGTGACGACAAACTCACATAACGTCAGTGACAATACGCGTTCAAATAGGCATCATAGCCATTATCGTCGTTAAATATAACGTCAGGGCGCGTTGGCAGTTGAAAAACACTGCAACCGGCCTCACCTATCCGAATATCTTAGTTTTTAGCCCTTATCTTATTAGGGCATACGTTGGAGAGTAAAATGGCAGAAAGCAGACACGTACGTCTTCTTATACTCGGTTCTGGCCCAGCAGGCTATTCAGCTGCTGTATATGCAGCACGGGCTAACCTACAACCGGTTCTATTAACGGGTATACAGCAAGGTGGTCAGCTTACCACGACAACTGAAGTTGAAAATTGGCCGGGCGATCCAGAAGGCCTTACCGGGCCAGACCTTATGGTACGCATGCAAAAACATGCTGAAAAATTTGATACCGAAATTATTTTTGACCATATCAACAAAACAGATTTAACCAAACGACCTTACACGCTTTATGGCGACAATGGCTCGTACACCTGCGACGCACTGATTATTGCGACAGGCGCATCTGCAAAATACTTAGGGTTAGAGTCAGAGCAAGCATTTATGGGTAAAGGCGTATCAGCCTGTGCTACCTGTGATGGCTTCTTTTACAGAAACCAGAAAGTTGCGGTTGTTGGTGGTGGTAACACTGCAGTTGAAGAGGCATTGTACTTGTCTAACATTGCATCTGAAGTTCACGTTATCCACCGCAGAGACACGTTCAGAAGCGAAAAAATTCTTGAGCAACGTCTTCGTGATAAAGCAGAAAACGGTAACGTAGTGCTACACCTTAACAAGACACTCGATGAAGTGCTTGGCGATGAAATGGGTGTGACTAAAATACGTATTAAAGAGACCGAAGGCGACGCGACAGAAGAACTGGATGTAATGGGTTTATTCATCGCTATCGGCCATAAACCAAATACCGACATCTTCGATGGCCAACTTACCATGAAAGATGGCTACATTGTGGTAAACAGCGGGCTTCACGGCAATGCGACACAAACAAGCGTTGAAGGGGTATTTGCAGCAGGTGATGTAAGCGATCATATTTATCGTCAGGCAATTACCTCTGCGGGAACGGGCTGTATGGCTGCGTTAGACGCTGAGAAGTTCCTAGACGGCCTTGCGTCCGAATAGGACTAACCTATCTGCGAGGTAGGCCCTAAACCCGTTTAGGGCCTTTGACTATGATCACATTGCCATTTTTAGAGGCTAACTCCCCCTTCCCTCCCGTGTCTAGTGCATTAGACGACCCAAACGGGTTGTTGGCATACGGAGCAGATTTAAGCCCACACCGTTTGTTCAGCGCCTACAGTCAGGGTATTTTTCCATGGTTCAGTGATGATGAGCCGTTATTGTGGTGGAGTCCGACGCCAAGAGCCATTATCCCGCTTGACGAATTTAATGCGTCAAAAAGTTTACGTAAGCTGGTAAAAAAACAGCGCTATGTGGTTACCTTAAACCATGCCTTTACTGACGTAATTCAGGCGTGCTCAACCATTCCCAGAAAGAAACAGAACAGCACTGAAACAAGCACTGATACGTGGATTACAGACGATATGATGTCGGCCTATATTAACATCCATAATCTGGGACTAGCTCACTCTGTAGAAGTTTGGAATGGCGATACCCTTGTCGGTGGGCTTTATGGTGTGGGCATTGGGAAAGTGTACTGTGGTGAATCTATGTTTCATCGCGAGCCTAATACGTCCAAGCTCGCCATGTTTGCACTGGTTACGCATATGAAGCGTCATGGTATGGCGTTTATTGACTGCCAACTACCTACCGAGCATTTAGCGACAATGGGCGCGACGTCTATCCCAAGAGCAGAGTTTGTCTCAAAATTACAGAAAAATAACCAAACGTTGGAAGAGTCAGGCAAGCTCAAAAGTGAATACATAGCACAATGGGAACGTCAGGTGATCACGCCATGAAATTCGGTATTACGCAGACATTCAACTGTAGCTACTTACCCGGTAAAGACGAACGCTTGTTAGTTTATGCAGAGTCTGACGACTTGCAGGCGCTGCATTACAGTCAACTTATTCAAGTTGGTTTTAGACGCAGTGGTGAACAGATTTATCGGCCACATTGTCAGTCGTGTCACGCATGTCAATCAGTGAGGGTTCCTGTAAACACCTTTACTCCAACGAAAAGCCAAAAGCGAATAGTTAATCGCAATGCGCATTTCACCATACTGATATCACAACAGCCTAAGGAAAGTTACTACCCGCTTTACGAAGCCTATATCACTCAAAGGCATCAAGACGGCAGTATGTATCCTCCCAACCGCGACCAATTTAATAGTTTTATTTTATGTCAGTGGAAGTCCCCGATTTTCATTGAAGCTTATGATGGCGACACATTGATTGCAGTCGCGGTAACCGATGATATAGAGGATCAAAATCATCACGGTGCTCTTTCTGCGCTCTACACGTTTTTTCATCCAGACTATCATCAACATTCATTGGGAACCTGGATGATTTTGATGCAAATCGCCACGGCCGAAACGCTAGGGAAGCCATTCGTATATTTAGGCTATTTCGTTGATGGCTGTCAGAAAATGTCGTACAAGCAACAATTTCGTCCATTTGAGCAGTTTATTGGCGATCAATGGGTACGTTTTGATAAAAAACCTACTTAATTGCTTTACACTACAGGCAAGATTAGTTAAGGTCTGCGCGGCAAAATTTTTGAATTACTGAGGTAACTGCTTTACATGGCAAAAGAAGATTGTATTGAAATGGAAGGTACGGTACTTGATACCCTGCCTAACACTATGTTCCGCGTAGAACTTGAAAACGGTCACGTTGTGACAGCCCATATTTCTGGCAAGATGCGCAAGAACTACATCCGAATTCTTACTGGCGATAAGGTCACTGTTGAGATGACTCCTTACGACTTATCTAAAGGTCGTATCATTTATCGCGCCAGATAATGAGCCATTGAGCGGTCACGCAACAACTAAAAAGCCCGATTATTAATCGGGCTTTTTTAATGGTGAAACGCAATGGCCTTGTTATGAAACAAGGCACCTTTTTCGCTAACTAGGCTTCTTCTTTAACGGCGTCCATTCCTTTTACCGTGAAGGCCAGTTTGTTGTCGCCAAGCTCAATTTTGACCGAGCCACCTTTTATCAGCTCTCCGAATAAGAGTTCATTGGCTAACTCTTTTTTCACTTCTTCTTTTATCAAACGAGACATTGGGCGAGCACCCATCGCTTTGTCGTACCCTTTCTCGGCAAGATAAGCTCTGGCCTCTGGGGTAACTTCCAGCGATACGCTTTTGGCATCCAGCTGCGCTTGCAGTTCAATGATAAACTTATCGACCACCTGCAAGATAACCTCTTCGTCTAAGTGGTTGAACCAAATAATGCCATCTAAGCGGTTTCTAAACTCCGGCGTAAATATCTTATTGATTTCACTAAGCGCATCAAAACTGTGATCTTGCTGCTTAAACCCAATAGATTTACGCACAGTTTCTTGCACACCCGCGTTGGTCGTCATAACTAACACGACGTTTCTAAAATCAACTTTGCGCCCGTTGTTGTCTGTCAACGTACCGTGGTCCATAACCTGTAGCAAGATGTTGTAGATATCGCTATGCGCTTTTTCTATCTCATCGAGTAACACAACAGAATACGGATTTTTAATAACAGCGTCGGTTAACAAGCCACCTTGATCGAAGCCCACATAGCCTGGAGGCGCACCAATTAAGCGGCTTACTGCATGACGCTCCATGTACTCAGACATATCGAAACGCACTAACTCAACGCCCATAATTTTTGCGAGCTGCTGAGTAACTTCGGTTTTACCCACCCCTGTTGGACCGGCAAACAAGAAATTACCAATAGGCTTTTCTTCTTGGCCTAAACCAGAGCGCGATAACATAATGGCATCGTTAAGGCTCTCAATGGCCTTGTCCTGTCCGAACACCACCATTTTAAGGTTTCTGTCTAGGTTCTTAAGCACTTCTTTGTCTGACGCCGACACCGACTTCTCTGGGATACGCGCCATTTTAGAAATAATTTGCTCGATATCGCCTACGTTAATCGTTTTCTTGCGTTTTGACTGCGGAAGAAGACGCTGGCTAGCACCTGCTTCATCCATTACGTCTATCGCTTTGTCAGGGAGATATCTTTCATTAATATACTTTGCAGACAGTTCAGCGGCTGCCTGAATCGCTTTTTGCGTAAACCGCACGTTATGGTGATCTTCATAACGGCTTTTAAGGCCTAGAAGGATCTTAGTGGTATCGCTTACGCTTGGCTCGGTCACATCAATTTTTTGGAAACGACGAGCAAGCGCACGATCTTTCTCAAAAATACCTTGATACTCTTGGTACGTGGTAGACCCGATACAACGAAGTTCGCCACTTGATAACTTAGGCTTAAGCAAGTTAGACGCGTCCATCACGCCACCTGATGCCGCGCCCGCTCCGATAATCGTATGTATTTCGTCAATAAACAAAATAGCGTCCTCGTCTTTAGCTAACTCTTTAAGTATGGCTTTAAGACGTTTTTCGAAATCACCTCGGTATTTTGTACCCGCGAGCAATCCACCCAAATCAAGTGAGTACACTGTACTGTTGGCAATAACATCAGGGACATCGTCATTTACAATCCGATACGCTAACCCTTCGGCTATAGCAGTTTTGCCCACACCGGCCTCTCCAACAAGCAGAGGGTTGTTTTTACGGCGGCGGCATAGTATCTGTATAGTACGCTCCACTTCCGCGTCACGGCCGATTAAGGGGTCTATTTTGCCCTCTTTTGCTGTTCTGTTTAGGTTGCTCGCATATTTGCTTAATGCTGAGCCCCCTTCTTCGCCCCCTTCAGACTCTTCGACAGAATCTGAATTAAGCGGCTCGTCATCTTCCGACTTACTTACGCCATGGCTAATGAAGTTCACCACGTCTAGTCGTGTGACGTCTGCTTTTTTGAGAATAAATACAGCTTGAGATTCTTGTTCGCTAAAAATAGCAACCAGCACGTTTGCACCAGTAACTTCATCTTTACCTGAAGATTGGACATGGAAGACTGCCCGCTGAAGCACACGCTGAAACCCTAATGTAGGTTGCGTCTCACGTTCATTGAGTTGTTCATCAAGAATAAGTGGGGTCGTGTCTTTAACAAAAGCAAGTAGTTCGTTTTTAATCGCCTCTACGTCTGCGCCGCACGCATTCAATGCCTCACGGGCAGCAGAGTTATCTAGCAAGGCTAACAATAGATGCTCAACCGTCATGAACTCGTGACGGTGCTCTCTTGCAAATACAAATGCGTTATTCAGCGTTTGCTCTAATTCTTTATTTAACATATCGCTTGCCCTCTACAAAATACCTTATGCCTGTTCCATCGTGCACATCAATGGATGTTGGTGCTTACGCGCATACTGGTTAACTTGCATGACCTTTGTTTCGGCTATCTCTGCAGTGAAAATCCCGCATACCGCTTTACCTTGGTAATGAACAGTTAGCATAAGTTGATTGGCTTTTTCAGTATCCATATTGAAAAAATTCATAAGTACTTCAATGACAAAATCCATCGGTGTGTAATCGTCATTGTTTAACAACACCTTGTACATAGGTGGTGGCTGCGGTTTTTGGCGCTGCCCTTCTTTTTGCTTTTCCTTATCAATACTAATAGCGTTGTCTTTACTCATAACTTAATAATAGTGTGTTAATGCCAAATGTGTTTCAAACTTTAATTAAAAATTTATTTTCATTTGCGCTTGACATAATGTGGTTAAAAAATCTACATTTTAATTATGATGTTTTATTCATAAAGAAAAACGTCGCGATGCTCTCATATCTATTGTGGGGGCATAAACATGTGAGTTCAAGGATTAAGAGGAAGTCGGAGTATGGCGATTGGCAAAGTTAAATGGTTTAACAATGCGAAAGGGTTTGGATTTATTGTTCCAGAGGAAGGCGGAGAAGATATCTTTGCTCATTATTCCACGATTCAAATGGAAGGGTATCGCTCTTTAAAAGCAGGCCAGGAAGTTACTTACGAGGTACAGCAGGGACCCAAAGGGCTACACGCCGAAAACATTGGCTTTAAAGAAGAGCCAGAACGCTAGAAATAAATCTTTAAAGGTTTGGTCAACATTACGTTGGCTGAACCTTCTTACCTGTAAAAATCCTGCGTTACCAACGATGGTTTCATCGCATCATTTCGAGTGCATTTTTTTCGCATTACAATGTTGTAATTATCTGTGTTTCTTAATTTACCCGCTTTGCCGGTATCACCGAGCATTACGCATAAAAAAGCCCGAGCATTGCCCGGGCTTTTGTTATTACTTACGTTATGCAGATAAGATTGATGCTAACGTTTGGCTAGGTGCCATCGTCGCGCGCAACTTATCTTCATCTGGGTAGTAGTAACCACCAATATCTTGAGGCTGGCTTTGCGTAGCGTCAATCTCAGCAATAATTGCATCAATATTGGCAACAAGGGTGTCGTACACCGCTTTAAACTGCTCAGCAAGCGCTTTGTCTTCTGTTTGCTTAGACACTTCTTCTGCCCAATAAAGCGCTAGATGAACATGACTGCCTCGGTTGTCTAATTGTCCCGCTTTACGCAGCGGAGATTTACCGTTGTTAAGCAATGCTTCTGTTGCTTTATCAAGCGCAGTCGCAATAATCTTAGCTTTTGGGTTGTCATGCTTGATAGCAACATCTTCTAGCGATACGGCTAACGCCAAGAATTCACCTAATGAATCCCAACGCAAATGCCCTTCTTCAACAAACTGTTGTACGTGCTTAGGCGCAGAACCACCCGCTCCCGTTTCATAAAGACCACCACCGGCCATTAGTGGAACGATAGATAGCATTTTTGCACTGGTACCTAGTTCTAATATCGGGAACAGATCAGTCAAGTAATCGCGAAGCACGTTACCCGTAACTGAAATAGTATCTAAACCACGGATAGCACGTTCCATGCTGTATCGAATAGCACGCACTGGCGACATTATCTGAATATCTAACCCATCAGTGTCGTGGTCTTTTAAGTATGCCTCTACTTTCTGGATCAGTTGAGCATCGTGTGCACGCTCATCGTCTAACCAGAATACTGCAGGCATGCCTGATTGACGCGAACGTGTCACTGCAAGCTTAACCCAATCTTGAATAGGTGCATCTTTCACCTGACACATACGCCAGATATCGCCTTCTTCTACATCATGCTCAATAAGCACGTTTCCGTCTTGATCAACAATTTGTACTGTACCGTCGGCTTCAAGTTCAAACGTTTTATCGTGTGAACCGTATTCTTCAGCTTTCTGCGCCATTAAGCCAACATTTGGCACCGTACCCATTGTTGTTGGATCGAATGCGCCGTGTGTTTTACAGAAGTTAATAACTTCTTGGTATATCGTGGCATACGTACTTTCTGGAATGACCGCTTTCGTGTCGTGCGCCTTTCCATCCGGACCCCACATTTGGCCAGAGTTACGGATCATTGCCGGCATAGATGCATCTACAATAACATCACTCGGTACGTGAAGGTTAGAAATACCTTTGTCTGAATTTACCATCGCCATCGGTGGGCGATTAGCGTAGCACGCGTTGATATCGGCTTGAATTTCTGAACGCTGGCTTTCTGGAAGCGTTGCGATTTTATCGTAAACGCTGCCCAAACCGTTGTTTGGATTAACACCCAACTCATCAAATAATTCGCCATATTTGTTGAACAGGTCTTTATAAAAAACTTTTACACAGTGCCCGAATACGATGGGGTGAGACACCTTCATCATGGTCGCTTTAACGTGCAGTGAGAATAAAACGCCCGTATTTTTAGCATCTTCGATTTGTTCTTCGAAGAAAGCACATAATGCTTTCTTACTCATAAACATACCGTCGATAACTTCGCCTGCGAGTAAATCAACACGTGGCTTCAACGTTTTCTTGCTGCCATCTTTGCCTGTGAACTCAATGCTCACGTAGCCGTCTTTTTCTACAGTTAACGATTTTTCGCCAGAGTAGAAATCGCCACCGCGCATGTGCGCAACGTGAGACCGAGAAGCTTGTGACCATTCACCCATTGAGTGAGGATGTTTGCGTGCGTAGTTTTTAACAGCCGTCGGGGCGCGACGGTCAGAGTTACCTTCACGTAATACAGGGTTTACTGCACTACCTAATACTTTTCCGTAACGCTCTCGTATGTCTTTCTCTTCGTCAGAAGATGGTGCGTCAGGGAACGCTGGAACGTTAAAGCCTTTTTCTTGGAGTTCTTTGATAGTGGCGCGAAGCTGAGGAATTGAGGCACTAATATTTGGAAGCTTGATAATATTAACGTTCGGATCTTGCGTTAATGCACCGAGTTCTGCCAACGCATCTGATACTTTCTGCTCTTCCGTTAAGAAATCCGGGAATGTAGCAAGCACACGTGCAGCAAGTGAAATATCACTTAACTCAACTTCGATACCTGCAGCACCCGCAAACTTTTCTATTATCGGAAGCAACGAGTATGTCGCTAGCATTGGCGCTTCATCAGTCTTTGTATAGATGATCTTAGACTTGGTCATTATATACCTCAAGGTTGTCGGTAACGCTTTACCGTTTATTTAGTCCGTTACTACGCCCCACGCCATAAAACCGGTGAACCCAAAAGCATGGAACGAAATGAATTTTCCCACTCTGTGTGCGCACAGAGATATTTATAATTAATTTCACTGAATAAATGCGCCACTTGTTTGTTTGAAAACGACGCATAAATATATTGCAGCGCACAATAGTATAGGGTCGAAATGTTCAGTTACAAGTCATACCATTGTCTTAACCGATAAGATCACAGAAATTCGCGAATAAACGACGTAAAGTTATCGTTGTGATAAACTTGTCTGTGTTGTTTTCAAATCAAAATACATTTACCTATGCAGAAAAATTCACGTGTTGTGCTCTTTAACAAGCCTTTTCAGGTGCTTTCTCAATTCACCGATGCAGATGGTAGAGAGACGCTCAAAGACTACATAGATGTACCTGATGTATACGCAGCAGGAAGATTAGACAGAGATTCAGAAGGCCTGCTCGTGCTCACTGATGACGGTAAGCTGCAGCACAAGCTCGCGCACCCCAAGGCAAAAACAAGCAAAACCTATTGGGTGCAAGTAGAGGGAGAGCCTGACGATGCATCCATAGAACAGCTGTGCAAGGGCGTGACCTTAAAAGACGGACTCACAAAACCCGCTAAAGTAACACGCATGGCCGCGCCAGACGTATGGGATCGCACTCCGCCCGTACGTTTTAGACAATCAATTCCAACCAGTTGGCTCTCTATTACAATAACCGAAGGGCGCAATCGACAGGTACGCAGAATGACGGCACATGTCGGTTATCCCACATTGCGGTTAATTCGATATCGCGTCGGTAACTGGACATTAGACGGCATCAGCAATGGCCAATACGTAATAGTGTGACAAGCACATTGCCTTAACAATAACAGGTTATGGCAGTTTGTTATGGCTTAGAAGGTTTTCGTGTAAGTGCTGCACGGTTGAAAACCTCGGTTAACCTTGAAAAGTCATTGTAATTTATGTGCTTTGTGTAGATGAACAATATTTTAATGTCTGCGCTGAAATGTGTGAATTACGTTCATTTTTCTGATAAAATCCGCCGCCTAATTTTAACCAATAGAAAGTGTAATTCACGTTGTGACTGAAATTGAATCAAACGCTAGCAAAAAAGTAATCGTCGGCATGTCTGGCGGTGTCGACTCTTCTGTCTCTGCTTACCTACTGCTTCAACAAGGCTATCAAGTAGAAGGCCTGTTCATGAAGAATTGGGAAGAAGACGATAACGATGAGTACTGCGCGGCAGCAGAAGATTTAAAAGATGCACAAGCGGTCGCTGACAAGCTAGGTATTGAATTACACACCATCAATTTTGCTGCTGAATATTGGGACAACGTATTCGAGTATTTTCTTGAAGAATACAAAGCCGGTAGAACGCCAAACCCTGACATCATGTGTAACAAAGAAATCAAATTTAAGGCATTTCTTGAGTTTGCAGCAGAAGATTTAGGCGCTGATTATATTGCAACCGGTCATTATGTTCGTCGTCGTGAGAAGAACGGCAAGTGGCAAATGCTGCGCGGGCTAGATAGTAATAAAGACCAAAGCTATTTTCTATATACCCTCGGCGAAGAACACGTGGCCAAAACGCTGTTTCCCGTCGGTGATATTGAAAAGCCGCTAGTGCGTAAAATTGCTGAAGAGCAAGATTTAATTACCCATGATAAAAAAGACTCAACAGGCATTTGTTTTATCGGTGAAAGAAAGTTCAAAGACTTTTTAGCGCGCTACTTACCCGCACAACCTGGTGTTATCGAAACCGCTGAAGGCGAAGAAATTGGCACCCATGAAGGCCTTATGTATCATACATTAGGGCAGCGTAAAGGTTTGCACATTGGTGGGTTAGCCGACTACGGTGACGACCCATGGTATGTGGTCGATAAGGACGTGCCACGCAACGTTTTAATTGTTGGGCAAGGCGCCGACCACCCTCGCCTTTACTCTAACGGACTCGTTGCCAAGCAGCTTCATTGGGTAGACCGCACCCCCATTACTGAAACGACACGTGCCGTTGTAAAAACGCGCTATCGTCAGTCTGATATCCCGTGCACCATCACCCCCCTTGACAATGACACGATAGAGGTCGTTTTCGACGAACCGCAAAAAGCGGTAACGCCAGGACAGTCTGCTGTATTCTACCGTGACGAGGTGTGTTTGGGCGGTGGTATTATTGAGAGTTATATTCGCTAATGCTAGATGTAGATATTGAAAACAACTTAGCGCTAGCCGGGGTTGCGCAGGCCGCCGCTCTGGTTCAGCAAATCGCGCGCAAAGGCACGGCAAACGATGAATACATCGAGGCAAGTTTATCAAGTATCCTGGTAACTGACCCTGAAACACCGCAGCAAGTTTTCGGAAAACTGAGTAACCTGTCACTTGGATACAATACTCTGGTTGCTCAACTTTCCGATAAACAAGCAACGAAAGACACCGAAATTACGCGCTACATAGCGAGTATATTAGGCTTAGAAAGGAAGCTAAGTCGAAAAAATAAAGCAATGAACGAGCTGGGCGACCGCATTTCTCATGTGCAGCGACAGCTCGCGCACGTAGATTTTGAGAATCCCCAGGTCGTTACATCGCTCGCAAGTATATACAGTGATATTGTCAGCCCTCTTGCCCCACGTATTCAAGTGGCAGGTAACCCTGATTACTTGAGCCAACCTGCAACACAGCGAAAAGTAAGAGCCCTTTTACTTGCCGGTGTTCGTTCCGCAGTAATGTGGCGACAAATGGGTGGTAAACGACGCAATATTTTATTTAAACGAAAGCAGATTTTGAATAGTGCTGTAAAGGCGCTTAGGTTGATAAACTAGTTGAGGAGCTTAAGGTGGAACTGAGTCAGTTAACTGCAATTTCCCCTGTTGATGGTCGGTATGCTGGGAAGAGCGTTGAATTACGTAGTATTTTTAGTGAATTCGGCTTATTGAAATACCGTGTTGTTGTGGAAGTAAGATGGCTGCAAATGCTATCAAGCAACCCGCACATTAAAGAAGTTCCTGCATTTTCGGAACCCTCGAACACATTGTTAAACAACATTGTTGCTGAGTTTTCTGTAGACGATGCAATGCGTATTAAAGAAATAGAGCGTACTACCAACCATGATGTGAAAGCGGTTGAGTATTTCCTCAAAGAGAAAGTTGCAAGCAATAGTGAGTTGTCTGCCGTAAATGAGTTTATTCATTTTGCGTGTACGTCAGAAGATATCAATAACTTATCCCATGGTCTTATGCTTACTGAAGCCCGTGATACGGTATTGCTACCTTACTGCGATAAGCTCATAGAGGCATTAGTTACACTCGCCAAGTCTTATCAACATATTCCTATGATGGCAAGAACACACGGTCAGCCAGCATCGCCTACTACCATGGGCAAAGAGATGGCAAACGTGGCGATGCGTTTAAAGCGTCAACGTAGCCAAATTGCTGACGTAGAGGTGTTAGGTAAAATAAACGGCGCTGTAGGTAACTACAATGCGCATTTATCTGCCTACCCAGATGTTGATTGGCATGAGGTATCAGAGACATTCGTGACGTCATTAGGCCTTACGTGGAACCCTTTTACCACGCAAATTGAGCCGCACGATTATATCGCCGAGCTTTTTGATGCGGTTGCTCGTTTCAATACAATTCTTATTGATTTCGACCGTGACGTGTGGGGCTATATTGCATTGGGTCATTTCAAGCAAAGAACCGTTGCCGGTGAAATTGGCTCGTCGACAATGCCTCATAAAGTAAACCCTATCGACTTTGAGAACTCTGAAGGTAATTTAGGGTTAGCAAACGCGATGTTCAATCACTTATCCACTAAACTTCCAGTGTCTCGTTGGCAACGTGACCTAACCGACTCTACGGTACTAAGAAACTTAGGTGTTGGCGTTGGCTACTCGGTAATTGCTTACCAAGCGACACTGAAAGGGATAAGCAAGCTAGAAGTAAATGAACAAAGTTTACTAAACGAACTAGACAATAACTGGGAGCTGCTTGCAGAGCCTATTCAGACGGTTATGCGTCGTTATGGCATCGAAAAACCGTATGAAAAGCTGAAAGAGCTGACGCGCGGTAAAAAAGTAAATGCAGAGATTATCGCAGAATTCATCGACAATCTTGAATTACCTGACGCGGCTAAAACAGAAATGAAAGCATTAACACCAGCGAACTATATTGGTGATGCAATTAGGCTGGTCGATCAGTTATAACTGACAACAAACCTTTCTATTATAAAAGCGCGGTATGACCGCGCTTTTTTGTGGGAAGCTAAAAATGACGTTAAGCCAATACAGTACCGATATATTACTTAAAAAACTAAGCATCACCTTTGTTGTATGCTTAGTTTTTCAGTTTCCCCTATCCATTTATCACCCCACGCCTACCGCTATTCAATTAACGCTTTTCACGCATATAGTATTAGCAGTCGTTACCTATTACTTAGCGTTAACTAAGCATGTTGAGCATGCTAGAACTCTTTTATTGTTGAGTTGTTTGTCGTACCTAACCCTCGCGACCATAGCATGGCCTAAAGATACCTATATTCAACATTTTCTCTTAGTGGGGGCAGTAGGTTGTGCATTTCTATTTAAGCACGACGAAAAAAAGCAACGTGTAGGTTGGCTCAGCGCTTTTACCCTTACTTTTTGCGTTATCGACTTTACACTAAGTTATTCGTTGCCCTCCTCTGAACAAATCATACGACAAGCAAATTGTATTACGCTATCGGTGGCTATCATCTTTATCGGGGCGTTAATACAAAGGCATCTTTACGCGCGAACCGTAATATTTAAAACGCAGTACGAAGAGGTGAAACGCGCGCTTTATAATGTAATACCTGCATGTGCGGCAACCTTTCCATACGACTTTTCTACACGTAAGGATATTAACAGTGCGAGTGTTATTTTTACTGATCTTTGTGGATACCAGTCTTTCACCAAAGACAGTGAAGCGCACGACGCCTTTAAAGCCATTGATAGCTACTACCGTATTATGGATGACCTCGCACATGAGCTTAACGTGTGGCCGCTGAAGACTAATGGTGACCAATACATTGCACTGGCGGTCGCTGAGGTTGATGAAAAGGACGAGAGAGCGACAACGTTAAAAATAGCGTCAAAAAGTGTGGTTTATGCCATAAGATTGCTGAACGGCATATCTGAATACAAGAAAGACAATCCAAGTTTTACTTGCGGCATTCGTATTGGTATCGCTACTGGCACCGTTACCGCTGGTATGCCCGAGCGACGCCATGGTACCTTTGATATTTGGGGCGACACCGTTAATAAAGCAGCAATGCTTGAACAGTACAGTAATAAAAATTGCCTGACGATATGCACAGATACACATGAGCATTTACCACCATCATTCCAACACTACTTTTCATCAACATGCTGTGCGACAAAAGTTGGAAGCATAGCCGCATTTACGTTAAGCGAGTCAGCGCTTGAAGGAATAACATCGTAATTGCGACTAGTATCAATAGGCGTGATGAAAGATAATGCGCGCACTTTACTGGAGGGCATATGCAAACATTCGATATCAATGACTTTTTACAACACTATTGGCAACAAAAGCCTGTAGTGCTTCGGGGCTTTTTTTCTCAATTTAACGACCCTATCGACGAGCATGATTTAGCAGGCTTAGCGCAAGAAGAAGATATCGATAGCAGAATTATCAGCAACAATAGTGGTAACTGGCATGTTACACAGGGCCCTATTACTAATTTTGAAGACGCATGCAAAGGAAAGTGGACCTTATTAGTTCAGGGCGTCGATAGGTATATTCAAGACGTTTCATCAATCATCACGCCATTTTCATTTATCCCAAATTGGCGACTTGATGACCTTATGGTGAGTTTCGCCAACAAGGGGGCGGGTGTTGGCGCCCATATTGATCAATACGATGTTTTCCTAGTGCAAGGAAAAGGAAAACGCAGATGGCGTGTGGGAAACCCAGGAAATTATAACGAAGTATTTCCTCACCCCTCTCTTCGACAAATAGAAGCATTCGTTCCTATTATTGATGAGGTGTTGCTGCCTGGCGATGTATTATATATTCCGCCTGGATGGCCGCATGACGGAAAGGCATTAGAAGACTGTATGACGTACTCCGTGGGTTTCCGTGCACCGGAGGCCCTTCAACTTGCAGAAAGCCTTGCCATGATGCTTGAATGCTCAGTAAAAAACACACGATTCACTGACCCAAAACGCTCTGCGTGTGAAACGCCTGTCAATATCACATTAAACGATATTCAGGCGCTGAAGAAACAGCTTATACATACGATTGAAAGCCAAGAGTTTACGCAAGCACTAATGGCATCTATCAGCGAGCAAGGTATTCCAGAATTTCCTGTAGAGCCGCCTTTCAGTGTTGAAGAGATAGCGAACGAGATTGCAGCGGGGGCAAGTACTCGGCCAGCTCCCGGAATAAAACCGCTACTGTTAATGCAAAGTGAGGAAAGCCAAGTAAATGCACTTTATGTGAATGGAGAACAGTTTTTATTTAATGATGAAGATAAGCCTAGCTATATAGCGCTTGGCGAGGGAACCTTACTAAACGCTGTCTCGCTTCCCGACTCCCCATCATTTGCCTTTTATGAAACCTTAACTACACTTATTAATAACGGTTATTGGGAGTGGGTAGAGGAATAAAATTTATTATGTCATTTACGGTACGTAGTGCAGATTGGAGCAACGACGGCGAAACGCTTATGGCCTTAAGAAAGCGCGTTTTTGTTTTGGAGTGGCGCGTACCCGAGCATAAAGAATTCGACGAAGCCGACCTTGATGCATTTCATGTTCTGATAGTAGATGATAAAAACAGCCCTATTGCCACAGCGAGATTAACACGCTGTGGCGTACTAGGAAGAATAGCAGTGAAGCAAGGGTATCGATGCCTTGCAATCTATCGCACGATATTTGCGACACTTATTGAAACAGCAAAGCGAGAATCCGTTCCTGTTGTGAAGGTAGCATGTAACTTAGACAGCGTTCCCTATCACCAGAGCATTGGTTTTCGTCCTGCAGGACAGGTGTTCATGGATGCTGGAGTACCACGACAGCAAATGCAATGCGGTGCAGAGCGCTTTCCCCTACCCGATGTCACTCAAATCCACTGAACAATAACCCCTTTCGCTCCCCAAATTAATTTAGGTGCTTAGCTCCAAAGTTGTGGTGCATTTTGCATGGCAAATAAGCTCTCTGCACGGTTTTGTAATAACTCTGCGTATTCCTTTTGCGTTGCATCGTCACCGGCGGCCTGAAGAAGATTCTCTGCCTTTAACTGCCAGGTCATACCAAAGTGACGAAGCACTTCTTTCACATTTGCTGCATTTTGGAGCGCAGTATAGTCACTCGGCAAGTCACCACTGATAGCCCAGTAAAACTTGCCATCTATGGCTTTGATTTTCCATACTGCTAAGTACGGCGCAAGGTAACGGCTTTCATCAGTTACCACTGATTCAAATAATACTCCGTTCTCAGCCAAGTGCTTATTTGCTTTTTGAAATTGTATGCGCGCCCACTCTGACTGCTGGGCCTGAGTAAGTTGTGGTTGCTGTACTTGTTCTGTCATTTTATTTTTCTCTAATTATTGTCCATCGCAGCTAAAAGTAGTTGCAGTGGATGACGAGGTTTAAATTTCTCGATTCTGGCAACTTGACTTCTGCAAGAGTAGCCCGTTGCCATAATTGCATTCTGTGGGTACGCTTTTACGGCGGCTTCCCAACTTAGGCCATAAATAGCCAAAGATTTGTCTTTTTGATCTGCTTCGTGTCCATATGTTCCGGCCATCCCACAACATCCAACGGCAACAAGGTCTACAGGTTGCCCTATTTTACTAAAGATTGTCTGCCATTGTTTTTCAGAGGCTGGCAATGCCGTTTTTTCTGAGCAGTGGCTAAGTAAAGCAAGCGACTCAGTCGACGGTGTTGTTATCGAGCGCTCCCAAGTGTTATCGGGTATGCCGAGAAGCCATTCGTGCACTGTGTTTACAAAAAACTCGCCGCGTTTAGAACCTAGCGTTTTCGTGTATTCATCACGGTAGCAAAGTACCAGCGACGCATCTACACCCACCATTGGAATTGATAACGAAGCAACCTCGTTCAAAAACGCTGCAGTGTCAGTAGCCGTTTTAGCAAAACGCGTTAAAAAGCCTTTAACGTGTTCAGGTTTACCATTTGGCTTAAAGGGCAACAATACTGGTTTGTAGCCAAGTTGTGTGCAAAGCGAAACAAAGTCTTCCACCACCGATGCATCATAGAAGCTGGTGAACGGGTCTTGAACAATAAGCACAGTTTTAGCACGTTCGGCGTCGGTCAACGAGGCCAATGTATCATAATGGTAGCGCGTAACGCTTTCGTTCAAACGCTGTTTAAGGGACGGCGACGATAATACTGGTGTATCAACGTACCCGACGGTTTTTTCGATCGCGCTTTGCATCCAACGTCGATTTAAGAACATGTTCACAAATCGTGGCATAGACGCCATTATTGGCGCCATACGCTCGATATTCGCAACCAAGTGGTCTTTAATTGGGCGCATATAGCGCTGGTAGTAAATTGATAAAAATGTTGACCTAAATTCGGGCACGTCTACCTTAACGGGGCATTGGCTTGAACACGACTTACATGCCAAACAACCATTCATGGCCTCAAGTACCTCGTGAGAGAAGTCCTCTTGATCATCGCGAGAGTTTTTAAAACGTTGCCACAGCGACGTTTTAAATTGCTCAGCACGCAACGACGTGCTGTCAACGCCCTCTTTGGCTAACAGCCTAATCCATTCACGAATTAACCCTGCTCGGCCTTTGGGACTGTGTCTTCTGTCACGCGTCACTTTGCTTGAAGGACACATAGGTGATGTCGTTTCATAGTTAAAGCACAACCCATTACCATTACACGACATCGCTGGCGCAAATGCGTCTTTAAACGCCACAGGAATGGTGCGGTCATAGGTTGCCCGTTTGGTGTCGCTGACTTTTACTAAGGTGTCTGAAGACCCAAGGGGCGTGCATATTTTCCCTGGATTCATTTTGTTATGAGGGTCAAAGGCGCTTTTTATTTTACGCAACTCTTTAAACAGCATATCGCCAAAAAATGCCGGGCCATATTCACTTCGATAGCCCTTTCCATGTTCGCCCCACATCAGCCCGCCATATTTGGCAACCAGCGCGACGACTTCATCGGAAATCTGATGCATTAGTTTTTCTTGCTCTGGATCACACAAATCAAGTGCAGGCCTGACATGTAATACGCCGGCATCTACATGTCCAAACATACCGTAATGCAAACCGTGTGAGTCGAGCAACGCTCTAAATTCCAAAATAAAGTCTGCGAGGTTTTCAGGAGGGACGGCCGTATCTTCTGCAAAAGCAATTGGCTTCTGCGCGCCTTCAGTTTTCCCTAATAGGCCTACCGCCTTTTTACGCATCGCGTATATCTTACCGATGTCTGCTTTACTGAACGTAACTTGGTAGCCAATAACACCGTTGCTTCCGTTTTTTGCGTCTTGCGTCAATTCTTCTTCAAGTCGAGCAATTCTTTCCTTTATGCTCTCTTCATCATTGCTGTTGTACTCCACCATGTTGAGACCTAGCATCTCTTTATGGGGAATGTCGGTAATGAGTTCAGAAATTGAGTGCCAAATAATGTCCGTTTTCGCCAAGTTCAGCACCGTTGAATCTACCGTTTCAACCGATGTTGCACTTGCAGCAACCATCGCAGGCGCATGCCTTAAAGCTGACTCGAAAGAATCATACTTAATATTCACTAATGCTTTATGCGTCGCAATGGGGGTAAGCGAAAGCGTAGCTTCTGCGACCATCGCTAACGACCCCTCAGAACCGGTAATCAACCTACTGACGTCTATTTTCTGCTCATCAGCATTATAAGCGTGTTCTAAATCATAGCCAGTGAGAAAACGATTAAGGCGCGGGAACTTCTCGATAATATCATTTCGTTTTTCAACGCAGGTCGCAATCACCTGACGCAATATCCGAGAATAGGTATCACTTCCACGTGCTTGTTGCTTTGCCTCGTCTAGGCTAAGCGGCGACGTAGTAATCACCTCGCCATTGGCCAACACCGATGTTAACCCTAATACATGGTCGCTCGTTTTACCATATACTAGCGAGCCTTGCCCCGACGCATCAGTATTGATCATGCCACCTACAGTTGCACGGTTACTTGTTGAGAGGTCTGGAGAAAAGAAATACCCATGTGGGCGCAATGCATCATTAAGCGCGTCTTTCACTACCCCTGCTTGAACGCGAACCCATTGTTCCTCGACATTGATTTCGAGCACTTTATTCATGTGTCGCGACAGGTCAACCACAATGCCATCGGTTAAACTTTGGCCGTTTGTACCCGTGCCACCACCTCGCGCAGAAAACTTTACTAAAGGATGCTGATTGACGAGCTCACCGATAACCGCAAGGTCTCTCACATCTTTGGGAAATAATACGGCTTGAGGAAGTTTTTGGTAAACCGAGTTGTCGGTGGCAACAGCCAATCGACTGGCATAGCTGTATTCAATATCACCAGAAAAACCAGACTGAGTAAGTTGGTTTAGATACAATTGATAATGTTCAGAAAGACTATGTTGGGGCGCGACGCGTGGAAGACTCAATGCAATACAACCTCCGAATTCAGTATTGATACTAAGTATACCTACACCCAGCTTGACTCTCTACACCAATAAAGATTTTTCACACGGTTTTAATACTTATTGTTTACGTAAGGCCGTTAACAAATAGGTAACTTGTTACACTTTCATGAGTGGGTTACATCTATTTACACTTTCAATGTTTATCTAGTGACCGCAAAACGACTACACTTCATGGTAGTATTACGTCGTGATACTTTTTAAAAATTCTTTAGACAAGAGCAACCACACATGAAAGCATTAAGACTTACGTTAGGCGGGTTACTGTTTGTAAGCGGTGTTATATTTACGCTTATACCTGGCTCTATATTGCTGGTATTAGGCGGTTTGGTATTGCTTAGTTATGACTGGCCCCGCGCACGCTCGATACTTACTTTTACGCAGAACAAGATGCGCATCAGCGCGAGAAGAATTGACAAGTTTTTTCTGGCGAGAAAATACCGTTAAAGTCCGCCGATTTGTAAAATGCAGCCTGTGGCAAGAAAACAGGCTATAAGCCTAGTTTCCTTTTTTCAAATAGATAGGCGTCACCAACAAAGGTAAGCAACCATGCTTGCGCCTATTTATTTTCAATGGCAATAGTTACGAATCAAATACTGTAACTCTTTATGTTTAATTACAGGTTTAATGCGAAAACTTTCCAAATAGCCGACTAATACTTAACGTCGGCAAACACGAATACGATTATTCGTAGTTACGTTCCATCCACATCAGTTTCATTTTTAACTCATTAATTTCTTTCTGCGCTTCAGCCAGAAGCTCTTTCACAGAAAGGGATTGATGCATTTTTTCTTGCGTGTCATTTGCTGAAACAGTGCTGTTATTATGTGTCATAGGAACTCAACCACGTTATTTAAAAATTGTGAAAACAAACTGTAAGTTACTTTGTAATATTACATTTTTAATTACAGAAAGTCATGTTTCTTGCGCTTAATTTTCATACTTTATCGAAATGTTCATCGTTTATTTAACGAATACTGTATGCATTAATTGCCACTGTTTTCCCTCTTCATCACCACGTTTGTATAACGTAAAAAAAAGAGACCCGAAGGT